>JAZBOT010000072.1:0-16694 GCA_036351295.1 Gammaproteobacteria bacterium | reverse complement strand
CGTCAGGCACGCCAGCACTGACTCACCCCGCGCATTATTGACGGTGCAGACGCCGCAGGCGCCGGTGGTGCAGCCGCGCTTGGTGCCGGTCAGGGCCAGCTGATTGCGGATCACGTCCAGCAGGGTGTCGGTGTCATCCACAGCAAACTCGCGCCGGTCGCCGTTCACCGTTAACGCCATGATGTGTTTGGCCATTGCCGTAACTCCCGGGTGGTTGCGCGCTGGCTACTGCGCCCGCAGCTGCTGCACCGCGCGCTTCACCAGCACTTTCGCAATCTGCTTTTTATACGTCGCGCGGCCGTACAGGTTGGTAATCTCGCCCAACTCGTCGCGCATGGTCGCCAGCGCCGCGTCGATGGCGGCGTCACTCAAACCTTCGCGCTCCAGCAGCCGGGCCGGCGCATCCAGCATGATGGGGGCGGACGAGATCGAGCCGACTACCAGCGCGACATGCGCCGCCGTCGTGCCTGTACCGCTGGCCCGCGCAGCCACCGTACCCAGCGAAAAGTCCATCCCCCGCCGGGGCGTGAACTTGATAAACACGTTGCGGTCCGCGCAGGGCGGCAGGGTCACGTGGGTCAAAAGTTCATCCGCGGCCAGGTTCATGTGCGCGATGCCGTCCGGCTGATAAAAGTCGCGGATCGGCACCTCGCGCACGCCGCGCACGCTCTGCAGAGTGAGGCTGGCGTCGAGCGCCAGCAGCGCGGGTGGCGTGTCGGCGTTGTTGATGGCATGGCACTTCACGCTGCTCGGGATCACGTGGCAGTGCTCGCAGTCGGTCTTGAAGCACCCGGCGCGGCCGTTGCGCCACTCTTCTGAGTTATTGGTGTACCAGCAGCGGGTTTCGAGGCAGATGTTGCCACCGAGCGTGCCCATGTTGCGCACATGGGCCGAGGCGACGGCATCCAGCGACTGCTTGAAGGCGGGAAATCGGTCAGCAATACGCGAGTCATCAGCGAGGTCCACGAGCCGGCAGGACGCGCCGAGGCGCAGGCCGCCGTCAGCGAGTTCCTCCACCTGCTGCAGTTCGGCCAGCCGCCGCACACTGACGAGATTCTCCGGCCGGAAAAACTTCAGGCGCATGTTAAAAATCACGTCGGTGCCGCCCGCGATCAGCTGCACCCGGGCCAGCCGCTCGGCATCCGGGCCACCGCCGAGCTTGCCGACCAGCGCCAGGCACTCGTCGAGTGACGCGGGCCGGTGGTAGGTGTGCTCGGGCAGCAGCATCGCTAGACCTTCAGGCGGCAGCCCGGATAGCGGGCAAGACGTGCTCACCCAGCATGCGGATCGACTCAGCCGGATCGTCCTGCAGGCCCAGCGCGATCTCGGTAAACCCGGCGGCCTTAAATTTGAGCAGGCGTTCAATATGCTGATCAAGCGTGTCGACCCCGCCCGCGCAGCTCAGGCCCTCAACGAGCGCCTGCACGACCGCCGGATCGACGCCCTCGATGTTGCCATGGCGTTGCCGAAACGCCGTCAGAAACGGCCGGGTGTCGGCCAGCACGGCTGCGGCCGCCGCCGCGCTGACATACGGCTCGACCCACTGGCGCTCCAGCCAGCCACGGATCATCAGCTCGCGGCGAGCTTCCGCATATGAGGCCTCGGCGTCCTCTTTCACATGCCACGCCAGAAAATTGCTGACCCGGAACGGCGGCAGGCCCGGGTCGCGCTCCGCCAGCGCCGCCTGCAGGTTCGGCAGGGGCCAGTCAAACATCTCGGGCTGTATGTCGCTCATCATCAGGCCGTCGGCAATACCCACGCCCATCTTAATCATCTTGGGGCCGGTTGCACCGGCATAGACCAGCGGCGGCTGTGCTTTGGTCGCCCACGCAGTGCTGAAGCCGCGGGCGGAATACACCTCGCCCGAGTAGCTCAGGAACGGCTCGCTGGCAGCACGCTTGATGATTTCAATGGCCGCGCGCGCGCCGGTGATGCGCTTGCCCAGCGGCACCTGCATCACGCCCGGCCATTCGCCGCCGCCGCCCAGCACCAGGCAAGCCCCGCCGGCGCACAGTTCATTGAGCGTCAGCAGGGAATTGCAGATCTTGAGCGGGTGCATTTCGTAGGCCGAGACCGCTACTACACCCACCCGAATACGACTCGACGCCTGCGCCAGCGGCACGGCCGCCATGAAGGCGTCGGGCGCACGCGCATAGTTCTGTACCCAGAAGGCCCGAAAGCCATAGCTTTCGGCGAGCAGCCCCAGCTCCTTGATAGCAGCGGGGCCGACCTTCGACTCCAGCATGATGTCGAGCTCCATGCTAGCGCTCGACGAGGTCGACCTCCCGCTGGATCCGTTCGCCGCCGCGCTCAAAGGTCAGCGTGACTCGCTGCCCCGGCTCCAGCGTCTTCAGGATATTGGTGTAGCCGCGCAGACCATCGACCTCCTGGCCGGCGAGTTCAACCAGCACATCACCGACCTGCATCTCGGCTTGCGCAGCCGGCGACCCCGGCACCACGCCTTCGAGCCGCACGCCCTTACCCTGGAACGCAAAATCCGGCACCGTGCCGACCGACACCCGGCGGCCACCGTCACCCGCCTGCCGCGGCTGCGGGCTGGCGGCGGCGCCACTGATGGTGGCGTTGAGGGGTTCGGGACGCTCGGCCAGGTAGACGGCGGCTTCTTTCACCACCACAGCCACTTTGACCATACCGTCGACGTCCACCTTGTCCACGGTATCCGTCGGCCGGTGGTAGTCGAGCGAAGCGCCGCTGGAGATCTGCACCGCGGGAATACCCTGCCCGATAAAGATGGTGTGGTCCGACGAATCGAGATCGGCCGTTATCAGCTTGGTCGGCACGCCGGTCGTAAACCCGATGCCGCGAAAAATAGGGGCCCAGTCCGAGGCACTGGCAGCACCAAACACCGAGATATCCTTGCCTTCGAGCCGGCCGACGGTGTCCATGTTGAGCACCGCATTAACGCCGCTCAGCGGGTAGGGAAGCGGGTTGGCTGCAAAATACTGCGAGCCCAGCAAGCCTGCCTCCTCGCCGGTGAACGCGACGAACACGATGGTGCGCTCGGGCGCGCCCTGCGCGGCCAGCGCCGCCGCCACTTCGATCAGCACCGCCACGCCACTCGCGTTGTCGTCGGCGCCGTAGTAAATGCCCTCGCCCGCGTCGGCCCGCACATCGGGCCAGCCGCTGCCGAGGTGATCGTAATGCGCGGTAATCAGCAGCATCTGCTCAGCGAGCTCCGGATTGCTGCCCGGCAACACGCCGATGATGTTGCGCACCTGATGCGGCCGGCCGTCCTCACCTTCATCCACGGCAAAATACTGTGAATAGGTGCCGTTGTGACCGCCGGGCTGCAGCCCGGCCTCGGCAAACGCCTTCGCGATGTAGTCGGCCGCGAGCTCCAGCCCGGGCGTACCCAGACCACGGCCCGCCAGCTCCTCGCTGGCCAGGTACGTGACGTGGTTCATGAGCTTGGTGGCGGAAAACACCGGCGGCAGCTCAGCCAGCGCGGCACGGGCCGGCGGCCGTGCGGCAGCCACCTGGCCGGCAAAGCGTTCATCGCCCTTGCGCAGGTCGCGGCGCAACGGCGAATCCGTGGCGGCCCATTCACCTTTGAGCATGTTGGCCGGCTCATCGCCGGCAAAACCCAGGTAGGAATATTTACCGTAGTGCGGCAGCTTGCCCGACACGCCCGGGAACGCGGCCGCCGGCGCCACGGCGATCCAGCCGACCGCTTTGGCGGGGTTGGCCGGATGGCGTCGGACGATCACCGAAGAGTGATCCCGCTGGTCGAGGCTTTCACCCGCTATCAGCAGCGCATCGGCACCGAAGTCGACGTCAATAGCCGGGTCGCGACCAAACAGATCAAGGGCCAGCGCGTTGTCCGCACCGAGCAGCCAGGCCGCCTTGTCGGCGGGAATCTCGCTGAGTTCGTTGTCCATGACGATACTTATGGCGTGCGCCCCGCTGCGCCAGCTGTCGATCAGCTCTTCGTACAAGCGCCGCTGCTCGGCGCTCGCCGCGGCCGGCATCACCGCGAGGATTTCGCTCTCGCCAAAGATCTGGCCGATGGAAGGCGCGGTTTCGCGCGGGTCGAGCAGGCGGAACAAGTCGAACTCGGGATCCACTTCCAGCAACAGCGGCTGCGCCTCGGTGCTGATGTCAAAATTGGTCGCGGCGTCATTGACGGTGACGGTAAACGTCTCGAGGCCGGCTGTTGTCGTGACATACACCGGCACGTCGAGGGTATACGGCTCGCCTGACTGCAGCTGCTTGATCACACCGCGAATACGATACCGGCCAGCCTTGCGCGATACCCGGGTCTTGCCCAGTTCCAGGTCGGGTGCGCCGGTGCGCTGCACCCATTGCTCGAAAAACTCACCGAGCTCCGCGCCGCTGCTGCCCTCGATCGAGGCCTGCACGTCGGCAAAGCTGGCTTTGGAACCGCGGTTCTCGCGATAAAAGGTCTGCATGGCGCGTTTAAATTCGTCGTCGCCGAGCTGGCGGCGCAGCATGTGGAAGCCCATCGCGACCTTGCCGTAGCCCACGGCCTCGGTAGCCGCGTTGTGCCGCGAGCGGAACTCGGTCAGCGGGAAATCGTTGCCGTCCTTGACGAAATCGCGGTACTTCTTCAGCGTGTCGCGCCGCCAGACCGCACCGGTGCCACGCAGTTCCTGCATCAGGTGATCGGCCATGTAAGCCGTCAGCCCCTCGCACCAGTTGCCGGTGTCGTAGTCGACAAACACCGAGTTGCCCCACCAGTTGTGCAAAATTTCGTGCGGATAGGACGAGGTCAGGATAAACGGGAAGCGGATAATCTGCGGGCCCAGCAGCGTAAACGACGGCATGCCGTAGCCCGTTTCCCAGAAGTTTTCGACCAGCGCAAACTTGCCATAAGGGTACGGGCCGATGAGGTTGCGATACATCTCGAGGTACTGCGCCGTCGCGTCCAGATACTTGCGCGCCAGCCCGTCGTCGGTCTCGCGCAGGTAGACTTCGGCCTGCACCGCGCCGGCGCCCTCGGCATAGCGCTGCAGCGGACCACCGACCAGGTAGATCTCGTCCACCAGCCCGGCAGAATCCCAGGCCGACATACCATCGGCATCGCGCGACGTGCCGTTGCCCTGGCTGATCAGGTGCCAGCCCTCGGGCACATTGCTGCTGAGGTTAAAGCTCAGCAGCTCGTTACTGAAAAACGGGTACCACAGCGAGCTGCCGGCCAGGTAAATGCCGTCGCTGTCAATCAGGCCGGCCGTGCTGCGAAAGCCGCGGGTGTATTGCTCCTTGAGGTCACCGAGCGCAAAGTTGATGACGCCTTTGTAGCGCAGCGTCAGCGTCGCCACGCCGGCCGGCATGCTGACGCGATACTGCGCGACGTTGCCTTCTTCGGTCAGCTCCACGCTGGTGCCGTTAATGCCGCTGAAACCCACGCTGCCGTCGTAAGGCAGGCGCTCCACCGGCGCGCTGGAGTCGAGTATTTCGACGGCGTCCGTGAGCAGGAACTCCAGCGTCTGGCCGGCATACTGCGCCGGCAGCACCACGGTCGCACTGACGTCCAGCACATGCGTAGTCGGATCAATACCGATGTCCAGTGCGTAGCTGCTGTGGCTGTCTGCACCGTCAGTGGTCCTGGCCGCAGCATGTGCGCCCGCGTACGCGGCGCCCGCCGAGCCCAGCAGCCCGAGCGCCAGCAGCCACGCCGTCGTGTTCCGTTTAAACCTCAATAAATTTTTCACAGCCTGTGACCTCCCAACCGTTTAGTAGGCGCCGCCGCGGGCCCGCCGCACCGGGACCAAAATATCGCGCGGCTCGCCGTCACGCTCGACTCGTGCCCGCGCCATGTCACCCCAGCGCCAGGTCGACACGTAGCTGCGCAGCGCCACGCTGTCCGCAATCTCAACACCGTTCAGCGACAGCAGTACGTCGCCCACCTGCAGACCGGCACGCTCGGCAACCGAACCCCCGCTGACCTGAATAATCTTGGTGGGCTGGTCGCCCAGCGAGCCCATCAATGACACGCCCAGTGAGGGGTAGACTTCGGCACGCGCCTCCGGCAGCCCCCAGATGTAGTTGGCGTAGGATGCCTGCACGCGCCGCTCTTCTGCGGGTGCCGCCGGGTCGATCTGCACGGGAATTATCGAGGCGATCTGTCCGGCGTAATACGGCTCGGTCTGCCGTTCCGCGCCCAGACCGTAGGTGACGTGTCCGGAGCCGATCAGCACCACCATGATGGCGTTGTCGCCGCCGTGTTGCTTGAGTGCCTGCAGCGCATTCCAGCCCATCGTGGCATCCCAGGTGCTCTGGGCGCGCAGCATGCCGTCCAGCTGCTCGTCGCTCATGTGCAGCGTATCGGCCGGGTCAAAAAACGACTTGTACATGCGCCGCTGATCATCACTGACCGGCAGCACCTCGTTGGGAATGTGGGCGGCCTCTTCATCGGTCAGGTCCTGAAAGCCCTTCTTGCGCACCGCGGTGACTACCTCGCGGGGCGTGTTGACGCCGTACATCGGGATATTGTTCTCCTGCGCATACAGGAAGATTTCGCGGTAGTACTCCCAGTTGTACCCCCAGTAGGTGTACCACTTGGCCTTCTCGACAAACTCCGCCTCGGTGAAGCCACCGCGCGACCAGGTGTCGAGGTTGGCCTGCTGGGTGTAGGGGAACATCTCCAGCCCGATCATCACGTTGCGGCCGGCCTTGTAGAGTTCCTGGATGACCTTCAGCTGGGCGTTGTGGTAATCGATATTGGTGTGCGTCTCGCCAACAAACACCAGGCCGACGTCGGCCAGCCGCTTCGCCATTTCGCCGGGGCCAATCAGCTCGCCGGTCGCCGTGTCGGTAATGGCATCAATAACAACCTCCACCTGCTTGTCCTTCCGCAGCGGGTCGCCGATGGGCAGGCGCAGGTCCGATTCGCGCTCTGCCGCGCCGGCCGTCAGACTCGCCGCCATCAGGGTTACGGAAACCATTCCTGTCAGTAGTTGATTCACAAGCCATCCTCTTTCATAAGGCAGCCCGGCCTATCAAAGCGATAGAGAAACCGGCCTGCAGAGCTAAAAAGCCCGCAGCTCAGATGAGCTGCGGGCCTTCGTTCGTGCTGCACCGGACTCGCGGCCCGGCCCGGCAACTAGCCGCCGAAGCGAGCCCGCACCGTCATACCGATGACGCGGCGCTCCGCATTGGCAATCGACAGCCGCCACGGGAAAAAGTTGTCGAAACCACCCGTGCTGCTGCCACCGTTCTGCTGCAGTGCATTTGAGAAGTACGGGTCGCGGAATGCAGCCGTCGGCGCGTCATTGTCAAACAGGTTGCGTGCCCAGAACTCCACCGAAAACTGCTCGCTCTCGATACCTAAACGCAGGTTCGAAATAATGCGGCTGGGAATCTGCGCCTGGTTGGGCAGACCCACGTACCAGCGCGACTGGTAGAACGCGTCACCGCGCACGAACCAGTCCCAGTCACCCGTGAGCTGGTCGCGGAAAGTGACATTGGCATTGAGCTGCAGCTCCGGCTGCCGCGGCAAAGTCTGGCCGCTCATGTCGCCTTCAATCGAGAAGGCCGGGAAGCGCGCGAAGCTTTCGACGTTGCCGCGGTCAAGCTTGGCGCGGTTGTACGACGCACCGAAACCGACATCAACATAGTCACTCAGCGAAGAGCGCACGCTGAACTCACCGCCCTTGATCGACGCGTCACCCGCGTTCTGGCTGATGGTATAGGCCAGCACCGGCAGCGTCTGGCCCGGATTGTTCGGATCAGGAATCGTGTCGTTGATCACCGGGATGACAATATCGGACCAGTCGATGTAGTACACCGACGCATCCAGCACGGTCCTGCCTTCATTCAAGGCAGACTTGTAGCCCAACTCATAGGTGATGTTGCTTTCGGGGTCGAAGGTGACCTGCCGTATGGTGTTATCCAGCAGGGGATCGCCCGAACCGGTAATCGTGAACGAGTCGACACCGCCACCTTTTTCGCCGGTGGCTACCGAGCCGTAGACAGTTGAGTTCTCGGTTGCGGCATAGCTCAGGCTCGCGCGCCAGGTGATGTAGTCCGTGTCGTTCTTGGTACGCTCAAAGCTCTCGATGGTGTTGGCTTCATTAATGGTGTCGGTAGCGATGTCGTAATCGAACTGGCGCGTAAAGCTCTCACCCACAACGCTGCGGTCGGTATAGCGGATGTCGGCATAACCAGTCAGGCGGCTCGTGAAGTCCACCTCGATAGATCCGAACACCGCAACGTCACGCGTGGAACCGGCGACATACCCGGCATTGCGGTTCGGCAGCTGCGAGAACCAGGGGCCGAAAGCCGAATCGCCGGCTGAGAACGGGCTGATGGCGGCACCCGGGAAAATCGTGATACACAGCGGGCAGAAAGCTGCAAAATCGGCCGGCTTGGGGTTTTCGGCCCGTACCGAGGCCCAGGGTTGCGGCGAATTAAAGTCCTGCTTGAAGTAGTAGGCGCCGAGTGTGTAGCGCACGCTGCGGTCAACCGGACTGGTAAAGCGCAGCTCCTGGCTGAAGTCCTTATTGTCCGACTCACCGGCATTCTGGAACAACAGGCCACCGGCATCAAACAGCTGAACGCTGCCGAACGGCGGTCCAAACTGCGGCGGCTGAGTCAGGTAGCTGTAAATCGTGTTCGGTGCGCCCGGGTTGCCGTTATCAAAGCTGACGTCCGTCGTTTCCGAAAAACCAGTCAACGACGAAAACGTGCCGATATCAGTTGACCAGTTCATGTTCAAGGTCGTGCGGAAGACTTCACGCAGCTGGCCAATCTCACCCGGGATAGTGAACAAATCGTCCTGACCCGCCCGCGGAACCTCGCCGCAGAAATTCTGCTTGCGGTTCTGGTTGACCGTGAACGGCGCCGAGGTTGAACGCTGCCCCTGGCAACCAGCCGGCACCGTACTCTGCGCCGGGGGGTCGATCTCGTCATCCGAATAGTACAGGTTCCACTGCGCCGAGAAACTGTCGACCGGGGTATAGAAGAGTGAACCTGCTACGGTCTTGTATTTGCGGCCACCGATATCCTGATCGATATCGGCCTGATTGTTGTAGGTTCCGCCAAAGTCGTCGTAGAGGAAAGACACCCGGCCCGACAGCACGTCGCCCACCAGCGGCCCCTCAATTGAGGCGGCTGCTCGCAGCGTGTCATAAGTGCCGGCCGTAATCTCCGTGTTGATGGCCAGCTCGTCAGAAGGCTTGCGCGTCACGTAGTTAATGGCACCGGCGAACGAGTTATTACCGAAGTAGGCACCTTGCGGACCCTTCAGCACCTCGATACGCTCGAAATCGATAAAGCTCAGGTTGATACCCGTGGTACTGGACACGAACACGCCGTCGATAAACACAGCAGTGTTGTCCTCACCAAAAATCGACACCGGCGCCACACCACGAATAACGGGTTTGGGCAGGGCTTCACCGAAGAAGTTGGCGAATGACAGGCCGGGAGTGAAAGCCGCCACGTCGGCGATGCCGCGGATGCCACCTTTTTCGATGTCTTCCTGCGTCAGGGTGCTGATCGCGATCGGCACCTCGAGCAGGTTCTCCTCAGAACGGCGTGCCGTCGTGATGAGCCGCTCGATATCGCTGTCTTTATAGCGCTCCAGCTCTTCGGCGGTAATGGTCGACACCGCAGCGCCGACTTCCTGGCGCTTGGCTTCCGCGGCATACGCGGATACTGCCACCAGACTCACGACTGGCGCGAGCAACATATTCTTATATAACTGCTTCATTGGGACTCCCCCCGGTTATGCCCTTACGGGCGACCTTCGTATTCAAGTACTGCGTTCTGACACACCGCAGGCACGCCTGCGGGTACTACTCAATATCACCCTACTGGCTGGCTGCCATCGCCGCGGCGTCTTCCGCATCGGCCGGCGGCTCGATGTCGGGCACTCCCGCGTAGTTTTCCGGCCCCAGGTTCAGCGAACTGACGTCCATGACGTTGGTGTACAGGCCCGACATAAAGCCGGGGCCTTCCGAACGGGCAAACAGCATCTTGGTGCCGTCAGGGGACAGTGACGGGAACCCGTCGAAACTGTCGTTGTAGGTCAGCCGCACCGGCTCCCCACCGGCCAGGTCGCCCAGAAAAATTTCCCAGTTGTTGTTCTCGACGATGCGCACAAACACATAGTGGCGGCCGTCGGGTGCCGGATACGGCGCCCAGTTCATGTCACGGTCAAAAGTCCGCTGAATGGTTTCGGAACCATCGTGCTTAACGGTGAACACGGTCATCGGCGTCGGCCGGATCTTGCCGTACTCGCTGCGCTTCCAGGCGCGCGTCAGGATGGTCTCGTTGTCGGGCAGGTAAAACGGCGCGCCTTCCTGCCAGTCATCGGTAAACGTGATCTGCTCTTCGTCGCTGCCGTCAAAGCGCATGCGCCACAGGTCCATCTTGCCGTCTATCTGCCGGCCGAAGACGATCCATTCACCGTTGGGCGAGATCGACACCTCCGCCTCGTAGTACTCGTTGTCGGTCAGGCGTTTGATATTGCCGCCGTCGAGATCCGACAGGTACAACTCAGCACCCTGCGGGTAATCGTCGGAATCCGACCAGTTGCCGATGGGCATGTCGAGGTTGTCACGGGTGGACGTCCACACCAGACCCTTGCCATCCGGCGTGAAGTAAGAGCACGCATCCTGACCGCGATCGTTGATGCGTTTGATGTCTTCACCCTGGTCGGTAAAGGTGTAGGTCAGCGCCCCGGAGTCGCGGCCTTCGGCGTGCAGCGCATCCGGGTCCTGGGTCTGCGCGATGACGTGCAGGTTGTCGGGCGCGTAATAGGCCTCAGCCGCCTCGGGGATATTGGGAATCTTCCAGCTCGGCAACTCATCCGGATGCTTTTTCTCAGCGACGATGGGGGTGGCCGCCGGTGCGGCAGACTCGGTTGCTGCCGCGGCGGCAGGCGTGTCGCCCTCGGGTTTGGCGCAGGCGGTCATCCCTGTTGCAAGGCAAAAAACCGCGCAGTAACTGACAGTCGAACGAGTGAGCAGAGAGCTCTGAAGCATGATCCTGGATCCCCCCAAGTAATAAATCAACAGCGGAATAAGACCGCCTTATATATGTGTATAAAGAATACGCCTAATAGCCGCGCCGTTACAAGCACCGGGATGAATATAGACCGTCTCCATCCATTATGCGAATAATTCCTATTTGCAACCCGATCCTACTCTTCACCCGGTTCCCAGCCGGTGGCCCGCAAGTACTGCTCCAGCGTGAGCATTTGCGGGAATTCGGCCCGGAGGGCCGGCACATCGGCCGTGTAGCCGACGGTTTCGTACCAGGCGAACAGCGGCCGCAACGGCTTGGGCAGCGAGGCCTGCAGCGCCTCCGGCGACAGACGGTGGTAAGTGATGGGTTGCTGCATGACCCGGCTGAAGACCTCAACATGCTCCGCCACGGTCAGCCGGTCACCGGCAATATTGATCGCCTGGCCGATCCAGCGTTGCGGGTTGTCAAAAGCCGCCCCGACCAGCAGACCGATATCCTGCACCGCGATAAAGTGCAGGAGCCGGTCGGGGGCGCGTGAATCGGTAATACCGCGTCGGGCAATGCGTTGCTGCTGGCCGTCAAAGTTTTCCATGAAGGCGACCGGTCGCAGCACCGTGTACGGTACGCCGCTGGCGATAATCGCCAGCTCAACCTGGGTTTTAGGGCCACCGAGGCCCTTGCCCGGCTCCGCGGCCGCTCCTGAGCTGTAGACCAAATGGTCCAGCCCGGCCCGCTGCGCCGCTGCCACTACGTTCAGCCCTTCTTCCAGTTCGCCGGCCGACCGGCCGCTGTAAAAAAACATCTGGCGCACCCCGACCAGCGCCCTGTCGAGGCTGTAGGCATCGTTGTAGTCGCCCTGCACCACTTCGACGCCCAGCGCGGCGAGCCGGCTTGCCGCCGGGCTGTCCGGGCGGCGCGTCAACGCCCGCACCCGGTAGCCGCGCGACAGCAGCTCCTGCACCACCGCCCCGCCCTGAGTACCGGTGGCGCCGCCCACCAGTATCGGGGTCGAACGATCACTGCCAGTCGTAGCGCAGGCAGTCAGACCGGCCAGCAGCAGGCACGCCAGTAAAGATTTAAGCATTACTGTCCTCCATGTCGTTAATCAGTCGCGGGTCCGGAACCAGCGGGGCCGGAGTACTGCGCGTCAGCACGAACACGTTGCCGGCCAGCGCAATGGCCAGCCCGGCAATGATATGACTGCCGACCTCCAGGCCCTCCAGCGCCACCGAAAGCGCCAACGCCACCATCGGAATCATTACGGCTGCGTAGCCCGCGCGTTCCAGGCCGACACGCCCGAGCAACGTCAGGTAGCAGCTAAACGCCACGACCGAACCAAACACAGCCAGATACAGCAGCGAAAGCATATAGTCGAGCGACGGATCAAAGTTGAACGTCTTGCCCATGCCCGTGGCCAGTAACGCATTGCACACCGCGCCGTACAGCATACCCCAGGCATTGGTCTGCACCACGGGTAAGCGCATACCCTGCGCCGCCTGTGACGCAATATTGCCCAGCGAGGCCAGCAACGCCCCGAGCAATGAGAGCCCTAGGCCCAGCAGCACGCGGTCGTCCAGCGCGAGACTTTGAACCTCAGGCAGAAAGATAATCAGGATGCCCGCGATACCCAACGCTGCCCCCCAGTACACCGAAGCGCTCGCCCGTCGGCCCAGCAACAGGCGGGCGTTGAGAATATTCATCCACAGCATCGACGAAAAGCCGATCGCGTTCAGCGCGGAGCTGATATAAAACTGCGCCTCGTAAGCCGCCAGATAGTTCAGGGCAAACAGGAACAGCCCCAGCAGCGCAAACACGGCGTGGGCGCGCCGCGGGAACTGCAGCGGCAACCCCCGCACCAGGCACCAGCCAAACATCAGCGCCGCCGCAATGGCATAGCGGTAGGTGAGCGATACGGCGGGGTCAACAACGCCCAGCTGCTTGTCGATGGCGTACCAGGTCGAGCCCCATATGAGTACGGCGCCCGCAAAGAGCAGTGCATTGATCATGATTTTAAACGGCGGCTCGCAGGCGCCTATTGTTCACTATTTTGTCGGGCGCCGATATACACCACCCGCACCGCTTTGCTGCAACTTGCGCGACGCGGCGACTTCGGGTTGAGATATCGGCACCGCACCTCGTGTGCTCGCGGAGAATCACCATGCTTAAAGCCCCCTTGTGCCGCCCGCTGCACGCCACGGCAAGGACCCCGCCCTTTACCGGCGGCTGATCTGCAAGGGCACGGAAGATACGGTGGCCGAGTTTCGCCGCAAGCGGGCCGACGACCCGTTTACCGCTGCCGACATCGCCGCGCAGGAACAGATGCGCAAGCGTTGGCTGGTCGACCAGCTGTTCTCCGACCCCTTCGCTGCCAAGATTGTCCCCTTCGAAATCTGGAGCTTCCAGAACGTGGCTCCGGTGAGCAAGTTCTGACCCACGCGTAACGCGCGCAAAAAAAAGCCGGCTGCCTGAGGCAGCCGGCTTTTTGCAGAACGGTGGTGCTTAGAAGTTGAACGAAGCACGCACACCAATGGTCCGCGGATCCGGCAGCGTCACGATCACGCCATCGAGCGGCCCCGGGGGGAACTTGCCTTCCAGCGTCGTTGCCACCTGCGACCCGAAGTCGACGCCGGTCTTCACCGTGTCGTCATCAAACGCATTGTCGACAAACAGCACAACTTCGAAGCGATCGTCGATCAGACCCAGACGCAAGTCGGTCAGCCAGTATGCGTCCAGAGACTTGACGTTGAACTCGTCCATGAAGCGTTCATCCTGATAGATAAAGCTCACGTCCGCGTACCACTCTTTGCCATCGCTGCCGAAGGGCGCCACATAGCGCGCATTACCGACGAAGGCATGCTCCGGCACGTCCTCGAACTTGTTACCTGACAAGTCAACGACGCAGGTCTCGGCAATACCGTTGGTGAGATCGGTACCCGGGGCAAAGGCGAGACAGCCCTGTCCGCCGGAAGCCAGGCTACGCGCGATGTTGTTGGCCGACGAAGTCAGGATTTCGAACTTGCTGTACTCGGAATCGACGTACGTGTAGGCGCCCGACAGCGAGAAGCGATCGGTAATCTGCCAAAAGGCGTCGATTTCCAGACCGAGGATCTCGGCTTCGCCCGCGTTCTCGATGGAGCCCACATCAGTACCGATGGTCGGGTCGAAGCGCGACACGCCCACCTGCTTGTCCGTGTAATCCTGATAGAACAACGCCGTGTTCACGACCAGCGTGCCGTCGAGCATGCTGTTCTTCCAGCCAAACTCGTAAGCCAGCAGCTTTTCTGGCTGGAACGTGTTCGAGCCCGGGTCAAAGAACGCACCCGCTGTGATCGTGCTGATACCACCCGGCTTGATACCCTGGGCGACCGAGAAGTAGAACAGCTGGTCGTCGTTCGGGGTGTACTGGATCGTTGCCTTGGGCGCGAAGAAGCTGTCATCAAACCGCGCGGCCAGCTCATTGTAGAACGGCTTGGTGTAGATGCCCGCCGGCAGGGTACCGCCGGTGCCCGTGATACCGACCGATGAGGCACCGCGGAACTGCGCATCACAGGTCACCACCGTGCTGCCATCGGCAAAGGTGGTGGTCACGTTGGGCAAGCCGGTCAGCTCAGGCGTCCGCGCGGTGTCGCAGACCGGGCCGGCCACCGTGAGCTCTTCCTGCACCAGACGGCCTTCGAAGGTCGCCGTGAGTTTGTCGGAAATATCCCAGGTCAGCTGCCCGTAAATCGAGAAGCTGTCCGTATCACGTCGCACCACGGCCTCATCTACGGTGTTGATCTGGCCGAATACGCTCAGCGCCGGCGGCTCCGTATTCACAGGCAGCGGCGCATTCGGGTTCGGCGGGCCGAAGCTGGGCGCGCGGCGGAAAATTGCGGGTGATACCGTCGAACCAAACTCACGCTGCTTGACCTTTTCCGACCAGAACAAGGCACCGGCCGTGTAGTTCAGCGGGCCTTCGAGATCGGAGGCAAAGCGGAACTCCTGGCTGAGCAGGCGGGTCTCGTTGTTGAAGCCAATTTGCTGCGCCGTGGGCGAACAGTCGGCGAAACCGCACGGCGGCAAGGTGAAGTTGTAGACACCGTCGAACGACGAGTAGCTGCCCGCCGGCAGCGCATCGTTCTGGCCGTCGAAGAACTGGTTGGAATCAACCGCCGCGATACCAGTGTAGGACGTAAACGTGCCGCCCTCGACTTCAAAACTGAAGTTCAGGTTACCGGTGATGGTGTTGACCTCGGTACCCGGATAGTTCTGGTTGTTACGGAAGTCCACACTCTGCTGAATGCTCAGCTGGTCAGCATCGGGCATCTGGCCGACCACGAGCAGGTTCGGCGTGCCGAAGCAGGAGGTCACCGTGCCGTCGCTGCTGAGGCCCAAGCCCGCGCACTGCGGGTAGGTGGTGGTGCCACCGATCAGACCGACCAGACCACTCGAGCGCACCAGGCTGGTGGTACCGCCGGTCTGCACGATGAGCGAATCGTTGATGTCGATCTGCTGGTTGCCCCGGATACGCGCCTGCGCCTGCGGCTCAAACTCTTCGCTGGAACCCGCCAGACGGCCGTTAATGGTGACCGGGCCGCCGGCATCCCACAAACCGGAGATCGCCGCACCGAAGCCTTTGCGACCGCCGACCCGCTGCCCGCTGAGCTCGTTGCGATAGAAGCCGGCATCGTCATACAGCAAACCGTTAACCCGTAACCCGAAGTTCTCGGTCACCGGGCCGCCATAGGCACCGCTGATGCGCTGCTGGCGACCGCCGGTCGTGCCGTCAGTACCCATCTGGAATTGCAGGTCACCGCTGGCTTCTTCGAGACTGGGGCGCTTCGTGATGTATTGCAAAGCACCCGCGAAGGCGCTTCGGCCGTACAGCGCACTCTGCGGACCTTTCACGACTTCGATGCGCTCGATGTCGAGCAGCTGCTGGTTAACCAGCACGCCGCCACCGGCCGTGGACACCGCTTCACCCGTGTAGTCGATACCATCGACCAGCAGCGCGACGTTGGCGCGCCCCCGGGTCGGCGACAGACCGCGGATAACGACGCGCGTATCCTGTGCGCCGAAGCCTTCGTCAAACTGGATGCCAGGCGTGAATTTGGCGACATCGCCGACATCGTTAATGCCGTAACGCTGAATGGTTTCCTCACTCAGCGCCGACACCGCGATCGGCACGTCCTGCAGGTTCTCGTCCTTGCGGCGCACCGAGACGATGATTTCGTCGGGCGCCGACTGGGCGAGACCTGATGTTGGCAGCAGCACTGCAGATGGCAGGCCGAACAAAGCGGCCATTCCCGCTAACGGTAAAGCATTGCGGACGTTCATTAACTTCCCCCCGGAGGCAGATCGATATTTTTACGGTACGAGTCCAGCTGTAAGCGACGAACAATACGACCTTTTGTGAGTTATTACCAACAGAGTTTAATAGGATTCATTCGCGTTGTCCGTATGTTGAACAGCCGTTCAGGCTGCACGGCACGTAACCGCGCGGGCACACGAGACGGGGGCTGAACCGCTGCCGGGCCCAGCGCTCGCGGGTGGCGTTGCATACCCGCAACACCCGGCGGGACACCGCGAGCTAGCTGCCCGCGCCAAACGGGTCGGCATCGATAATGTCCACCGGGCGGAGGCTTCCGGGCGCCAGCACCAGCGCGTAGGCACGGGTCTTGCCCATGACCGGCACGTAGGTCAGCGGCCCCGCATGGCGCGCTGCCGCAGCGCTGACGGCGGCAGCCGCGGCGGGCCGCAGCGCG
>JAZBOT010000071.1:0-3043 GCA_036351295.1 Gammaproteobacteria bacterium | reverse complement strand
CTGGCCGCTGATTCACGCGGCAACTGGGAGCGTGTGCTGTCGACCGACGATTTTGCCGGGGTTGTGCGCGATCATCTGACGCATCATTTCCGGGTGGCGCGGGTTGCGGCGCTGTTGCCGGGTTGCCAGATCGTGCTGGTTACCCCGGACACCTCGCGGGCGTCGACGCGTGAGGAGTTTGCGCTGGCCATGTTCATCAAGACCACGATGCATGCGTTCACAGTCACGCTGGGTGTTGAGGGCGAACGGTTACCGACGGTGCCGGCGGTCAACCAGGTGCAGCTGACGCGCCGCGCGCGTGCCGAAGAACCGAGCAATCAGCAGGAACTGGAAGAGGAAATGGAGCGTTTGGTCGCGGCCGTACTGCAGTGCTCGGTGCCGGCGCCGAGTCCGGCGCAGAGCCGCTACCTGTCGCGCATCTACCGCGGCAATGCGCTCACGGTGTAGATTGACAGGCTGGCCCTGCCGCGGTCTGATGTAAAACCATGAATAAGCTACTTGGTGTTGTTGCGGCGTTGGCCCTGGTGCTTGGTATCTGGGCCTATGAGGCGTTTGATACAGGGGCGCAGAAGCCGGCGGCGAGCGCCTTCAGCGCTATTACCGTGTTCCCCGCCGGCAGAGCCTTGCCCGCGATCGATTTCATCGACGACACCGGCGCGGTCGTTGGGCCCGAGATATTTCGCGGTGGCTGGACCATCCTGTTCATGGGTTTTACAAACTGCGGTCATCTCTGCCCGATGACCCTCGCGCAGGTGCGCATGATCGCTGATATGGCGCACGAGCCGGTGAACGTTGTGTTTTTCTCAGTCGATCCGGGTCGTGATACCCCTGCTGTGATCCGCGACTACGTCAAGGGCTTCGATGAGAGTTTCGTCGGCTTGTCGGCCGCGCCCGATGAGATCCGCAAGCTGGCCGATGCACTCGGGGCCCCGTATTTTGTGGATCCCTCGCCCGGCAATTATGTGGTCGATCATGCTTCAGCCCTGTTTCTGATATCGCCGCAGGGTGAGTTCACGGGCACGGTCAGTCAGCCTTTCGACCGGCAGCTGATAGCGGCCGAGCTGGACCAGCTGCCGCGACCGTCCGGCGGCTGACCGCAGCAGCGCCCGGAAGGGTTCGGGTGCGCTATCGCGGTGCCGCCGCGCGGCGCAACCGGTCGTTGATCGCCTCACCGAGGCCGGTTGCCGGTATCGGCATGACTGCGATCGTTGCGGCGCCCGAAGCGTCTAGCTGGCGCAGCAACTGATACAGCCGGGCGGCAGCCTCCGTCAGGTCTCCGGAGGGCGACAGGTTTACGGCGCCCCTCGGCGCCGAGGGCCCAAACCACAGCAACACTTCACCGGGCTCGGGGCGGTCCGCATTCAGGCGCAGCTGCGCCCGCGGTGCATAGTGCGACTGCAGCTGACCCGGTGCCGTCACGGCCGCGCCCGAGGCTTCGGCAAGCGGCCCGGTGATGGCTTCGATGGCTTCCCGCGCAATCGCCCCGGGCCGCAGCAGCGTGGCTGGGGTATCCGGCAGCAGCGCGACGATGGTGGACTCGATGCCGGCCTGACAGCGGCCGCCGTCCAGCACGAGCTCAAGGTCGGAGCCGAGTTCAGCCGCCACTTCGGCCGCGCTTGTCGGACTCAGGCGCCCCGACGGGTTGGCGGAGGGTGCGGCGATGGGCCCGTTCATGCCGGCCAGCAGCGTCTGTGCCAGCGGGTGAGCCGGTACGCGCAGTGCGATGGTTGCGAGTCCGGCTCGCGCCAGCTCGCAGGTACGACCGGCGGCCGCGGCGGGCACGACCAGCGTCAGCGGTCCCGGCCAGAACGCAGCTGCCAGCGCTGCGGCGCGTGCATCCAGATCTCCCTCAAGACGCGCCATATCGATGTCGGCCACGTGGGCGATCAGCGGATTAAAGCGGGGCCGGGCCTTGAGGGCATATATGCCCGCAACTGCATCCGGATTACTGGCATCGGCTGCCAGCCCGTATACGGTTTCGGTCGGCATGCCGATGGCCGCGCCCCGCTGCAGAGCCGCCAGCGCCGCGGCGACGCCGGCACCGTCGCCGGTGACGATTCGTGCGGGCTTCATGCGGCGCCGATGAAGCGCCAGGGTAACGTTGCACCGCCGTGAAACGGTCGCAGTGTGTCGTTGCCCGCCGGCAGGCTGGCCGGCACGGCAACGTTTTGCTGTTCCAGCACAATCTTGCCGGTGTTCAGCGGCAAGCGATAAAACGCGGGGCCAAACTCGGCGGCGAAGGCTTCGAGTTTGTCGAGCGCCTGCTCTTCGGCGAATACCTTGGCGTAGGCCTCCAGCGCAAACGGAGCGTTAAAGATACCGGCGCAGCCGCAGTCGGACTCCTTTGCGGCTACGGTATGCGGTGCCGAGTCGGTGCCCAGAAAAAACTTCGGGTTGCCCGAGGTGGCCGCGCGGCGGAGCGCCAGCCGATGCCGCTCCCGCTTGGCGGTGGGCAGGCAGTACATATGCGGGCGCAGGCCGCCGGCGAACATGGCGTTACGGTTAATCTCCAGGTGATGCGGAGTGATGGTGGCCGCGACCTGCGGGCCCTGTGCCGTTACGAAGTCCACCGCATCCTCGGTGGTGACATGCTCGAGGACGACCCGCAGCCCCGGGAAGTTACGCAGCAGCGGCTGCAGAACCGTGTCAATAAACACCGCTTCACGGTCAAACACGTCAACCTCGGGTGCCGTAACTTCGCCGTGTATCAGTAGCGGCATGTCGATGCGCTGCATCGTTTCCAGCACCGTGTCGATCAGCGCGATATCGGTAACGCCGTGATCGGAATTGGTGGTGGCGTTGGCGGGGTAAAGCTTGCAGGCGGTCAGCACGCCTTCCGCAAAACCGGCCGCAATTTCCTCTGCGGCTATCGTGTCGGTCAGATAAGCGGTCAGCAGTGGCTCGAACTCGGTGTCCGCCGGCAGCGCCGCCATAATCTGCTCGCGATAGCGTCGGGCGTGGGCCACGGTGGTTACGGGCGGGCTCAGGTTGGGCATGACGATGGCCCTGCCGAACTGGTGTGCAGTGTATTTGGCCACGGCGG
>JAZBOT010000070.1:0-3256 GCA_036351295.1 Gammaproteobacteria bacterium | reverse complement strand
GCGGCTGACCGGTTTGCCCGTTCCGGCTGAGTGTGTTGATAAATGAGGTCTTGCCGGTTTCCGGCAGGCCGATAACCATAATGTCGGCGCTACGTGCGCGGCTGCCTGCTGACATCTGTAAAGCCCTTACTAAGAGAAGATAACAAACATGCAACCATTTTATCACAGGGGTGACATGAGTTTCGGAAATTATTATGAATTATTGCCGGAGCGACCCCCGCTAGTCCCGGTCAGCAGGCATAAAAAAACCGCCCGGTCAGGGGCGGTTCGCTTTTGCTTGGTTAATCAATCAAGCAGCCGTTTTAGAACTCACTGAGGACAACGACGTTGCTGGCCTGCTTGCCCTTCTTGCCGTCCGTGATCTCGAATTCCACTTCGACACCGTCTTCGAGGGTGCGGAAGCCGCTGCCCTGAATGGCCGAATAGTGGACGAAGAGATCAGGCCCATTCGGTTGGGTGATGAATCCGTAGCCTTTATCACCGTTGAACCACTTCACCGTACCACGCACACGTTCACTCATTGTTCAAAACACTCCTGAACTTATAAAGATTGCAGCAGCCCTGGTACTCACAGGCGATCCTCACGTTAACTCAGGAGGCCCAGCAGTACGTTGAGGTGGCACGGGAACAACAGGTTTGTAACAGGTTGTACAATGCTCCATGCCTTCTCAGTAAATAGGGTCAGCCGGGTGCTTACCTATTGTTGATGCACCCATGTGGCGCAGACCGAATTGTCTTGCATACAACCACATTGCACTCATATGATACTAAGTTTTGATTTTTCGCGCTACCGGGTTGCATGGCTCTTGGCTGACGCTTAACATTCAGCGGCAAACCGGCGTGTGTTACTCGTCGGGTAGATTCTGAAAATTGGTGACCTGACCCGTTCCGCCGCGTGTTTCCAGCTTCTCTTTCAGGCCCTCAAGCGCCCGCCGCGTCCGACCGCGCACCGCCGACGACAGCAGCGGGCCGACCGGTGCATACAGGCAGCCGGGCCGCGTCTGTACTGTCTCGGTGACCGCCGTCGCCCCCCCGCGTGACTCGAACGTGTAGCGCACCGTCGCCGGGAAGCGCCCCAGCACGCCCTGAAGCTCAATCAGCCGGTTCGGGGTATATTCCAGCACATCGGCGTTGAGGTCAAGCCGCCAGCCCAGCACATGCGTTGAGCGTGTCTGTGACAGTATGATGCCGACGCGCATCTTTTCATCGCTCATGCTGGACTCGCTCACGTCCGGCTGCCATTCGGAGGCGCGGTTCATATCCGCGACGGTGCGGAAGACCTCGGTAACGGGCCGGTTGATGGTAATTGACTCGGTGATTTCGGGCATTGTGGTTCCTTTCGCAATCGTCCGGGCAGCATGACGGCCCATTGTAGCGAAGTCACGCAGGGGCGGCAACGCGCCGCGGCCCGCTTTGCGCTGTACCCGGCCTGTGCTAGAGTCTAGATATACCGTGATACGCGGTCGCAGCGACCATCAGAAAGGAAATGATATGGTTCAGCAGCAGCCGAACAAGAAACGTCAGATTCGCCTCGAAATCCCGGCGAACCTGAATGCACATTACGCGAACTCCGCGCTCATCAGCCAGACACACAGCGAGATCATACTGGATTTCTTGCAGGTAATGCCCAACGACCCGCGCGCGCACATTCAGGCGCGCATCGCCATGACCCCGGCCAACGCGAAGGCGCTGCTGCGGGCGTTGGAGCAGAATCTCGCCCGCTTCGAGGCGAAAAACGGCGAGATCAAACTTCCGGCGACCCTGGCCGACCAGTTGTTCAGCGGCATCAAGCCGCCCGATGACAGCGACCCCGACAGCGAGGATCAGTAATCATGCCTGATGACGCCTTCGCCGACGAAACCGACTCGTTGAATCCGATTGCCGACGGCATCCGTGAGGTATTCACCGCCAAGAACGCCGCCCGCGATGACGCCATCGCCCGCTCGCGGGAGTTGATCCGTCACTGCTCCGAGGGCATCCGGGCCATTCACCGCCGCAACTGGAAGGCCGCCGACGAAAAGCTCGACGTTATCCGCGCCTATGCCGCCGAACTCAAGAGCGTTGTGGAAGGCTACCCGGACCTGCTCCACAGCGGCTACACGCAGGACGCGCTCAAGGAGGTGACGGAAGCCTTCGCCACTTACGCGATTATCCGCCGCACGCCGCTGCCCACGCTCGACTCGCTGGCTGATCTGGGCGTTGGTGAAGCGGCCTATCTCAAGGGGCTGGCCGAGGCTGCTACCGAATTACGCCGCTTTATCCTCGATATTCTGCGGCGTGAAAACGGCGATAGCGACGAAGCCGAACGTCTGCTGGCGTGGATGGACGCGATTTACGACCGTCTGGTGACGTTCGACTTCCCCGACGCGCTGACCGGGGGACTGCGCCGGCAGACAGACGTGGTGCGCGGCGTGCTGGAACGCACGCGCGGCGACCTGACAACGACCCTGCGCCAGCAGCGTCTACAGGCGGCCTTGCAGCGATTCGAGGCCAGAGTCCTCGACAGCGGCAAGGGTGGGTATAGTGAAGTCGAGTTATAAGGAGAAAACCCCATGCCCGGCAGTGATACCCCGACTGGAAACGAGAATACCATCGAACGGCTGCAAGACATTCAGCAGCGCTACGAGGCCGAACTCATGAGCAGGCCGCATGTGGTCGGTGTGGCGATTGGCATCAAGCAGACACGCGGCCAGGTCACGAACGAACTGGCGCTCATCGTCATGGTGGATGAGAAAATCCCGACAGCACAGTTGAGTGAAGAAGAACAGATTCCCTCGGAAATCGAAGGAATGCCCGTTGATGTGCAGCAGACGGGCGCATTCTATGCGCAGTAGCCGCGCCAGCATTGCCCGCGCCGGATTCGTGCTGCTGGTCGTGCTGTCGCTGGCGGTGACGCTGGCGGCGCAGGATGATGACACGGGCGAGTCCGGCTGTTCGGCGCAGACCGATTATATCGAGATTGGGCTGGATGCCGCCTTCAAGGGCGATGATGCCGCCGCCCTCGTCGCCTTTAACTGTGCCGTGACACTCGCGCCGGACGACGCCGAGGCACGGCGTCTGCGGGCGGAAACGGCCTTCGCGCTCGGTAATGTGGAATCCGCGCTGGATGACTATAACGCGCTGTTGGAAATCGACGCGGAGGACACGGCGGCGCTGCTCGGTCGGGCGCGGGCGCTGGTCTTGCAGGGCGAGTCCGACGCGGCACTGGCGGATTACAACACCCTGCTCGAACTCGACCCCGAAAATGTCACCGTCT
>JAZBOT010000069.1:0-44137 GCA_036351295.1 Gammaproteobacteria bacterium | reverse complement strand
CTATAAGGCGAAAACCACGCTGCTCGGGGGCACGACTAACTGCGAGGAATGCGGCGTGAATCCGCACTGGACTGAGCGGCTCGCTCAATTCAGGGCGTTCCCTTCGCAAGCGGTCAACGTTTTTCTGGGTGACTCCATTGTTCATGTCGGCCATTGGCGCGAGATTTTTCCGAATCATTCGGTTTTAAACAGAGGTATCGGGTTCGATAAAACCACCGATGTCCTGGCGCGCCTGGGTACCGCGGTTTCAGCCAATCCCCGGCGAGTTTTTATCATGATGGGTGTCAATGATTTTAATCTCGCGCGGCGTGAGCCTGGAGATGTTTTCGCCACCTATGTTCAGGTTATCGAGGGCCTGACGGCGAGAGATATTGATGTCGTGATCCAGTCGACAATTGAATGCGCAGATTGCGGAAACTCCACGGAGAAAATTCGCCGGCTGAACTCGATGCTCGAAGACTACTGCGACGCCCACAGACTCGTGTATCTGGATTTGAACAGAGCGTTAGCGGACTCTGGCGGCTTGCGCACAGAGTATCAGCAGGACGGCGTGCATCCCAATGTCGCGGGCTATAAGGTGTGGGCTGCTTTGGTAGAGCCGCTGTTGCTCTAGCGTGGTGGGTTACGGGCATGAAATCGCTGTTCCCGACTGTCCTGGTTTGAGTGGGATATTGTGAAATATCGCTCCGAAATTGACGGGTTGCGAGCCGTCGCCGTCGTTCCGGCCATCATGTTCCATGCGGGTTTCGAGAGCTTTAGCGGTGGCTACATTGGTGTGGACGTTTTTTTTGTGGTCAGTGGCTATCTGATCACAACCCTGCTCGTCGAAGACATCGAAAAAGGGCGTTTCAGTCTCGCGGGTTTTTACGTGCGGCGCGCCCGTCGTATTTTGCCTGCACTGTTCCTGGTCATGCTGTGCAGCCTGCCGTTTGCGTGGCTATGGATGGTGCCACGCGAGCTGGAGGACTTCTCCCAGAGTCTCGTGGCGACCAGTCTGTTCGCCTCAAACGTCTTGTTCTGGCGCGAAAGTGGCTATTTTGAGGCAGCCGCGGAGCTGAAGCCTTTGCTGCACACCTGGAGCCTTGCCGTGGAGGAGCAATACTATGTGTTGTTTCCGCTGCTGCTCTTTGGTTCCTGGCGATTGGGCCGGAAACGGGTGGTTGGCATACTCGTGACGTTGGCAACAGCCAGTCTGCTGCTCAGCGAGTGGAGCTGGCGGGCCACTCCCACCGCAAACTTCTACCTGGCACCGACCCGGGTCTGGGAGATTTTCGCCGGTTCCATCGCAGCATTCATTGTGCTCAGGCGCGGGGTTCGGCGGAATGATTTTCTAGCGATGACAGGTTTGCTCGCCATCCTGTCGGCGGTTTTTGCATTTGATCGCTCCACACCGATCCCCAGTCTGTTTGCTCTGCTGCCCGTCATGGGTGTTGTGCTGCTGGTGCTGTATGGCGCCAGCGGTACGCTTGCCGCACGAATTCTGAGCACACCGCTGTTCGTGGGTATTGGTCTGATCAGCTACAGCGCGTACCTGTGGCATCAGCCCATACTGGCTTTTGCCCGGCTGCGCTCAGGGGGTGAGCTCACGACGCTGCAGACCAGTGTATTGATTGCCTTCTCCATGGTGCTCGCGGTCATTAGCTGGCGCTATGTGGAGCAGCCCTTCCGGGACCCGCGAGTGCGGCCCGCCACTCAGTCGCGGGTGTTCAGTTACAGCGCCGCCGGCCTGGTATTGTTTGCGAGCATTGGTCTCTCTGGTTACCTGAGTGGAGGCCTGCCGTTCCGGCTGACGCCGGAGCAGCAGCGGGTGCTGGCCTATGAGGATTACCCGCGCCAGGCCTACTATCGCGAACGTGAGTGTTTTTTGTTGCCCGATCAACCTTACGGCGATTTCAGCAGCAGTTGCGTGCAGGACGGGGAGAACCTGCTGTGGGGCGACAGTCACGCCGCAGCGCTCGCCAGCGGCTGGCGGCAGCTGGATCCGACTCTGACGCAGTTAACCGCGTCATTCTGTCCACCGTTGCTGGATATCAGTGAACGCGAGTTTGAGAAGGCAGCGCGTCCGCACTGCCAGTCCATCAACGCAAGCATGCTGGCATTCTTAAAGGACCACCCCGGGTACACTGTTTACCTGCACGCCAACTGGAAAGGTCACGGCGCGACGAAAATCGCCAGGCTCGAGGGCACCATTCGCCAGATCAAAGACGCCGGTGTAGCGAAGGTCGTCATTATCGGGGGTGTCCCGCAGTATCAGCCGACCCTGCCGCAAGTGCTGCTGAGCGAGAGGAAAATCTCGTTGGCCCGCCCGGAGCAATCCGTTGCGGATGTTGATGCGGTGCGCCGGCGCGATGACATGCTGCGGGATATCGCCCGTGCTACCGATGCGCGGTTCGTCAGCATTGTCGACCTGCTGTGCAATGGGCAGGTTTGCGACAGTGTGGTCGCGGGAGAGGGTGGCTTCGAGCCGGTTGCCTGGGACTACGGCCATCTGACACGCAGCGGAGCAGAACATGTGATGCGGCTGCTGCTCAACCCGGCGTCATGACCGGTTTGGCGCGGGTTGCGCGAGTGGGCTTGACGGTGGGGCCGCGTCTGAGCGGCCTGTATCGAGGTTGAGGAGGCCAGGTGTGATCGAGCTGCGACTAGCTAAAGCGGGTGACGCTGATACGGTGCTTAGCTGGCGGAATGATCCGCATACGGTAGCCATGTCGGTGGGATCCGCCGTGATCAGCAAGGCGGACCATGAGCGCTGGTTTGCCCGCATTCTGGACGATCCCCTGACCACGCTCTACCTGGCGAGCGCGGACGGCGCCGACATAGGCGTTTGCCGATTCGATCTGGATCCCCGTAGCGAGCAGGCTGAAGTATCGATTAATCTGAACCCGGCGATGCGGGGTAAGGGGCTGGCTCTGCCTCTGCTGGAGGCAGCGATCGCCGCTTACCGCTTGGACAAACCCGTGCCCCTAACAGCGACGATCAAGAACGGCAATGGGCCGAGTCTGCGTATCTTTGCGCGCTGCGGATTCGCAAGGGTGCGAACAGCGGGTGATTGTTCTTACTTCGTGAAGCCGGTTGTCTGATTGGGGCGAAATGCCGGTATGGTGGATTTTAGTAGACAGGATTGTGGCTTTATGCGGCAGGCTCTGGGCTGTGCCGAGGCGGCTGCCGCGGCCGGCGAGGTGCCCGTCGGAGCGGTGCTGGTGCTGAACGGCGCAGTCATTGCAACCGGAGCCAACTGCCCGATTGCCAGTCATGATCCGACCGCTCACGCCGAAATACAGGCGCTGCGTGCGGGCGCCGCGGCGCTCAGCAATTATCGGATGCCCGGCACGACCCTGTATGTCACCCTGGAGCCGTGTCTCATGTGCGCCGGAGCGATCGTCCACGCGCGAGTACAGCGTTTGGTTTACGGCTGCAGCGACCCGCGTGCCGGCGCCGCCGGCAGTGCGTTCAGCGTGCTGGACTCAGCAGCGCTCAACCATCGGGTTGCCGTCAGTGGCGGGCTGTTGGAGCACGAGTGCGGCGAGTTGTTGCGCAACTTTTTCAAAGTCCGCCGCGCACCGTGACCGCAATCAGCTGCTTTGGGGCGGTTTGCCACTAACAGCGGCTGTCTGCACGCCTGGCGCCTGTATATCGGTGTTGGTGTCTGGTGCCGGCTGCCGGGATTCCTCCAGCGTCAGCCAGGTCAGAATTTCCAGATAAGTGCGCACGTTTTGCACGTAGCGCACCGGTTCCCAGCCGCGGGCATAACCATAGGGGACTGTGGAGTAATATTCGCGTTCAGCCAGCAGAGGGAGCATCTGCTGAATGACTACCCACCGATTGGGGTCCAGGCCACGCTTCCGCGCGAGGCGCCGCGCATCCTGCAAGTGTCCAAACCCCACGTTATAGGCCGCCAGCGCGAACCATGTGCGGTCCGGGTGCGGCACGTCGGCGAGGCGATCGTAGATGTTGCGAAAGTACTGCGACCCTGCGGCTATGCTCTGCTCAGCGTCGTTGCGATCATCGACGCCGAGTCCGGTCGCCGTGTTGCCGGTGAGCATCATCAAGCCGCGCACGCCGGTTGGGGAGACCGCATCGGGGTTCCAGTGCGATTCCTGGTAGCCGATAGCCGCGAGAATTCGCCAATCAAGCTGGGTGTTTTCTGCGGCAGCCTCAAACATCACGCGGTACTGGGGCAGGCGACGCTTGACGTCGCGCTTAAAAGTGCGCGCGCCCACGTAGTCAAAGCGCTTGGTATGGCCGTAGTAGCGCTCGCGGATCCGTTCCAGCAGCCCGTTGCTTGTCGCGGCCGCCATAAACTCGTCCACCTCGGCGATCAGCTCGCTGCTGCGATCCTTACCGAATGCCCAGGCCAGGTCGTCCTCTTCTTTCAGCTTGAAGGCCTTGCGCAGATCAGGCATGTAGAAACGATGCACATAGTAGTCGTTGCTGTCGACGACGGTGTAGTCGAGTTGTTGCCGCTGCACCGCCCGCAGCAGTTCGCCGACGCTGGCGTGGGGGTTCTCAGTCCAGGCCAGTCCGGGCACTTCGTCACTGTGTGAGCGCAAGGTTTCCGCAAAACTGCTGCCCGCCAGGACCTCCAGGCGCTTGCCCCGCAATTGCTGAAGGTTTTCGGGCTTGCCGCTGTTCAGGCGATAGACGAGGTACTGCGACACTTGCCTGTAGGCGGGCCCGAAATCGACCCGTTTCAGACGTTCGGGGGTGACTGTAAGGCCGGCCGCCGCGAGGTGGGCCCGATTGTCCTCGAGCGCCGCGAATATCTCCGGAAGCTGGTCAGCCATGAGGTATGAAACCTCGATATCACGGTCATATTTATTGCTGAGATGCGTGCTGAACGCCGCGACGAGATCGTACTCGGGACCCTCATAGCCTCGTGAGCCACGATAATAGGTCGTCGGGCTGTTGCGGGTGATAACCGTCAACTGCCCTGTTTCAAGTACTTCCTCCAGCGTGCCTGGTGGTCTTGAGCAGGTACTCAATGCCACCGCCAGCAACACAACGGCTGCTTTCATCATATGCAGACCACGCAGACAGGAGGCCACCGACCAGCCGGCGCCGCCCCTGCGGCTCTCGCGTCTTTATTTTAGTGATGCAAATTTACCACGACCGGGCATTGCAAGCCATGCCGGATCTCCCCGGAAAGGGGCGTGATTTTATGTGAAAGTTATTAAAAAACAATAACTTGTAAAGATAGATTTGACGTAATGCGGAATATAGTCAGGTATGTTCAGGTTCCTGAAGCTATTTGTTTATATGCAACACCATTGTCTGCTGCGCCGCCAGCTTTTAGAAGATCGTGGTTTTGGTGACCATGCACCAGATGATGTAGAACGTCAGTATCGTTGAACCGATACCCCGCAGCGCAGCGCCTTTTACATCGCGCTTCGGATCCGCTCGGTGAGTGTCAACGGCGTAGCGAATCAAATCGGGCACCAGCTGCAATCCGGCCATGATCCAGAATGCCACATAGGCGTGCAGCGCCCAGGGGGCGTTGGCGAAGCCGCCGAAGTACTTGTTCAGCAGCATCATCCCGAACAGCGGCGTGATAATGGATGTCGGCAGGGTGATGCCCATGGCCATGACGCGCAGCATAGCTCGCGCCATCACGCCGGTGTCGTGGTCGCCAATGGTGCGGACACGCATGGCCCAGATGTTGCTGAAGATGGTGTGCCCGAAGAACAAAAACCCGGAAAACTCGTGCACCGCCAGCAAAAACACGTAACTGTCTAGCCCCGGTATCGGCATAACCTTGAACCCTTCCCAGCCAATAAACGGCAGCGGCAGCGGGGCGGTGTACAGCGCCATTACAATGAAGAAAAGGCTATAACGTATTATTTTATCAGTGCTTCCTGCTGATGCTGTGGCAGCGGCGGGGGCGGTTGCTTCGGTCATGTCTGCGGTTCCGTTGGTTGCCGACGGGCGTCACTTTCAAGGTTCGGCATGATGGCCGGATTGGATGAGCCGCGCCAGTCCGATGGCCCGGCGGACTGCCATCTGACCATTCTGCGGACTGCGGCCGGCCGCTGCCCGTGGGCAGGCAATTCTCGCCAGCATCGGTCGCTCAGCCCGTCATTCTTCGGCGGTTTTCTATATAATCGCGGCCCGCGGAGAGGTGCCAGAGTGGTCGAATGGGCCTGACTCGAAATCAGGTGTGCGCGCGAGCGTACCGTGGGTTCGAATCCCACCCTCTCCGCCATTCCTGCCGGCAGCGAGGTGGCAGCGGTTGCACGAAAACCGCTGCTGGACCAGGTCGGCGTCGGGGGCTATCCGCCGCCGGATTCCTTGTTGCGCTGATAGAAACGCAGCGGCGCAACCTGCACTGAGGGTGCAGTCGAACGCGGCCTGCACGTGTCGCAGCCGCCGGCGCGGGCGCGCTTGCTGCGTCTGCGCCGCAGCCACTCCACGCCGACTGCGGCTGCCACCAGTCCGAGGGCGATGAGTTGTTGCAGTGATTCGTCCATAGTGTTTAGTCTGCCGCTGCGCTGGTTTGGTTCCTGGCCGATGATTCCTAGCCGATGATCCGGTAGGCGAGCAAAGCACCGAGGTAGCCAAGGCTGGTCATGTAGGTCCAGGCTGCAACCGGCCACTTCCAGCCGTTCGTCTCGCGACGCATGATCGCGACCGTCGCCATGCACTGCAGGCAAAAAGCAAAAAAGATCATGATGCCGACGGCGACGCCAAGGGTGAACACCGGCGTGCCGTCAGGATGCTTCGCACGCCGCAGCCGCTCCAGCAGTCGCTTGTCGGTCGCGCTGACATCGTCGCCGACCGCATAGATTGTCCCCAGTACGGCGACAACGACTTCCCGGGCGGGGAAACTGGCGATGACGGCGGCGGTTATCTTCCAGTCCCAGCCCAGTGGCAGGAAGGCGGGCTCAAGTACCTTCCCTGCGCGGCCGAGAAAGCTTTGTTCCAGTAACCTGGCCGACTGCTTTCGCTCCAGTTCCGCGAGTTCGCCACTCGGGTCGGCGCCCGCATACGTGGCAGCGAGCGTGCTGCGCTCTGCCGCAAAGTCTGCAAGCATGGCCTCGGGGCGCGGGAAATACACCAGCGCCCAGACGACCACCGCCACCGTAAAAATGATGGTGCCCGCCCGGTAGAGGAACACCCGGCCGCGCTCCAGCAGGCGGAATAGCATGGTCTTGATATTCGGGAGTCGGTACGGCGGCAACTCAATCAGAAACGTGGGTGTTGGTCCGCGCAGGGCGAATTTTTTTATGATCCACGCGGTGAATACGCCGCCGCAGATGCCCAGCATATACAGGCCGAACAACACCAGACCCTGCAGGTTGAGTACGCCATACCAGCTCCGGTCAGGCACGAACGCGGCGATCAGCAGGGCGTATACGGGCAGCCGCGCGGAACAGGTCATGAACGGTGCTGCGAGCATCGTCGCGATGCGGTCGCGCGGGTTTGGAATCACACGGGTCGCCATAATTCCCGGCACCGCGCAGGCAAAACTCGACAGCATCGGAATGAATGACTGTCCCGACAACCCGCAGACACGCATCAGTCGATCCATCAGAAAGGCTGCACGCGCCATGTAGCCTGAGTCTTCGAGAAAAATAATGAAGGCAAACAGGATCATGATCTGCGGCAGAAAGATGATCACGCTGCCCACGCCCGCAATCACGCCATCAATCAGCAGGCTGGCCAAAGCTCCGGGAGGTAACACGGCGGCGGCGCGCTCGCTGACCCAGCCGGTGCCGGCGTCGATGAAATCCATGATGGGATTGGCCCAGGAAAATACGGCCTGAAACACGGTGGCCATGATGATAAAGAACAACAGACCGCCGATGACCGGGTGGCTGGTCGCGCGATCGATGAGGTCAACAAACTGTTGGCGGCTGGCGCCGCGGTGCTCGGTTGACCTGACGACCTCATCGATCCAGGCGTAGCGGGCGCGTGCCTCGACCGCCGCCAGACGCAGGTCGGTGCCGCTCGCGTCGAGGCGCGCGGCGCGAACGCGCTCCATCGCGTCTGCTCCGCCTTTTGCCAATATGCGCTCTTCAATCGCGCCGTCGCGATCGATCAGCGCCCGTTCTATTTCGAGCTGCGACAACGCCGGAATAGCGAGTGCCTGCTGCAGCTCAACCGCCCGCGCCCGGATTTCCGGCACGAAGCTGCGCCTTTCCGCCGGCGGCAGCGGTGCCGCCAAAACCCGGCTGAGCGCCTCCCGGATCTGCTGCACACCGCCGCCCGCCGTGGCAGACACCGGCACGACGGTGGCCTGCAGTTTGCCCGCCAGACGCTCCGCGTCGATGGTGATGCCGCGTTTGGCAGCGAGGTCGGTCATGTTCAGGGCCACCACAACCGGCAGTCCGAGTTCGAGGATCTGCGTGGTCATGAACAGGTTGCGCCGCAAGTTGCAGGCGTCAATGACCACGAGGATGGCCTGCGGTGGCGGCAGATCGTCAATCTTTCCTAACAGGACATCGGCGGAGACGAGTTCATCCGGAGAAAAGGCGGTGAGGGAATAAGCTCCCGGCAAATCGACCAGAGTCACGTCGCCTTCTGGCAGCCGCAGCATGCCCGTGTGGCGTTCGACCGTTACGCCGGGGTAGTTAGCCGTTTTTTGCCGCAGACCGGTCAGGTTGTTAAACAGCGTACTTTTGCCGGTGTTCGGGTTTCCGACGACCGCGACAACCGGAGGAGTAGTAACGGCGGACATGGAGTCAGGCATCAGCGTGACTTCGGCAAATGCTCTATTAATATGTGGCGCGCTTCGGCCTTCCGCAGTGACAGGCAGTAACCCATGACGTCGATCTCAATCGGGTCGCCGCCCAGCGCGCGGCGGATCATCTTGACGACCGTGCCTTCCAGCAGACCGAGCACCATAAGCCGCTGAGTCAGAGGGCTGTCGCCTTCCAACTGGGTTATCTGGCCGCTGTGGCCAATTTTCAGCTCATCCAAAGTCATGCGCAACAGGGTGCCGGCTGGGGCAGACCAGCTTAATGTAAATAAGAATCATTGTCACTAACGCCCACGGTGGCCGAGGTGGCAGTGCGCCCGAGCGCTTCAGCACCGCCAATATTAAGGCCAAACGGCGGGTATTAGTATGCTTGGCGTCGCCTACTCGGTGGTTTCGAGCTCGTAAGCGCGGGCAAACTCGTCATCGAAGCGTTGCGGCAGCTTTTTCTCGTTGGGCCGCGCCAGGCCCTCAAAGGCGTCCGCATAGAGTTCGCGGAACGCCGCTTTGGCGCTCTTGAAGCCGCGTTCCCGCGCGTACTGTTCTATTGCGGCCGGTTCGAAATACCCCAGATAGTCTGCCAGCGCTGAACGCATGGCTTCAATGACAGCGCGTTCGTGCCGCCGAAGTTCAGCAAACGCCATCCGGACGGCCGCCGGCCCCTGGGCATTGACGTCGTTATTGCTGCCCAACAGCAGGCGCAGCGCGTTTTCATAGCTCTCCGCTGAGCGGAGCGGGTTCTTGGTTGCGCCGGCATCCGGTTTGCCGAGCCGCAGCTGGCGAGTGGTCTTGTCCTTATTTATCAATAGCGCATGCGTACCGCCGGTGTATTCACCGAGGAGGCGGCCGGCGTTCTGCAACAGCTGCTGCGGGTCCATCCCGTCGAAGTCCGCCGCCTGCAGCCCGGCGGCTGTCAGGAACGACTCCACCGCCTCTTTGAGCAGTGCCTGACTGGCCAGCTTGCGCAGCATACCGCTGGCGCCCTCGGGGATTTCCCGCAGCATGCTCAGCTCACCCGACTCATCGCCCGGCCGCAGCACATCGTCCAGGGTCAGTTCATCATTGATTTTGTCCGCGTCCAGCATCGCGATTTCAACGGACTCGTCTTCCATGACCATTTGGGCCCGGACGACCGAATCCGCCATACCGTCTTCGGACTTCTCGGCGGGGTCGTCAATAATCGCCACCCGGATCTCGAATTCCCCCAGCCGGATGGTATCCCCGTCGAACAGGCGTTGCGGGTTGCCTTTGCCGACCGCCGTGTTTGAGCCGTTGATATAGACACCGTTGCGGCTCATGTCCACCAGGTAATAGGCACCACCCTGATAATCGATCATGGCATGCTTGCCCGAAATAAACCGCTTGGAGTCGGGCAGGGGCCAGTCGCACTCCAGGCTACGTCCAATCGTGCCGCCGCAGGCTGCAAATTCCTGGACATAGCTGCCACCCATGCTTTCGCGATGGGCGCTGATAACTTGTAGGCGAAGCGGCATAGTCTTTTCCGATACGGATCCCTGGCGCCGTCTGTATTATGGCGACACGACGGCCCAGCTAGGAGTGTCGCCCATTGACTGGCGGTATTCTGCTGCTTGCATCACACTTTTCCGCGAGCCAGTGCCCACCGTGCTTTGCGACCCGCCGGCCCGGCGCGGTGGGCTATAATCGGAGCGCGCGGAAACGGGCCGCGCACGGTTTAACTTAATACAAGGATCAAACGAGCTGATGACCGAGCGTCGTTTATACAAAGTCGTGTTCATGAATCAGGGCCAGGTGTATGAGGTTTATGCACGGAGTGTTGGTCAGGGCAACCTGTTCGGCTTTATTGAGCTGGAGGAGCTGGTTTTCGGGGAACGCAGTTCGGTTGTCGTGGACCCGTCCGAAGAACGACTGAAAGCTGAGTTTGATTCGGTCAAGCGCACCTATGTGCCGCTGCACTCGGTCATACGAATTGATGAAGTGAACAAGCAGGGTCCGAGTAAAATCAGCGTTGCCGAGGGCGGCAACGTCGCCAAGTTTCCGGTGCCGCTGTACACGCCCGCCGGCAAAGATCCGGCCTGATGCAGCGCCTCCTGCCGATCCCTCTGTCCAGCCCGCTACGAGCCTGACTGATGCCCATATTGCGTTTGCCGGGACCCCTGGCGCATTCATCGTTCCGTCTCAACAAACTCCTCGCAGCACTGCAGTGCGAATTACCGGGTGCTGTCGGACTTACAGCGCGGTATGAGCACCTGCTGTTGCTGGAGCGCACGCTTAGCACTGCGGAACGCGCGGTGCTGGACGAGCTGTTGCGGTATGACGTGCCTGCGGCGCCTGCGCCTGCGGACGCCCCTGCCGTGCTGGCAGCACCGCGGAAGGGCACCATTTCCCCCTGGTCGAGCAAAGCGACCGATATCGTGACCAACTGTGGGCTCGACGCCGTCGTGCGGCTCGAACGCGGCATTGTTTATTCAATTTCGGGCGCTGCTGACCTCCACGGTACCGACTTGCTGGCGCGCTGCGGTGTCCTTTATGACCGCATGACTCAGGAGCTGCGGGCAGCGGCGGCCGACATTGACGACTTGTTCTTCACTGAGGCGCCCGCGCAGCTGAACTCCGTGCCGCTCGGAGCGCAGGGCCGGGCCGCACTTGAGGCGGCCAACGCGGCGCTGGGTCTGGCGCTGTCAGCTGACGAAATCGACTATCTGTGCGACGTTTTTGCCGCCGAGGGTCGGGACCCGACCGATGCCGAGCTGATGATGTTTGCGCAGGCGAACAGCGAGCATTGCCGGCACAAGATATTTAACGCGTCGTGGCGGATTGATGGGCAGCCGCAGGATCTCAGCCTGTTCAAGATGATCCGCGCTACCCATGCGGCGGCACCGGCCGGCGTTTTGTCCGCGTACACCGACAACGCCGCCGTGATTGCCGGCGGGGTGGGGCAGCGACTCCTGCCTGCTGCCCGTGACCGGGTGTACCGCCTGCATGAAGAACCCGTGCATATCCTGCTGAAGGTGGAGACGCACAACCATCCGACCGCCATCTCGCCGTTTGCGGGGGCAGCGACGGGAGCCGGCGGCGAGATCCGCGATGAAGGCGCCACCGGGCGCGGGGCGGCGCCAAAGGCTGGTCTGACGGGCTTCACCGTCTCCCATCTGCGTGTTCCCGGTTTCGAGCAGCCGTGGGAGCAAACGCTCGGCCGCCCGGCGCGGATAGCGAGCCCGCTACAGATTATGCTTGAGGGCCCCATCGGTGGAGCGGCTTTTAACAACGAATTCGGGCGCCCCAATATCCTGGGTTATTTCCGCACGTTTGAAGCGCCCCGCGACGGGGGCGGCGGACACTATTACGGCTATCACAAGCCGATCATGGTGGCCGGCGGGCTGGGCAACGTCCGGGCCGCCGACGTGCTAAAGCCGGAGGTGCCCGTTGGTGCGCTGATTATCGTGCTGGGTGGCCCGGCGATGCTAATCGGTCTCGGCGGCGGTGCCGCTTCATCCATGGGCAGCGGCAGCAGCCAGGAAGCGCTGGACTATGCGTCAGTTCAGCGCGGCAATCCGGAGATGCAGCGACGCGCGCAGCAGGTCATCGATGCCTGTTGGGCGCTGGGGGTCGAGGGCCGTAACCCGATCGTCATCATTCATGACGTGGGCGCCGGCGGCCTGTCGAATGCTCTGCCGGAACTGGTGGACCACAGTAAGCGCGGGGCGGTGGTCGACCTGCGCGCCGTCCCCAGTGCCGAGCCGGGCATGTCGCCACTCGAGCTCTGGTGCAACGAGGCCCAGGAACGCTACATGCTCGCCGTTATGCCTGAAGACCTTGACCGGTTTGCGGCGCTGTGCGCCCGCGAACGAGCGCCGTTTGCTGTCGTAGGGAAAATGGACAGCTCCGGGCGACTGCGTGTTGACGATTCGCTGCACGGCAACTGCCCGGTCGATATGAGTATGCACGCCCTGCTGGGCAAGCCGCCGCAGACGCAGATCGATATTGTGCGCCGGCAGCGCCCCGTGCCGCCGGCAGCGCTGGACGGTATTGATCTTGATGCCGCTGCACGCCGCGTCCTGCGGCTGCCCGCTGTCGCTGACAAGTCCTTCCTCATTCATATCGGCGACCGCACGGTCGGCGGCCTGGTCGCGCGCGATCAGCTGGTGGGCCCCTGGCAGGTTGCCGTGAGCGATGTTGCCGTCACCCTGCGCGATTTCAGTTGTTTTGCCGGTGAAGCGATGGCGATGGGCGAGCGCACACCGCTGGCAGCCCTCAGTCCCGCCGCCTCGGCGCGAATGGCCGTTGGTGAGGCCTTGACCAACATCGCGGCCGCGCCGATTGCGCGGTTGGGCGATGTGCGGCTGTCGGCTAACTGGATGGCCGCTGCCGCCGTACCGGGGGAGAGTCAGGCGCTGCATGAAGCGGTCGAGGCCGTGGGTCTGGGCTTATGTCCTGAGCTTGGTATCGCGATACCGGTGGGCAAGGACTCGCTGTCGATGCGCACTGAGTGGCGGGACGACGGCGTCGACAAATCAGTCGTCGCGCCCCTCTCGCTCATTGTGTCGGCCTTTGCGCCGGTGACTGACGCCCGCCGCACCCTGACACCGCAACTGCAGCCGGCAGAAAATGCGCCGCTGTTTCTCATTGATCTCGGTGCCGGGCAGCAGCGCATGGGCGGTTCGGCGCTCAGCCAGGTGATGCAGCGTGAGGGCGGTCCTGCGCCCGATGTCGTCAGCGCGGCGCTGCTGCGCACAGCATTTGAGTTTGTTCAGGAAGCCAATGCGGCAGGCTGGTTGCTGGCGTATCACGACCGCTCAGACGGGGGCCTGTACGCGACCGTGTGCGAAATGAGCTTTGCCGGCCGGTGCGGTGTTGATATCGAGGTGCCCGCCGGCGCTGCGTTGCCCTGGTTGTTTAACGAAGAGCTGGGCGCTGTGGTCCAGGTGGCGGCCAACGCGGTCGAGCCATTCCTCGCAGCTGCTGCGCGGCGTGACCTCAGCCAGTGGGTGCAGCGCATTGGTGAAGTTAAGGCGGCGCAGCAGATCACGTTTGCTCGTGCTGGTGAAGCCTTGTTGAGCGCCGCCCGAGCCGACTTGCAGCAGACCTGGGCGGAGCTCAGCTATCGGCTGCAGGCCGAACGTGACAACCCGGTGACCGCGCGGCAACAGTTTGATGCCATTGCCGACAATGATGACACAGGGCTGGCGCCCCTGGTGGGCTTCGATCCTGAGGACGATGTGGCAGCGCCGTTCATCAATACCGGGGCCCGCCCGCGCGTCGCAGTGTTGCGTGAGCAGGGCGTCAACAGCCACAACGAGATGGCCGCCGCATTTTTGCGGGCCGGCTTTGATCCGGTAGACGTGCACATGTCTGATCTGCTGGCGGGTCAGCAGGAGCTGCACTCGTTCAAAGGGCTTGCTGCCTGCGGCGGGTTTTCGTTTGGCGACGTACTCGGCGCCGGCGGCGGCTGGGCAAAATCCATCCTGTTTAATCCGGCAGCGCGTGAGGCTTTCGCGGCTTTTTTTGCACGCAGCGATACGTTTGCGCTAGGAGTTTGCAATGGCTGTCAGATGCTGGCGGGGCTGCAGGAAATTGTGCCGGGCGCAGAGCACTGGCCGCGTTTTGGCCGCAACCTTTTGGAGCAGTTTGAGGCACGCCTGAGTCTGGTTGAAGTGCTCGACTCGCCGTCGGTCTTGCTGCGTGGGATGGCCGGTTCGCGACTGCTGATTGCGACCTCGCATGGTGAAGGTCGGGCGGAGTTCAGCGCCACGTCCGCAGCGCAGCAGCTGCATGAGTCGGGTCGCGTCGCGATTCGCTATATCGACAATCGGGGCCAGCCGGCAGCGCTGTATCCGGCCAACCCAAATGGTTCGCCCGACGGCATCGCGGGCATCTGTAACACCGATGGCCGCGTTACCCTGTTTATGCCGCATCCGGAGCGGCTGCATCGAACCGTTCAGCATTCATGGCATCCGCGCGACTGGGGCGAGGACGGGCCGTGGCTGCGGATGTTCCGCAACGCGCGGGTCTGGGTGGGGTGAAGCGGCGTACTGATCGCGGTCAGGCTGAACCTGCGGGGCGTTTTATTCCGTCCCGGTCGAACGGCGCATCGACAGAGTCGAGACGTTAATCAGCGACTCGTCGCTCATGCCGGGTGTGGCGCGAGTGTCCGCAAAGAACTGGCGCATCTGCAGCACCTTGCGCAAGCGCCGGCGGCGAATATACGCCTGCTGCAGGAGATCCTTCATGCACTCCAGCAGAATGCCAGCGAGGCGCCGGTCGATGCCAGGCGCAATCGGGAGTCCGCTGGAAACATCAAACAACAGGGTCCGAATCAGCTGGTAGCTGTCTTCATCCAGATTTGCCAGCTGGGCAATTTCTTCGACCTGCGCAGCAATGCGTGACTGTTCGGTCTCACCCAGATCCTCAATGACGGCCTGGGTAGTCAATCGACACATGGCGCCAAAGGCATAGAGCAAGTCATGGTGATAGCACCCGAGCGCATCACGGAAATAGGTCGCAACCCGCTCGGGCAGATAGCGCAGGCTAAAACGATCATCCTGAGTCTCGACCGGCCGGGGTTTCGGATCAAACGTGATGCGGGCGGGCTCTATGGCCGAGATACGAAATTTGTAAAACACTGGTGACTGGCAGGACGTGCACTGAAACACCATGCCGGTGGTCTGGGGTCGCGCCTGCTGGAGCGCACGAAAGTCGGGCGTGGCCACCGGCAGCAGGGGGGCCTCCGCACTGCAGTGCGGGCATTCCAGTTGCGCGGCCGGCGCGCCGTGCAAACGGTTGCTCGGATCGAGGTAGGTCGGGTTCATTATTATTCTGGCCCGCTCGCGGGTCGCTTATTGTGATGTCCCTGTCTAATCACCAGTTTAGCATCAATGTCCGGTTTCGCGGACCGCTGTTATGCTGGTTATTGTTAACTCAGCAGGGGCTTGAACCGGATTCGCTGCGGCGCCGTCGCCGCGTCGCCGAGGCGCTGCTTGCGGTCCTCTTCGTATTCCGCATAGTTGCCGGCAAACAGCTCGACATGACTGTCGCCCTCGAACGCCAGAATGTGCGTGGCGATGCGGTCGAGAAACCAGCGGTCATGGGAAATCACAATCGCGCAGCCCGGAAAGTCGAGCAATGCGTTTTCCAGTGCGCGCAGCGTTTCGACATCGAGGTCATTGGTGGGCTCATCCAGCAACAGCATGTTGGCACCCGACTTCAGTATCTTGGCCAGATGCACCCGGTTGCGCTCACCCCCTGACAGCTCGCCGATCAGTTGCTGTTGCTGGGTGCCGCGAAAATTAAACCGGCCCACGTAGGCACGGGACGAAGTTTCATAGTTGCCAACCCGCAGCAGATCCTCGCCACCGGAAATTTCCTCCCAGACGGTGTGGTTGTCGTCAAGTGACTGACGGGACTGATCGACATAGGCCATATGCACGGTGGACCCGAACGTGATCGTGCCGCTATCCGGCTGCTCGGTGCCGGCCAGCATGCGAAACAGGGTGGTTTTGCCGGCGCCATTGGGTCCGATGACCCCCACGATAGCGCCTGGCGGAAGCTGCATGCTGAAGTCGTCGATCAGGAGGCGCTCGCCGAAGCCTTTCCGTAAGCCCTCGATTTCCAGCACTTTGTCACCGAGGCGTTCGCCCGGAGGGATGTAAATCTCATTGGTCTCCTGACGCTTCTGGAACTGCTGCGAGGACAGTTCCTCGAAACGCGCCAGGCGCGCCTTGCTCTTGGCCCTGCGTGCCTGCGGATTGGAGCGCACCCACTCCAGCTCGGCTTCAATGCTTTTTTGCCGCGCTGCTTCCTGTTTTGCCTCCAGCTTCAGACGCTGGTCCTTTTGTTCCAGCCAGGAGCTGTAATTGCCTTCCCAGGGTATGCCATGGCCGCGATCAAGCTCGAGTATCCACCCGGCCACGTTGTCGAGAAAATAGCGATCGTGCGTCACAGCGATCACCGTGCCCGCGAAACGCTCGAGAAATTTTTCCAGCCACGCGACTGACTCCGCATCCAGATGGTTGGTCGGCTCATCAAGTAACAACATATCCGGTTCGGACAGCAGCAGGCGGCACAGCGCCACGCGCCGTCGTTCGCCCCCGGATAGCTTGGTGACATCGGCGTCCCAGTCAGGCAGGCGCAGGGCATCGGCCGCCACTTCGAGCTTGCGCTCGACGTCCCAGCCGTCACGGGCATCGATCTGGTTCTGCAGTTCGCCCTGTTCCTCCAGCAGTGCGCTCATTTCCTCGTCGTCCAGCGGTTCGGCAAAGCGGTCGCTGATGGCGTTAAAACGTTCGATCAGTGCCAGCACCTCGCCCACGCCTTCCTCGACGTTGCCACGCACTGTTTTGTTCGGATCGAGGTCGGGCTCCTGCGGCAGGTAGCCGATTTTGATGCCGGGCTGCGGACGCGCTTCACCCTCAAATTCGGTATCGACACCGGCCATAATGCGCAACAGCGTCGACTTGCCGGAGCCGTTCAGCCCGAGCACGCCGATTTTGGCGCCCGGAAAGAAGCTCAGCGAAATATCGCGCAAAATATAGCGTTTTGGGGGCACGAGACGGGCCACCCTGTTCATCGTGTAAACGTACTGAGCCATGATGCTTCCTGATGCTGGCAAACTGCATCGATTATCCTGAATCGAATTGCGTTGTGCTACAGGCAGGCAAAGATTGCGCCGCTGCACAGAATGGTTGACCCGGGGGTGGTTATGCAGGTGCACGTGATAAAGGATGCGCGGACGGCCGCCTACGGTTTTGGGGGTGAGCATCCGTTTGGCACCGACCGCCACGACGTGTTTCACGCTGAGCTGGCCGCTAGCGGCCTGGGCGATGCTGTTGCCTTTGCCGAGGCGCGGGTGGCCACGCGCGATGAGTTGCTGGCTTTTCACACGGCCCGTTACGTTGATTTTGTGCAGACCGCCTGCGGGGATGGCACTACACTGCTGGATGGGCGGGATACGCCGGCGTTTGGCGGGCTGTTTGAGGCCGCATCCGCTGTGGTGGGCGCAACGCTCAACATGGTCGATGCGGTCATGAGCGGTGCGGCACGGCGGGCATTCGTGCCGATCGGCGGCCTGCATCATGCAGGCCGCGATCACGCGGCCGGGTTCTGTGTGTTCAATGACTGCGGTATTGCCGCTGAATTGCTCCGCTCGCGGTATGGCCTTGAGCGCATCGCCTATGTGGATATCGACGCCCACCATGGCGACGGCATGTACTACGCTTTCGCCGACGACCCGGCAGTGTGGATTGCGGATATCCATGAAGACGGTCGGGCGTTGTATCCCGGTACCGGACATGCGGGTGAGCGCGGCACCGGCGCTGCTGTGGGCACCAAACTGAACGTGCCGCTGCGGCCGCGCGCGGACGATGCACGCTTTTTTGCGGCGTGGGAGGCGGTGGAGGCGTTTCTGCGCGACGCGGAGCCGCAATTCATTCTGTTTCAGTGTGGCGCGGACAGCATTGCCGGGGACCCGATTACTCATCTGCGCCTGAGTCCGGCAGCGCACGCGCATGCAGCAGGCCGCCTGGCTGCGCTGGCCGACGAATACGCGGCCGGCCGGATAATCGGCATGGGTGGCGGCGGCTACAATCGACGCAACCTCGCGGTCGGCTGGACGGCGGTCGTGCGGGCCTTTGCCGGCGTCGCAGCGGCGAATTTTCCGGGCACTGCTTAGCACGGCGATAAACGGGTACAATTGCCCGCCCTGTCACCAGCTATTGCGGAGCCTGCTTCCATGTACACCAGCGACTCGAATATCGCCGATTTCGATCCGGAATTGTTTGCTGCTATTCAGCACGAATCGACGCGTCAGGAAGAACACATCGAGTTGATTGCCTCCGAGAACTACGCGAGCCCGCGGGTCCTGGAAGCACAGGGCAGCAAACTCACCAATAAATACGCTGAGGGTTATCCGGGCAAGCGCTACTACGGTGGCTGCGAATTTGTCGATGTCGCCGAGCGGCTGGCCATCGAGCGCGCGCGCGAGCTGTTTGGCGCTGACTATGCCAATGTGCAACCGCACTCGGGTTCGCAGGCCAATGCCGCTGTCTACATGGCCTTGCTGCAGCCGCATGACACGGTTCTGGGGATGGCGCTGGCGGATGGCGGCCATCTGACTCATGGCGCTCCGGTGAACTTCTCCGGGCGGATATACAACTCGGTCCAGTACGGCCTCGATCCGGCGACCGGGCTGATTGACTACGCCCAGGTGGAGGCGCTTGCGCGCGAACACCGACCGAAGATGATTATTGCCGGTTTTTCGGCTTATTCGCGCGTCATTGACTGGCAGCGGTTTCGCGAAATTGCGGATGCGGTGGGCGCCTATCTGATGGCTGATATGGCGCATGTTGCCGGCCTCGTGGCGGCTGGTGTTTACCCCAGTCCGGTGCAGATCGCGGACGTCACGACCACCACGACCCACAAAACACTGCGCGGTCCGCGCGGCGGTCTCATTCTGGCACGCGCCAACGACACGCTGACCAAGGCTTTCAACTCGCGCGTATTTCCGGGCAGCCAGGGTGGCCCGCTGATGCACGTCATTGCCGCCAAGGCTGTCGCATTCAAAGAGGCGATGGAGCCGGAGTTTCGCGACTACCAGCTGCAGGTTAAGCGTAATGCGGTTGCGCTCGCGACGGCGTTGCAGGCGCGCGGCTACAATATCGTCTCCGGCGGAACTGACTCGCATATGTTTCTGGTCGACCTGATCGACAAAGGTATTACCGGCAAGGACGCTGACGCGGCACTGGGTGCGGCCAATATCACCGTCAACATGAACGCGGTGCCGAATGATCCGCGGTCGCCTTTTGTGACCAGCGGTTTGCGGCTGGGCACTCCCGCCGTCACGACGCGTGGTTTCGGCGAGCCGGAGGTGACTGAGCTCGGTGGGTGGATAGCCGACGTCCTTGATGACCTGGAAGACCTCGAAGCACATGCGCGCGTGCGCGCCAAAGTACTGGAAGTGTGCCGGCGGCTCCCGGTATATGCCTAGGCGGCGCCCGGCTTAAACCATGCACTGTCCCTTTTGTGGCCATGACGAGACCAAGGTGATTGATTCCCGGCTCGCGGGAGAAGGTCGCCAGGTGCGGCGGCGCCGCGAGTGCATCGCCTGCGAAGAGCGGTTTACCACCTTCGAGTCTGCCGAACTGGTTCTGCCTCACATCATCAAGCGGGACGACAGCCGGCAACCTTTTGATATCAGCAAATTGCGCAGCGGCATTGTGCGGGCGCTGGAGAAACGGCCGGTCAACAGCGAAACCATTGAAGAAGTGATCGTGCGGATCACCCACCGTCTGCAGGCGATGGGTGAACGCGAGGTTCCGGCGCTGCGGGTCGGTGATCTTGTTATGGATGAACTGCGGGCAATTGACGAAGTGGCCTACGTGCGCTTTGCATCCGTCTATCGCAGTTTTCAGGATGTCACCGAGTTTCAGGACGAGATCGTCAGGCTGCAGCAGCTGACGCGCAAGCCCGAGCGGCGCCAGCAATTGTCATTGCTGGCGCAGGAAAAAAAGAAGCGTTGATGACCGTCACGGCGGCCGACATTGCGCATATGGCGCGTGCTCTGCGACTGGCGCGGCAGGGTCTCTTTACGGCGGACCCGAATCCGCGGGTGGGTTGTGTCATTACCGATGCGGGTGGCGTGGTCGTCGGTGAGGGTTATCACCGCCGGGCGGGAGAGGGTCACGCGGAAGTGGTGGCCCTGGCGTCCGCTGGTTCGGCCGCTGCGGGCGGGACGGCGTACGTCACGCTGGAGCCATGCTCGCATCATGGTCGCACTCCGCCCTGCGCGGCTGCACTCATTGCGGCCGGCCTGCGGCGAGTGGTTTATGCCTGCGATGATCCCAACCCGCTGGTCAGCGGCCGCGGCGCCCGGGAATTGCGCGCCGCCGGAATCGAGGTAGTGACGGGCGTGCTGGCAAACTCGGCGGAAGCGCTGAATGTGGGTTTCATGACCCGGATGCGGACCGGCATGCCGTGGGTGCGTGCAAAGCTCGCCGTCAGTCTGGATGGCCGGACCGCGTTAGCCAACGGCATGAGCCAGTGGATCACCGGCGCGGCCGCGCGTGCCGACGTGCATCGGTGGCGGGCGCAGAGCTCGGCGGTGCTGACCGGGTCCGGCACCGTGCTTGCGGACGACCCGCGGTTGACCAGCAGGCTGGATGGTGTGGCCGACGATGCAGTGGTGCAGCCGTTGCGGGTGGTCGTCGATTCCCGGCTGCGCACTCCGGTGGGCGCCCGGGTTTTATCAGGTGCGGCTCCCGCGCTGCTAGCGCATTGCAATGGTCCGGCCGACGCAGCGGCGGCGCTGACAGCGGCGGGCGCTGATGTCAGAAAACTGCCAGCCGACGAATCCGCTCGGGTAGACTTGCGCGAACTGTTGTCTGTGCTGGCAGCGGCGGGTTGCAATGAGGTGCTGGTAGAAGCGGGGCCACGACTTAACGGGGCGCTGCTGGAAGCAGGTCTGGTGGACGAGCTGATTGTTTATCAAGCCAGCACCGTGCTCGGAGCGGATGCCCGCGGGATGTTTGATCTGATGCCGTTGTCGAGCATGGCCGAGCGGCGACAGCTGCAGCGCACTGAAGTGCGCATCGTCGGCGACGACTTGCGGCTGCGCTATCGAGTCGTGCCGCCCGAGGCCGGCACGCGGGAACTGAATAAGGCAGGCGAATGACATGTTCACCGGAATAGTAACCGCGGTAGGGACGCTGGAGTCGGCGACGATGCGTGACGGCGACGGCACGTTCAGGTTTGCGACGGGTAAGCTGACCCTGGATGGTGTGCAGCTGGGCGACAGCATCGCCTGTAACGGCGCCTGTCTCACGGTTACCGAACTGCACCCTGACGGGTTTAGTGCGGATGTATCCCGGGAAACGCTGGATTGCACCACTCTCGGCGGGTTGCAGGCGGGTGACCCGGTCAACTTTGAGAGAGCGCTGGCGCTGGGTGCGGGCCTCGGCGGCCATCTGGTAACCGGGCACGTCGACGGCGTGGGAGTCATCGACAGCGTAACGCCTGACGGGGAGTCATGGCGGGTGGCGGTGACGGTGCCGCCGCGGCTTGCCGGCTACATCGCGCCGAAAGGCTCAATCACGATGGACGGAGTTAGCCTCACGGTCAACACGGTCGCGGCGGAGCAGTTTCAGGTGATGATCGTTCCGCATACCCAGGCTGAGACCATAATCCGCCACTATGGGCCGGGGCGATCCGTTAATATCGAAATCGATATCATCGCGCGCTATGTTGAGCTCCTGCTGCAGTACACCGGCGAGCCGCCGCCGCCACAGCCGGCCACGTAAGCATCGCTCGCAGTTTTGCCCAACCAGAGAACCCGCATGGCCAACGACAGCCTCCGACCCGCAGACTCAGAGTCCAACCCGGTCTTCAGCGCTATTGAGGATGTGATAGCCGACATTCGGGCCGGAAAAATGGTCATTATTGTTGATGATGAAGGGCGCGAAAACGAAGGCGACCTGATCATGGCGGCTAACGCCGTGGCACCGCAGGACGTCAATTTCATGGCGCGCTACGGGCGCGGGCTCATCTGCCTCACGTTGACCCGCGATCGCTGCAAGCAGCTGCGTCTGCCGCTGATGGTCAGCGAAACAGATTAAATGCAGACCACCAATTTCACGTTGTCTATCGAGGCGGCAGAGGGCATCACCACCGGCATATCAGCGCATGACCGGGCACGCACGATTCAGGCGGCAACCGCACCGGATGCGCGTCCTGAGGACCTCCGTCAGCCCGGCCATGTATTTCCCCTGATGGCACAGCCCGGCGGGGTGCTGACGCGCGCTGGCCACACCGAAGCCGGTTGCGACCTGGCGCGTCTGGCCGGTTTCGAACCGGCGGCGGCCATTGTCGAAATACTCAATGAGGACGGCACGATGGCCCGGCGTCCGCAGCTCGAGGTGTTTGCGCGCGAGCACGGTCTGCGGATTGGCAGTATTGCCGATCTGATTCGCTACCGAATGGAAAAGGAGCAGTCGGTCGAGCGCATCTACGAGGTGCCGGTGCAGACAGAGTTCGGTGAATTCCAGCTGATGTGCTTTGAAGACCACATCAGCAGTAATGTGCACACCGCGCTGGTGCTGGGCGATATGAGCCTCCCGGAACCACCGCTGGTGCGCGTGCATGTGCAGGATACGGTGGGCGATGTGCTCGGTATACAGGATCCGCGGCTTGGCTGGGCGGTGCGTGCAGCGGTTAAACGCATTGCTGCCGAGGGGCGCGGTGCGGTCGTCGTCCTCAATTACGGCGAGACTCCGCGCAGCTTTATGACAGCGGTCAAACATCTCGGTCTGCCGGTCGATGAGGCGGCGGGGCGCCGCGAGGGTGATGCCGTGCTGCGCACCTACGGTATTGGCTCGCAGATAATCCGCGACCTGGGGATTTCGCGCATGCGGGTTCTCAGCACGCCGAAACAAATGAACGCAATTAAAGGCTTTGGCCTCGAAGTGGTAGAGTACGTTACCGATTTCTAGAATGATTGCGGTGCGGTATGCAGCGCAATAGCCCGGGGCTGGCCATGACTGACAGTGTAGAAAAAACGGCGCCTGCCGCACCTCAGCGGCAGCTTTACGACGCGTCCTTTTGTATCGTTGCGGCACGCTTTAACGACTCGATAGTGAGTGCGTTGATTGCGGGCGCCAAGGATACGTTACTGCGCTATGGGGTTAGCGCGTCCGCGATTGACGTACTCCGCGTTGCCGGGGCTTTCGAGCTGCCGCTGGCCGCGCAGAAAGCGGCTGCGACCGGCCGCTATGACGGGCTGATCGCGCTGGGCGCGGTGATTCGCGGCGGCACCCCGCATTTCGAGGATGTGTCGGGCGAGTGCATGGCCGGTCTGAGCCGGGTCGCGCTGGAGACCGGCATTCCGATGGGTAACGGGGTGCTGACGGTCGACAGCGTCACGCAGGCAACGGACCGGGCCGGCGGGAGCGAAGGCAACAAAGGCGCGGAAGCCGCGCTGGCCGCGATCGAAATGGTGCACCTGGTCCGTGACCTCGGCGGCTGAACGTGGCTGTCAGCAAGCGCTATGCGGCGCGCCGACTGGCCGTTCAGGCGTTGTACCAGACTCAGCTCAACGAGCGCGATATCGAAACTCTGCTCGCCCAGTTCCGTCAGGATCAGGGCTATCCCGGCGCTGATGCGGAGTACTTCGAAGGTTTGCTGCAGGATGCGTTCGGAGCCCGCGACATGCTGGATGATGACATTCGCAGCTACGGAGATATCGCGCCGGAGCAGCTCGATCCCGTGGAGCGTGCGGTCTTGTGGGTGGCTTTGACAGAGCTGCGACTGCGTGCGGATGTGCCGGTGCGCGTGGTTCTTAATGAAGCCGTGGAGCTGGCGAAGCAGTTTGGCGCCGAAGGGGGGCATCGTTTCGTCAACGGGCTGCTGGACCAGGCCGCCGCCAGCCTGCGGGCGGCGCGCGCCTGATTTCGCCGAAACAGGGTTATGTCTGAGCAACCGGTCGTCGCAGGGTCCGTTGAAGCCGATATCATCGCCCGCCTGCAGGCCGGCGCGCTGGCAGGAGAGGGCGTCGTTGTTGGCATTGGTGATGATGCGGCTGTTACCCGCCTGCCACCCGACTGCGAGCTGCTGACCGCGACTGATGCACTGGTGGAAGGCACGCATTTTGCGGCCGGCGCCCCGCCGCAATCGGTGGGCCATCGGGCCCTCGCTGTAAACCTGAGCGACATTGCCGCCATGGGCGGACGGCCGCTGTGGGCCAGCCTCGCACTCAGTGTGCCCGAGCACGACCCGGCGTGGACGGATGCGTTTGCGACCGGTTTCTCTGAACTGGCTGCCTTGCACGGTGTTGCATTGATCGGCGGCGACACGGTACGCGGCCCCCGGTCCGCGGTTGTGACAGTCCAGGGCGCCGTGGCCCAGGGTGGCGCTGTGCTGCGGTCGACCGCGCGGGAGGGCGACCTGCTGTGCGTGACCGGTACTCCGGGCGACGCCGTGGGCGGGCGTTTCCTGCTCGAGGGTCGCCTCGACAGCGTGGCCGGAGAAGCGGACTATCTGCGCGGGCGGTTTCAGTATCCGCAGCCACGCGTCATTGCAGGTCAGCGGCTGCGTCCGCTGGTTACGGCCATGCTTGATGTGTCCGACGGGCTCGATACGGACCTGCGGCGCCTGCTGGCTGCCAGCGGCAAGGGTGCGCGTCCGGACGTCAGCGCGTTGCCCTGCAGTACCCCGCTGCTCAATGCGTGCGGGCTGCGGCAGGCGCAGGCCTGTGCGCTGCTGGGCGGTGAAGACTATGAGCTGGCGTTTACGGCCGCGGTGGCTGACATGGAGAGCGTCGCGGTTGTTGCTCGTGAACTGGAGTTGCGCATCACCGTGCTGGCCGAAGTGACCGGTGACACTGACCTGGTCTGGATGGACGGAGCTCAACCCTACGTCATGCCCGCCGGGCGCTATGAGCATTTCGCGTGACAGCCAGGCCCGGGCAGCGCGAACTCGTGCAAACCGTCCTGCGGGATCCTGTGCACTGGCCGGCATTTGGTTTTGGTCTGGGGCTGATGCCGCGCGCTCCGGGCACGTTTGGCTCGCTGCTGGGTGTTCCGTTGTGGTGGCTGACCGGCGGTGATGTCGCCGTACAGGCGGCCGTCGCCGTTGCCGCTCTGGCCTTCGGTGTGTGGGTGTGCGGGGAGAGCGCCCGCCGCATCGGCGTGCATGATCACGGCGGCATCGTCTGGGACGAGGTCGTGGGCATGTACCTCACGCTGCTGGTGGTGCCGGCCGAACCCCGGTGGATACTGGCCGCCTTCGTACTGTTTCGCCTGATGGATATCTGGAAACCCTGGCCGATTCGGGAACTGGATCACAGATTGCACGGCGGGCTGGGAATTATGCTAGATGACGTGGTAGCAGCGGTTTTCGCCGCTATTTTATTGTTATTTTTCAGGTTCTTACTCTGAGGGGAGTCTAGGTGCGATCTATGCCACAAGTTATGGCAGACAGGGCAATTGGCCGCACGGTTCCCGACAAGATAGGCAAGTACGAGATCCTTCAGGAGATCGGCCAGGGCACCACGGGCGATGTCTTTTTATCGCACGACCCCTACTACGGACGGGATGTGGCAGTAAAGGTCTACCACACCCAGGCGGATCCCGACAGCGAAGCTGCCACGATCGCGCGCAAGATGTTCTTCAACGAAGCCCACATCGTGGGCAAGCTGCAGCACCCGAACATTCTGCCGATCTTCGATGCGGGCGAGGAAGATGGTCGCTACTACGTCGTGATGGAGCATGTGCGCGGCGCCCGCACGCTCGCCAACTACTGCAAGCCCGATAGCCTGCTGCGAGTCGAGGATGTAATTGAGATCAGTTACAAGTGCGCGCGCGCTCTGCACTATGCTCATGGCCGCGGCCTGATTCACCGCGACATCAAGCCCAGCAACATTATGCTGACCCCCGAGAATGATATCCGCATCATCGACTTCGGCATCGCTTTACTTAAAGACGCAGATTTGTCTGTAATCCAGGGCATCGCCGGGTCGCCGAGCTACATGTCACCCGAGCAAATTCAGTCGCAGGAACTCACTCGCGCCTCGGATCTGTATTCGCTTGGTGCCGTCATGTACGAAATGCTGACCGGTTTCCGGCCGTTCCGTGCCAAAGCACTGGCCAAACTGCTTAACAACATCGTGTTTGCTACCCCCGCGCCGCTGCATACCCTGCGCTCTGATGTCCCGGAGGACCTTGAGGATGTCGTCGTCAAGGCCATGCACAAGGAGCCGGGGCAGCGCTATGGCAGCGGGGCCGAACTCGCCGCCGCGCTGACTCGTGTCTATCAGCGCCTCACCCATATAAAACACGACCGTATTGATGAAAAAGAGCGCGTATCGATTCTGCGGCGCCTCAGCTTGTTCCACGAGTTCGACCACGGGGAGATACAGGAGCTCGTCAGCGCCAGCGAGTGGAACGAGTATTCAGCGGGGCGCGAAATTGTCCGCGAGGGCGAAATGGATGACCGCTTCTACGTGATCGTTGCCGGTAACTGTGTGGTGCAGAGCAACGGTGTCGACATCGGCGAGATGGACACCGGGAGCTGCTTCGGCGAGGCCAGCTACATGTCCGGTATCAAGCGCACCGCAACGATCCGCGCGAAAGATCAGGTGACGGTTCTCAGCGTCAGTTCCACGCTGCTCGAACAGCTGTCAATGGCCTGTCAGCTGCGATTCAACAAGGTATTCCTGCGTGCGATGATCCGCCGGCTGCAAGGCTACGAAAAACCGCAACTGGCGGGAGCTGCCGGCTAGCCGCTAAACCTCTGCGTCATCGGCGTTTGGCGAGAAGTCGCGCAGATTCTCATCGACAAGCACCTTAACCCGCTGTTCCGCGGCATCCAGCGCGTGCTGGCAATCACGACTTAGCTTCACGCCGGCTTCGAACTGCTGCAGCGCTTTCTCCAGCGGCAGGTCGCCGTCTTCCAGCTCCGCAACTACCGCCTCCAGGGCGGCCAGCGATTTTTCCAGATCAGGGGCTCGGGCTTTCTTCTCGGGCACGGGTAGGAGATCCATTCAGCTATACGTTGACCTTTAAGCTTACCACCGCCTTCCCGACCTGCGCTTTAGTAAAAATGCCGCCGTCTCCGGCGGTCGGCCCCCGGCTGTCATCTGCCGTGTTGACAGCTTTGGGCGGCGAACCTATTGTTGGACCCCACTGAATTTACCAGCCGTTTTAATGATTAGGAGTGCGGACATGGATCTGAAAGGCAGCAAGACCGAACAAAACCTGAAGGACGCCTTCGCGGGCGAGTCGCAGGCCAACCGTCGTTATCTGTATTTCGCGGGCAAGGCGGATGTGGAAGGGTACAACGACGTCGCAGCGCTGTTCCGCTCGACCGCGGAAGGCGAAACCGGTCATGCGCACGGGCACCTGGACTATCTGCAGGCTGTTGGCGACCCCGCCACCGGTTTGCCGATTGGCGGCACCTCCGAAAACCTGAAAGCCGCCGTGGCCGGCGAGACCCACGAGTACACGGACATGTATCCGGGGATGGCCAAGTCGGCGCGCGAGGAAGGCTTCGAAGAGATCGCGGACTGGTTTGAAACACTGGCCAAAGCCGAGCGCTCGCATGCTAACCGCTTCCAAAAAGCCCTCGACGTGCTGGACGACTAGCAGTCTGTGAGTTCAGGCACTGACTCCGGGTCTCGGGAAGGCAGCCTCGAGGCTCCTACTCGCCACCCGCTAGAGTGGCAGACCGAGGATTTTTATGACCCCGCCAAGCTCGACGCCGAGCTTGAGCGGGTGTTTGACATCTGTCACGGTTGCCGCCGCTGCTTCAACTTGTGCAACGCCTTTCCGACGCTGTTTGATGCGGTTGACGAATCGGACACGGGCGAGGTCGACAGCGTTCCCAAAAAGGTTTTTCTCGACGTCGTAGACGAGTGCTACTTATGTGACATGTGTTACATGAGCAAGTGTCCCTATGTGCCGCCGCATCCGTGGAACATTGATTTCCCCCATTTGATGCTGCGCGCCAAGGCCAAGCGCTATCGTGACGAAGGCGCCCCGTGGCGGGACAAGCTGCTGGCCAACACCGACGCGGTCGGCTCGCTGGCAGGGATCCCGGTGGTGGCTGAGGTCGTCAATGCGGTGAATGCCAGCGGCGCGGGCCGCAGCGCTCTGGAAGCGGTGCTGGGTGTTGACAAGTCAGCGCCGGTGCCGAAATACCACAGTCGCGGCGGACGCGCCCGTGTGCAGGGGCAGCAGGATCCGGCGGCGGTTGCCCGGCAGCCGGGTGAAGCGGCGGGTGAAACGCTGGGGCGGGTGGTGCTGTTTGCCACCTGTTACGGCGATAAAAATGCCCCACAGATTGTTGAGGATCTGGCGGCGATTTACGCCCACAATGGCATACCCGTGGCCCTGGTCAACAGTGAGAAGTGCTGCGGTATGCCCAAGCTCGAACTGGGCGATCTCGAGGGCGTCGCGCGAGCGAAGGAGCACAATATTCCGCAGCTTTACCAGTGGGTCTCCGAAGGCTGGGACATCGTTGCGCCGGTGCCCTCCTGTGTACTGATGTTTCGCCAGGAGCTGCCGTTGATGTTTCCTGATGATCCGCAGGTTCAGGCCGTTGCAGCGGCGTTTCGCGACCCGTTCGAGTATTTGTTCCTGCGGCACAAGGCAGAGAAGCTGCGCACCGATTTTGCGGTATCGCTGGGAAACATCGCCTACCAGGTGCCGTGTCACCTGCGGGTGCAGAATATCGGGCTGAAAACCCGTGACGTGTTGCAGCTGGTGCCCGACACGGCCGTTCAGGTAATTGAGCGATGCTCCGGGCACGACGGCACCTACGGCGTGAAAACCCGTTCCCGTGCAGCGTCCGTGAAGATCGCGCGACCGGTTGCCCGGCAGGTAGAGCAAGCGCCGGAACGCGACCATTTCACCAGCGACTGCCCGATGGCCGGCGCCCAGGTAGACGGTCTGCTGACCGAATCCGGTGCCTACACGCACCCGCTCAGTTTGCTGCGGCAGGCCTATGGAATTTAGTGGTTTTAATATAGAAATGGCTCATAAATTAGATTATAAGTCTCTGTATTCATTAGAAGAATATTCGCGTATCCGGCCCGAGTTCAGGGCCAGGGTGCTGGAGCACAAGCGGCACCGGCGGCTGGCGCTGGGCGACCATATGACGCTGCAGTTCGAAGACCGTCTGACCATGCAGTATCAGATTCAGGAAATGCTGCGCATTGAGAAGACCTTTGAGTCAGAGGGTATCCAGGACGAACTGGACGCCTACAATCCGCTGATCCCGGACGGCTCTAACTGGAAGGCCACCCTGCTCATTGAGTACCCCGATGTTGAAGAGCGGCGGGCGGCACTGGGTGTGCTGAAGGGCGTCGAGCAGCAGATATGGGCTCAGGTAGGCGAGCTTCCGCGGGTGCACGCGATCGCCGATGAAGATATGGAGCGCTCCAACGAGGAGAAGACGTCCGCGGTGCATTTCTTGCGTTTCGAGCTCACTGCTGAGATGGTTGCGGGGCTGCGGGCCGGAGCGGAGCTGCACCTGGGGGTGAATCATCCCGGCTACAGGCTCGACGGTTTGCGGGTCCCCGAACTCGTGCGTGAGTCTCTCATCGCTGATCTCGATTAACGCCGCAGCCTGGCAGGCGGCTCTTCCTACTCGTTTGCAACAGGTCCTCCGCTGTGACTAAAAGCTATAGCTCCGCCGATATCGAAGTCCTCAGCGGGCTGGAACCCGTGCGGCGGCGCCCGGGCATGTACACGGACACCCAGCGTCCGAATCACCTGGCTCACGAAGTCATCGATAACAGTGTCGATGAAGCCCTGGCGGGCCACTGCAAGCGAATTGACGTGGTGCTGCACGAGGATGGCTCGCTCGAAGTGGCGGACGATGGCCGCGGGATGCCGGTCGACATCCACCCCAAGGAAAAGGTCCCCGGTGTGGAACTGATCCTCACGCGGCTGCACGCGGGTGGCAAATTCTCATCCGACAATTACCAATATTCAGGCGGGCTTCACGGTGTCGGGGTTTCGGTCGTCAACGCGCTGTCGAAAAACCTTGAGGTATGGATTCGGCGCGACGGTAAGGAGTACAACCTCAGTTTTACCAACGGCAAGAAGCGCGGCAAGCTGGAGGTCGTGGGCGAGGTCGGCAAACGCAACACCGGTACCACGATCCGTTTCTGGCCCGACGCCAAATACTTTGACTCGGTCAAGTTCTCCGCGGCTGGCCTGGTCCATGCCCTGCGCGCGAAAGCGGTGCTGTGCCCGGGTCTCACGATCTCGCTACTGATTGAAAAAACCGGCGAGCAGCACGAGTGGTTTTACACCGGCAGTCTGGAAGACTACCTGCAGCAGGAGCTGGGCGGTTGCGTGACGCTGCCGGCGGAACCTTTTGGAGGCAGCTTTAAGGGCACCTCCGAGATGGTCGATTGGGCGGTCGTCTGGGCAGACCCGGACGGCGCCGGTGTCGCCGAATCCTACGTGAACCTGATCCCGACCCCGCAGGGCGGCACCCACGTCAACGGTTTTCGTACTGGCTTGACCGACGCACTGCGCGGGTATGCTGAGCTCCGCAGCCTGTTGCCGCGCGGTGTCCGCATTGCACCTGAGGATGTCTGGGACGGCGTGCACTATGTGGTGTCCGCCAAGCTGGAGGACCCACAGTTCTCCGGCCAGACCAAAGAGCGCCTGTCATCCCGCGAAGCCGCCGCGTTCGTATCCGGCGTGGTCAAAGATGCCTTTGCCCACTGGCTCAACACGCATCCGGACACGGGCGACCAGATTGCGCTCCGCGCGATCGAGGCGGCGCAGCGCCGTCTCAAGGCGAGTCGGGAGGTCAAGCGTAAGAAGGTGGTTGCCGGCCCGGCTTTGCCCGGTAAGCTGGCCGACTGCGCGGCCACGGACCCGGAGCGCACCGAGCTGTTTCTGGTGGAGGGCGACTCAGCCGGAGGCTCGGCCAAGCAGGCGCGCAACCGCGAGTTTCAGGCGGTGCTGCCGCTGCGCGGCAAAATATTGAATACCTGGGAGGTCGATATCGGCGATGTTCTCGGGTCGCAGGAGGTCAGCAACATCAGTCTGGCCATCGGTATCGATCCGGGCGGCGAGGATTTTTCGCAGCTGCGCTATCACAAGATCTGCATCCTCGCCGATGCGGATTCCGACGGACTGCATATCGCCACCCTGATATGTGCGCTGTTCGTCAGGCACTTCCCGGCGCTGGTCAGCGCCGGGCATGTGTATGTAGCCATGCCGCCGCTGTACCGGATAGATGTCGGCAAGCAGGTGTTCTATGCGCTGGACGATGCGGAACGGCAGGGTATCGAGCAGCGCATCATCGCTGAAAAGCTGACCGGCAAGGTCAACGTGACGCGCTTTAAGGGCCTTGGTGAAATGAGTCCTGCGCAGCTGCGCGATACGACAATGGCGCCGGAGACCCGCCGCCTGGTGCAGCTCACCATTGATGCGCGGGATGAAACCCACCAGATGCTCGACATGCTGCTCGCCAAGAAGCGCGCCAAAGACAGGCGGCACTGGCTCGAGCAGAATGGTAATCTCGCCACCGTCTGATAGCTGGCCCCGCCGCGCTGTCGCCAACCCTTAAGGATAAGTATCGGCAATGACGCAACAAGATCAGCTCGATTTCGAAGGTATAGAGCGACAGCCCCTGGCGCAGTTTACCGAGCGCGCCTACCTCGACTACTCAATGTACGTCATTCTCGACCGGGCATTGCCGCATATCGCCGACGGCCTGAAGCCCGTACAGCGGCGCATTATTTATGCGATGAGCGAACTTGGACTGTCCCACCAGTCGAAGCCGAAAAAGTCGGCCCGCACGATCGGTGATGTGCTGGGCAAGTTTCATCCCCACGGCGATTCGGCATGCTACGAGGCCATGGTGCATATGGCGCAGGCGTTCTCGTATCGCTACCCGACGGTTGACGGTCACGGCAACTGGGGCTCGGCGGATGACCCCAAATCGTTCGCTGCCATGCGCTATACCGAGGCGCGCCTGACCGCCTACGCCGGCACGCTGCTGAGCGAGCTCGGCGCGGGCACCGTCGATTGGGAACAGAACTTCGACGGCACGCTGCAGGAGCCGCAGTTATTGCCGGCGCAGTTGCCGAACCTGTTGCTGAACGGCGCGACTGGCATTGCGGTAGGTATGTCGACCGACATCCCGCCGCACAATCTGGGTGAGGTGGTAGCCGCGCTGGTGCGGTTGCTCGACAAACCGGAGACTACGCTCCGTGGCCTGCTGGGCCATATCAAAGGGCCGGATTTTCCGACCGGTGGCGAGATTATCTCGACGCGCGAGGAAATAGCGGAAATCTACAAGACCGGCAACGGGACACTGCGGGTCCGCGCCACATGGGAGCGAGAGGGCAACGATATTGTTGTTACGGCGCTTCCGTATCAGGCGTCCGGCGCCAAGATTCTCGAGCAGATTGCGGCCCAGATGCGGGCGAAAAAGCTGCCGCTGATTGAGGACCTGCGGGATGAGTCCGATCACGAGAACCCCACGCGGCTCATTATCTCGCCCAAGTCCGGACGCGTCGATGTGCAGGCAATCATGAGCCATCTGTGTGCGACGACTGACCTGGAGCGCACCCAGCGTGTCAATCTAAACCTGATTGGCCGCAGCGGCAGACCCAGTGTCCACAATCTCAAGGAGCTTCTGAGTGAGTGGCTTGAGTTCCGTACCGCGACGGTCCGGCGCCGCCTTGAGTTTCGGCGCGACCGGGTGCAGGAGCGCCTGCATATCCTCGATGGCCTCCTGGTTGCCTATTTAAATATCGACCAGGTAATCAAGATCATTCGCGAGGAAGACGAACCGAAACCGGTCTTGATGAAACGTTTCAAGCTCTCGGAAACGCAGGCCGAGGCCATCCTGAACTTGCGCTTGCGCAATCTGGCTAAGCTGGAGGAGATGAAAATCCGCGGCGAGCAAGACGAGCTGGCTGCCGAGCTGACGGATTTGCTGGCTACATTGAAGAGTGCAACGCGACTGCGCAAGCTGATTCGCGACGAACTGCTTGAGCTGGCCAAGCGTTTTGGTGACGCGCGCCGCACCGCTATTGTGGAGCGGGCCGCCGCGCAAACCATCAGCGAAACCGAGCTGCTGCCTAGCGAGCCAATGACCGTCATCCTCTCGGCGCGCGGTTGGGCACGGGCGGCAAAGGGTCACGATGTGGATCCGCGTACGCTGAGCTACAAGTCAGGTGATGAGTACCTCAGCGCTGCGCGCGGGCGGAGCAATGGGCAGGCCGTCTTCATGGACAGTTACGGGCGTGCCTACACGCTGACGATTCACACCCTGCCGTCCGCGCGTGGTCAGGGTGAGCCGCTGTCAGGCCGCTTCAAGCCGGCCGATGGCGCCACCTTCGCGGGTGTCATGGCCGGCGATCCCGAACAGTGGTGGTTGCTGGCAACCGATGCCGGCTATGGCTTTTTCGTGCAGCCCGCGGAGCTGTTCTCGAGGGTCAAGGCGGGTAAGGCAACGTTGCGGGTGCCGGATGGCGGCGCAGTGCTGGTGCCGGTGACCGTCGCCGGGGAGGAGTTCCCGGAGGACACGCTGGTGGCCGTGGCCGGGTCAGCCGGACACCTGCTCGTATTTCCGTCAGCGGAGGTGCCGGAAATGGCGCGCGGCAAGGGCATCAAGTTGCTGGGCGTGCCCACAGCGAAGTACAAGTCGGGCGAGGAACGCATGGTTTCGGCGGCGCTGCTGCAGCCTGGAGAGCCGCTGCAGGTGCAGGCCGGCGGCCGCATCATGACGGTCAAATGGAAGGAAATTGAGGAACGCTATCTCGGTGAGCGTGGTCGCCGCGGGGCCTTGTTGCCGCGCAACTACCGCAAGGTTGAGCGGCTGGAACCCGTGGTTATCGCCGCTGCCTAGCAGCCGCTCCCGAGCCGCTAGCCGGATTTGCCGGCCCGTCTTGCAAACGCGTCGTCGATGTCGTCCCGACTGAGTCGCTGGCTGGTGCTCAGCTCGTCCTCGTAGTCTTTCTCCAGCAGTTGCAAAGCCTGCGTCAGGGTGGCAGACAGCCGCTCATCATCCGCTTCGTCGGAAAGCCGTCGGGACAACGACTGCAGGTCCTGAGCAGCCAGCTCGTCCGTACTCAGGTGCGGCATTTTGGCGGTCGTTTGGTCGGATTGTTCTGGCATCTCGGTGGTGGGGGCGTCATCTTCGTCGGCCTCCGGTTCGAGCGCGGCGAACAGGTCGCGAATAGTGTTGTTGGCGGGCTCTGCCTGAGGTTTGGCATACAGTGCGGACACTTCGCCGGTGGCGGCGAGTTCGTCCAGCATATTGGCGAATTCGTTGTCGCGGTCATGCAGGCTGATCCGCGGCGGATGCGGCGAAGTCGTCGAATTGTCGTCGAATGGCGTGAAACCGTTGCTCAGGTCCAGGTCGACGTTGGTGTCTGCTGCGGGTGTGAGTTCTACATCGATTCCGGCGCGGGTGTAGCTCAGCGGATCCGCCGGCTCACGGTGCAGCCGCAGCGTGTCCTGAGCTGCGGGCTCGATGTCTGGCTTGGTTGCAGCGCCTGCCGCAGCGCCGGCCGCGGCTGCTGGGCGCCGACGCCCCGGCATTGAGCCCAACAGGCTGCGGCCGAGGATGGCCACGGCCAGCAGTGCACCGAGGAGCATGCCGGCCAGAACCGCCACCAGCGGGTGTATTTCCGCGGGCTCAGGCGCGGCCAACGCGGAAGCAGCCGTAGCCGGCGCGCGGCTGGATTCTTCGGCCGCTGCGCGCGGGGTTGCCGGTGGCGCGTTACGAACCGGCGCAACCGGCTCTGCGGCCCGGCCCGTTCGCGTGACCGCGGCGGTCTCGGCGGCAGCGCGATCGACAGAAGACGCGGCCAACGCTGCCGGCACCGGCGTTGCAGCCGGGACTGCGGAACTTACATCGGCGGGGGGCATGGCAGCTGCCGGCGGCATGGCTGGCGTGGCAGGCGCCGCAGCAGCCCGTGATTCGGGCTTCGCCGGTTCATTCGGCGCGTCCAGAGCCAGCGTGCCGGCTTCCGGAATATACAGCATTGCCCCCAGTTTCAGGCGGTCGGGGTCATCGGCGACAAAGGCATCAGGGTTCGCGGCAAACAGCAGTTGGGCCACGTTCCACAGGCTTCCGGCCGGGCGGTCTGTCACGCGCTCTGCCACGGTCGACAAGGTGTCGCCGCTGCGCACGCGATACAGGCTGCCCGCCGCAATTGGCGCAGCGCTCGAACTCAGGTCACGGGATGCCGCGCGTGGCTGTCGTGGCAGGGTGGGGCGGGGCTGCGCCGCGGGCCGCGCGGCCGCCTGGGCCTCGCGGCTGGAAGACTGTGGCTGATTGGCCAGCGTGGCAACAGGCAGGTTGAGCAGCACCACATAATTTTTGCGCAGGGCAATGCTGCCGGCGCACTGCACCTGCAGCTCGATTTCATACATGGGTTCGTACAGCGGGCTGCGCGTAGTCACCCGCAACGGGTACTCACCCGGCCCCATGGCATCGACTGTGGTGACCTTGATGCCGGTCGGGCGGGTGATGTCGTCACCACCGCCGGCAGGTGCCGTCACGCATTTGTTGCTCAGTGTTTCGCCGGCGCCGAGGCGTACCGTGGTCGTTGCCACCAACGGCTGGCCGATGGCGGACTCGATCTGCATGTCGCCAAGTGAGAGGGCGTGGGCCGCCGGGCCTTGCAGTATGGCCAGAGCCGTACCGGTCATCAGCAACCACTTGCCGATGCGCTCGTCGCGGTGTGCTGCCCGCGGCTGCATGCGCATTGCCAGCGCGCGTGTAATACCGGCCTCAAGCGGCGATTGTCTGCGCTTACCTACCACGAAATATTCCCGTCAACGAATGCCAGTTGGTTGCGACATAACACCATGCATGGCGACATCAGGATGCGAGCAAGTTCTCGTTTTTGGGATTCGATGTCCGGCACGGCTGGGCCGCAATGTGCGCCAGCACACATTTCAGGCCTGCATCTGCAGCGCCCGGGTGGTAATCGTGGACTGGCTGGTGTCCTCGATCACGATCTCGCGCTTCTGCACGTAGTTGCCCTGAATGTACGAAATACCCAGCTGCCAGAGCACGGCCATGGTGTTGGCGTCCTGGACCTGCTCGGCCAGCGTTGCCGCGCCGGCCGCCTGAGCAGCCGCGACAAGCGTCTTTACCCGAGTCTGCAGTTCCGCGTTCTTGTGCAGGCCCTGCATAAGGCTGCCGTCGATCTTCGCGATGTCCATCGGAATCCGATTGAACGCTTGTCCTGATTCGGCGGTGCGGCCGACGTGTTCAAGTGCGAAGCGCAAGCCAAGGTGATGCAGGACTTTCACCAGCCGCTGGGTTTGCAGCAGGTGTTCCAGTGCGACCTGCTCATCGACCTCAAAGCAGATACGCTGAGGCGACAAGCCGGTGCGCTGCAGCTGTTCCTGAAGCCATTTGGGCAAGGTCTCGTCAAGTATTGAATCGCGGGACAGACGGACAAAAATAAGCTCGGCCGGGTTGGTCATGCAGAATGACAAGCTGGCGCCTATGACCCAGCGGTCAATGCTCTTGGTCATGCCCGTACGCTCGGCGGCAGGCATGAATTCGCTCGGCAGAATCTTGTTGCCTTCATCATCCAGCATGCGTACCAGAATGTCGTAGGCATCACCGATTTCGTTGTTCAGTCCCGCAATGGGCTGGTGCTCCAGTCGGAAGCGGTTTTCCATCAGTGCACCGCGAATGCGCGGTACCCATATCGAATCGTCCTGCCGCACCTGCCGGGCACCCCCGCTGGCTTCGCTGAGCTGCACCCGGTTGCCGCCTTGCTGGCGCGCAGCGCCGCAGGCTTTCTCGGCCGCGCTGAGCAACTCGGGCAGCTCTGCATGCTGAGCATCCGCCTCCACCAGCCCGATACTGCAAGTCATCATGGTCGAAATCTTTTCGTACGCAAATACGGCCTGCTCGACGGCGTGGGTGAATTGCTGCGCCCATGCAATGGCATCCGCAACTGTGCCGCGCTCCGCCAGCACCAGAAACATGGTTCCGCCGAAGCGGCCGTAAATGTCGCTTGGCTGTACATACTCCCGAATCAGTTGGGCAAACTGAGCAATAATCGTTTCCGTGCCGAGCAGGCCAACGGCCTTGGCGGCCCGCGAGAAGCGGTCAATGCGAATGTATATCAGCGCCCGCACGCCACCGGCGGGCGCCTCCTGCAGGCGCGTCGTGGCAGTGAGAATAAAGTGCTCACGATTGAAAATGCCGGTACCGGGATCGTTGCGTGAGGCTTCTTCAATCAGCGTTTCGCTGGATGGCGGTGCGCTGGTGTCAGGTTTAACCAGCATGCGCACGGCCGGTTCCCCGTCATGCTCGACATTTTCCAGGCAGAACTCCACCGGGAACTCGGAGCGGTCCGGGCGAATGCCGTTGACGCTTAGCGCCGCGTCGTTCCATTTGCCGCGCTGGCAGGCCACGATCCCTCCCTTTACCGCCGCCTGATCCGCCGGACTGCAGAGGTCCATGATTGGCTGACCAACGATCTGCTCAGCATTGTCGCAGCCGAACAGTTCCAGCCATGCCGGGTTCACGTTAACGATGATCCCTTCCTGAACATCGGCGATCGCCTCCACCGATACCTGCTTTAGCGAATGCAGCTCATGTTTGAACTGCTGCGCGGAATTCATGACCTTGCTAAGCGCTCGTGCGGTTCGCGCACCGCGGATTTCGCGGAGCGCTGCGGCCTGCAGGTGGGGGATGTTGCTGAGCTGCACGCAGTCACTCGCGCCGCGTGCCATGGCCTCCGCAATGGCCAGGGGTTGCGATCCTGCTGCAACCACAAGTAGCGGCACCGGTACGGGCTGAGCGGCGCAGTGACCGGCCGACTCATCCAGGCCGGCGTCAAGACTGTCGCGGAACAACACCACCAGCTCCGGGTCATTGGCGGGGATAGCTTCGGCGAGGTCCGCCGGGGTAAGCACCTGGCAGCAGCGCGCAGCATGCCCTGAATCCCTGAGCGCAGCGTTAATCGCTTCATTGTGATCCGGTGTTGCACTGACCACGACAACCGATACGCTTCTTGATTCGCTCAAAGCCCTGATTCCACTGGTGGTGACGTTTCGAAGGAGCTAGCTGCAAACTAGCGATGTCGCTAATCTATCGGCCGATAGCCAATGCAGGTGTGACTTATGTCTGAAAATGCGAACTGCTCATCGTTATGTCATGTATGATTGCAGCCGAAAAAATCGCCGCCGCTGGTGTTCGCGGCACGCGTTTATTGATTGAGAGAAAACGACATGGCCAGTTATTCAACCAGCGAATTCCGCGCGGGGCTCAAGCTGTTACTCGATGGCGATCCTTACGTAATCGTTGAGAATGAGTTTGTTAAGCCGGGTAAGGGGCAGGCCTTTAATCGTGTCCGTGTGCGCAACCTCAAGACGGGGAGAGTGGTTGACCGCACTTACAAGTCGGGCGAATCCGTCGAAGCGGCTGACGTCATGGCTTACGAAATGCAGTACCTGTATAGCGATGGTGACCAGTGGCATTTTATGGACCCATCCAGCTACGAGCAGTACGTGGCCGACGAAGCAGCCGTGGGTGAGGCGCGTAACTGGCTGACTGAAGAAGATATGTGCAATGTCACGCTGTGGAACAACACTCCGCTGCAGGTTGAACCGCCCAACTTCGTTGAACTGGAAATTGTCGAGACGGATCCGGGTCTCAAAGGCGACACCGCGCAGGGCGGCATCAAGCCGGCCCGCCTGACCACCGGAGCGACGGTGCGCGTCCCGCTGTTTATCGAGCAGGGCGAGGTGGTGCGCGTCAATACCAAGACCGGCGAGTACGTCTCGCGCGTTAAGTAGCGCGCACGCCGCGCTGCCTCCCGCTGGCGGACGATCAGCTGCCGCTGCTGAAACTGATCACGCCGCTCAGTTCTTCCTCCTGCAGCGCACACAGGATGATCCGGTCGATGCCTACAGCGACTCCCGCGCAGTCCGGCAAGCCGGCATCCAGTGCAGCCAGCAGCTGAGCGTCGGGGGTCATTTCCGGTTGCGCGCGGCGTCTGCGCAGGGCGTTGTCTGCCGCAAAGCGTCGCCGGTGCTCGGCTGCGTCCTGCAGCTCGTGGTAGCCGTTGCCGAGTTCGATACCGTTCAGAAACACCTCGAAACGTTCTGCGGCATCCGGGTCTGCTGCACTGGGCCGCGCCAGCAGCGCCTGGGCCAGCGGGAATTCCTGCACCACAACCAGCGTATCGCGGGGCAGGGCGGGCCAGACGCCATGGCTGGCAATAAAGTCGAGCAGCGCGTCACGATCGGCCGCCATGGCCGCCTCAAGACCGGCATGCCAGCCCGGTTGCGTGGCGCAGCAGTCGAGCAATTCGGCCATTGACGCCGTCACCGGATCGAGGTTCACCGTGCCGGTGAATGCTTCGCGATAAGTCAGTGCCGGTGCCTGTGGCCACGGGCTTCCCAATACCTCGGCCACAGTCTGGATCAGCTCAACCGTCTCGGTGGCCATGCGCTTGGCGGTGAAGCCCAGCCGGTACCACTCCAGCAGCGTAAACTCTGGCTCATGCAAGCGCCCTGATTCGGCGGCGCGGAACGCTTTGCCGAGTTGGTAAATATCAGGGGCACCGGCGGCCAGCAGGCGCTTCATGTGGAACTCCGGTGAGGTTCGCAACCACTGGGTGTCCGAGCCATTCGCCACCGGCAGCGACTCGATGCCGGGATCGGTGGTTGAATGCGCGACCAACGCCGGAGTTTCGACCTCGAGCACGCCGCGCCGCGCCATGAAGTCCCGCGCAGCGCCGAGAGCTGCGGCGCGGGCGCGCAGTGCCTCCAGGCTGCCGGTCGGGCCCCAGCCTGGCTCGGTCACGCTGCCGGCCCGATGCGCCCGAGGCTTGCGCCCATCTTGATCGGCTGGCCCACTCGCCGGTCGGTGTTCCAGTCGAGGCGCGCTGCCGGCCCTAACAAAATCACAGTTGAGCCCATGTTGAAGTGGCCCATATAGTCGCCCTGACGCAGGCGCGGCGCAGCGGCATCGGTGGACGGCCAGTGCCGGCGGACGGTGCCGCCGTGTTTGGGCCCACGAATCTCGCCGGCCCACGCCGTTGCCATGCTCGCTACGTTGAGGGCGCCCACCAGTACGAGGATGAAATCGCCGTGGACGCCGGAAAAGTGGCAGACCAGACGCTCGTTGCGCGCGTACAGGTCGGGAATAACCGCTACCGTGCGGGTATTCACCGAATACAGTTTCCCCGGAATAAACTGTGTCGCGACCAGCCTGCCGTCCAGCGGCATGTGGATGCGGTGGTAGTTGTAGGGTGCCAGGTACAGCGTCGCGAAAGGTGCCGATTCAAACCTCGCAGCGAGTTCGGCATCACCGAGCAGGCGAACGGCGCTGAAATGCGCGCCTTTCGCCTCTATGAGCTCGCCGTGCCGCGCGTGTCCGAGCTGCGCAATGGTGCCGTCTACCGGCGAGATGACCTGGTTGGCATCGCGCGTGAACGGGCGGGCGTCGGCCCGGAGCTCGCGCGTAAAGAAATCGTTGAATGACGGATAGCCGTCGGGCACGGCGCGGGCGGCTTCCGTGGTGTCGACGTCAAACAGCGCGGTGAAACCACGAATCAGGGCGTTTTTCAGCCAAATGCTGCGCCGACGGCTCAACCAGTATATAAAGCCGCCTAGCCAGCGAGCCGGCAGCAGCCGCTGTAGCGTCACGACCAGCTGATCGACAAGGGTAGGATGCATGCAGTGGGACCTTCAAGGGGCGGGTTGCAAATGAGCCGCTATTTTACATGGTGCCCGGCGCGGCGGATGCCCGGCGCACCAGACGGAGGGCATTAATGAAGTTACCGACGGAGCTGACCGCAGGGACGGTCGCGGAGCTCATACCGCAGGTTGCCGCGACGCTGGATGCCGCGGACCTGGTATACGGCCACGGCACCGACAACGCGATGGATGAAGCCGCCGCTCTGGTGTTTTTTGTGCTGGGTCTGGATCACAGCCAGCCGCGGGAAGCGTACGCGACGACCGTAACTGCGGCAGCTCGCGAACGGGTCAGCGGGCTGCTCGCGGAGCGCGTGGCCGGCCGGTTGCCGCTGCCGTATATCACCGGTGAAGCCTGGTTCGCGGGGCTGCCGTTTGCTGTGGATGCCCGGGTGTTGGTGCCACGCTCACCGATCGCCGAGCTGATTCTCGAGCAATTCGAGCCGTGGGTTCAGCCGGACCGCGTGCGGCGTATTGTGGATGTGGGTACCGGCAGTGGTTGCATAGCGATTGGCTGCGCGCTGGCCTTTCCCGATGCCGAAGTCTGGGCGACGGACGTATCGCCTGCGGCGCTGCAGGTTGCCGCGATAAACGCAACACGTCACGGCGTGGCTGATCGCCTCCGCCTGGTCGAGACGGACCATTGCGCCGGGCTGCAGGGCCCGTTCGACCTCATGGTCAGCAATCCGCCTTATGTGCCGGCCGCCGAGATGGCCGATCTGCCTGCCGAATACCGCCATGAACCGGTCCTGGGGCTGGTCAGCGGCACAGACGGTCTGGATTCGGCACGCCGAATACTGCAAGATGCGGCGGCATTGCTGGCGCCGCATGGCACCCTGGTGTTAGAAGTCGGCGCGCAGTGGGAAGCATTGCAGCAGGCGTATCCGCACATAGCGTTTACCTGGCTGGAGTTCGCGCACGGTGGCACAGGCGTGGCCGTGGTGGACCGGGCCAGCCTGGCTGCAATTTAACACGGCACAGGCCACAGGCAGCGGTTATGGGCGGAAACAGCATAGGTACCCTGTTCAGGGTAACGACTTTCGGCGAGAGCCATGGCCCTGCAATCGGCGCCATTGTGGACGGTTGTCCGCCCGGCATGGAGCTGTCGGCCGCCGACTTGCAGCCAGACCTTGACCGTCGCCGGCCCGGCCGGTCGCGCCATCACAGCCCGCGGCGCGAGCCGGACGAGGTGCGTATTCTATCGGGGGTGTTTGACGGTGTAACAACCGGCACGCCGATTGGCCTGGTCATCGATAACGTCAATCAAAAGACTAAAGATTACAGTGATATAAGGGATAAATTTAGACCTGGTCATGCTGATTACACGTACGAACAAAAGTACGGTATCCGCGATTACCGCGGCGGTGGCCGGTCTTCGGCGCGCGAGACGGCAATGCGTGTGGCTGCGGGCGCAATCGCCAAGAAATACCTTCGCGAGCGGCTCGGTGTGAACATCTATGCCTACGTGGCGCAGGTCGGACCGATCAAGCTGGCCGTGAAGGATCTGGGCAGCGTCAACGATAACCCCTTTTTTTCCCCCGATCCCGACCGTTTGCCGGAGTTAGAAGCTTATATGGATGCTCTGCGCAAAGAGGGTAATTCCATTGGGGCGCGGGTTAACGTGGTGGCAACGGGTATGCCGGCCGGCCTCGGTGAGCCGGTGTTTGACCGGCTGGACGCGGACCTGGCGCATGCGTTGATGAGTATTAATGCAGTGAAAGGGGTCGAAATCGGCGCCGGTTTCGCCTGCGTTGAGCAAAAAGGCTCAGAGCATCGCGATGAAATGACCCCTACCGGGTTTTTGACCAATCGCGCCGGCGGCACGCTGGGCGGGATTTCTTCAGGTCAGGACCTGCTTGCGAGCATTGCGCTCAAGCCGACCTCGAGCATTCGTGTCGGCGGCCAGACCGTTGACCGGGCGGGTGCGGCCACTGAAATCGTCACCAAAGGCCGCCATGACCCTTGCGTCGGCTTGCGGGCCACGCCGATTGCGGAGGCGATGCTGGCGATCGTGGTGCTTGATCACTTCCTGCGGCAGCGCGGTCAAAATGCTGATGTAAAATCTGCAACACCCGTAATAACTAGCAGAAATAAAAGCTAAATTTTCTATTACTCCACCTGGTTGAGATACCTATGAAACAGGGTTTGAATGTTGCCGTGGTCGGCGCCACCGGCATGGTCGGCGAGGCGATGCTGGAGATACTGGCGGAACGCGACTTCCCGATAGCGCGGTTGCACCCGCTGGCGAGTGAGCGTTCGCTGGGGAAGTCCGTGATGTTCAGGGGGCGCCAGGTGCCCGTCGAGGTCCTCGACGACCATGATTTTGCCGGCACCGATCTGGCGCTGTTTTCGGCGGGCGGCAGTGTCTCAGCCGAATTCGCGCCGCGGGCGGCGGCGGCGGGTTGCGTGGTGGTCGATAACACCTCGCATTTTCGTATGGAAGACGATATTCCGCTGGTGGTACCCGAAGTCAACGCAGCCGCGCTGGCCGGCTATACGCAGCGCAACATTATCGCCAATCCGAACTGCTCGACCATCCAGATGGTGGTGGCGTTGAAGCCTATTTATGACGCTGTGGGGATCGAACGGATCAATGTGGCGACCTATCAGGCGGTGTCCGGCGCGGGCCGTCGCTCGGTCGAGCGGCTGGCGCAGCAGACCGCCACCTTGCTGAACGGCCAGCCCCTGAGCGGTTTGGGTGATGAAAAACAGATAGCTTTCAATGCGATACCGCAAATAGATGTATTCCAGTCTAACGGCTACACCAAAGAAGAAATGAAGATGGTGTGGGAGACCCGCAAAATATTCGGCGATGCGGAAATTCGCGTGAACCCGACTGCGGTGCGTATTCCGGCGTTTGTCGGGCATTCAGAGGCCGTGCATATCGAGACACGCGAGCCGGTCACGGTGGAGTGGGCGCGCGAGTTGCTGGAGGCTGCGCCCGGCGTAACCGTGCTGAGCGAGGATCGCCTGGGCGGTTACCCGACGGCGGTGACGGAAGCGGCTGGCACGGATGCAGTCTATGTCGGGCGGTTGCGGCAGGATATTTCCCATCCGCGCGGACTTAATATGTGGATCGTCGCCGATAACGTGCGCAAAGGTGCGGCATTAAACAGTGTCCAGATTGCAGAAATATTGGTGCGTGAATACTTATAGGCTATAGTTACGAGGTTGTTGTATGGGTTTTATGTCGCCTCGTGTGTGCCTTTCGCGTTAAGCCGCCGAAGTCGCCTCTGTTAACCGCAAGTCCGGGGGATTTGTGATGCGT
>JAZBOT010000068.1:0-17716 GCA_036351295.1 Gammaproteobacteria bacterium | reverse complement strand
CAGCTGCTCCGCCAGTTCGACGCCGACCACGACACTGTCGATCCAGTCCATGCTGGCAGCGTAGGTCAGCGCCAGGGCCGCAACGTTGCCGTGACTAAAGCGCGTGGCGGCGCTCTCCAGCCAGGCCCATACCGCTTCGGGCGCGTCGCAATGCGCTGCAGTCCACAGCGATCGATCGCGGCTCACCAGCAAACCCTGCAACAGGGTGCTGCGCGCATGTACCGTAAGTGGCCGGTCCCGGCGCGCCATTCGCAGCGGCTCGACGCACGCGTCCCAGCGCCAGTCGAGCAGATTGAAGGGCAGCTGGATGAATTCAAGGTCGGCAATATCGAGTGCCGCCAGCAGCTCGCTCGGGTCCTGCACGGAGACGCCCAGTTGACCGATGCTGCCCTCAGTTACCAGCTCGCGCAGACGCTGCGGTACCGCGCCATCCCAGGCCGTCAGGTGCTGCGCGCGGTGCAGCATAACGACGTCGAGGCGCGCCTGGCCCAGCGCCGCGGCGCTGCGAAATACACTGGCGTCGACGCACGCGCGCACCTGCGCAACCGGCGCGTCCGCGGCACAGTCCGCGGCGATGCCCAGCTTGGTGATGACCCGTGCGCGACCTTGCCAGCCGTCGTTGAGGACACTGCCGATAACCTGTTCGCTCGCGCCGTATGCGCGCGCTGTATCCAGCCACTCCACCCCGCTTGCAATAGCCGTCTTCAGCAAGCGGGCGGCCGTGCCGGCATCGGGCATACCGGTCGTGTTGGCGACGCCATAGGGCATGCCGAGCTGCGCGGTCCCGAGGACCAGCTTGCGTGCCGTCAGCGCCGGAACAACGGGGTAGGGCCAGTGCGCCCGCAGCGCGTCCAGCACTTCATTCAGACTGGCAGTGACCGGCTCTGCAAGCGCGCCAAAGACGCGGGCCATGAGCTCGTAATCATCGCGGCAGTCAATCGTGCAGCGCAGAGCGCTGAGCCCGCGATCGGCGTAGCGAACGAACACACCTGTTGTGCCGTGCCGCCGGATCCACGGCGTCACATGCTCACGATCGTAACGTTCAGTGGCCTGCGCCGCGGCGGCGCGCAGCAGTTCGAGACGGAACACCTCCGCGCTCACGCCGTAAGGCAAACCGGACTCGGCGCCGCCGCAGAGCAGGTAGTCAACGTCGCGGGCCGCGAAATCCTCGGTCAGCGCGTCAAGCAGGGCACCGTCCGGCACCGGGTTGTCGGCAGTCAGGCGGATCACCACCGTCTCATCCGGCCAGTCGCGCAAGGCGGCCGCCATGCGTCCCAGCGTATCGTCGAGGCTGCCGCGAAATACCTCGAGCCGGTATTCCCGGGAAACCCTGGCGAGTTCGTCGTCGCTGGGCGCCGCCGAGGTGGCAACGATGACCGGAATGCCGGTGTTGCCGGCACGCCGTGCCGCCAGTGCGGCCAGCGGCATGCCCGCCAGCGGCAACAGTACTTTGGCCGGCAGTCGCGCGGAATTGGTGCGGGCCTGCAGCAGTGCGACTCGCGTCACGCGCAGGCTCCCCGCGGCGGGTCCGGCAGCGTTGCCTCCATAATTTGGACCAGGATCACAGTTTGCAGCCCCCCGCAGAGCCCGCGGTTATTCGGTTTGCTCAATTATAGACTATAGTCTCACAGCGAACGGATAGCGCTGTGCCGAGGAGAACGCATGTTTAATGACAAGTCGGTTCTGATAACCGGTGGAACCGGGTCGTTTGGCCGTAAATACGTCAGAACCATCCTGGAGCGCTTCAAGCCCAGGCGACTGGTAATTTACTCGCGTGACGAGCTGAAGCAGTACGAAATGGCCAGCGAGTTTACCGCGCCTTGCATGCGCTACTTTATTGGCGACGTGCGTGATGCGGAGCGCCTGCAGCAGGCCATGAATGGCATCGATTTTGTGATTCATGCGGCGGCCCTCAAGCAGGTGCCCGCCGCTGAATACAACCCGATGGAGTGCATCAAAACCAATATACACGGCGCCGAAAACGTCATTGCTGCGGCCATTGCCCGCAATGTCGACCGGGTCATCGCGCTGTCGACGGATAAAGCGGCTAACCCTATTAATCTCTACGGCGCTACCAAACTTGCGTCCGACAAGATGTTTGTTGCTGCCAACAATATGGTGGGCGCTGCGCGTACGCGATTTGCGGTGGTGCGCTACGGCAATGTTGTTGGCTCGCGGGGCTCCGTCGTGCCGCTGTTCAAGCGACTGGTGGCCGAGGGCGCGGCAAGCCTGCCGGTGACGCATGCTGACATGACGCGCTTCTGGATCACGCTGCAGCAGGGTGTGGATTTCGTGCTGCAAAACTTTCAGCGGATGCAGGGCGGGGAAATATTTGTACCGAAGATCCCCTCGGTGCGCATTCTTGATCTCGCCGCGGCTTATGCGCCCGAGCTCCCGACGGAAATTATTGGTATTCGCCCGGGTGAAAAGCTGCACGAAATCATGTGTCCCGCGGACGACTCGCATTTGACGCTCGAGTTTGCCGATCATTATGTGTTGCGACCTTCAATCAAGTTCCATGACGCGGATATGGACTACACGCGCAATGCGCTGGGTGAGACCGGGAGCCCGGTCGCGCTGCAGTTCGAGTATCACTCGGGCAACAACCCGCATTTTCTGACGGTTGATGAAATTCGCGAATTCGACAAGCGCGCCTGATGATTCCTTACGGCAGACAGCAAATCACCGAGCAGGACATCGCCGCGGTCGTCGAGGTCTTGCGGTCGGATTTTCTGACCCAGGGTCCGCAGGTTCCCGCGTTTGAAGCCGCGCTGTGCGGTGCAGCCGGCGCGCCGCATGCCGTTGCCGTAACCTCGGCGACGGCCGCACTGCATCTGGCCTGTCTCGCGCTCGATGTCGGTCCCGGAGACCTGGTCTGGACGGCCGACATCACCTTCGTTGCGTCCGCCAATGCGGCATTGTATTGCGGGGCCGACGTTGACTTTGTGGATATCGATCCGGTGACCTACAACATCAGCATCGCCGCCCTGCGCGACAAATTGGTGGCCGCACGCGGCGCCGGCGGGCGGCTGCCGAAAGTAGTGATCCCGGTGCATCTTTGCGGCCAGTCATGCGAGATGCGCGATATCCATGCGCTGAGCGAAGAGTTCGGCTTCCGCGTGATTGAAGACGCCAGTCACGCGATCGGCGCACGTTACCGCGGCACCCCGGTGGGTAGCTGTCAGTACAGCGATATTGCGGTATTCAGTTTTCATCCCGTCAAAATCGTCACGACCGGTGAAGGGGGAGCCGCAGTGACGGCTGACGAGCAGCTGGCGCAGCGCATGCGGTTGTTGCGCACCCATGGCATCACCCGCGAGACCGCCGAGATGCGTAACGATCCCGACGGGCCGTGGTATTACGAGCAGATTGCGCTCGGCTTCAACTTCCGTATGACGGATATGCAGGCGGCTTTGGGACGCAGTCAGCTGACCAATCTGGCTGACTGGGTGGCAGCCCGGAACCGGCTTGCCGACCGCTATGATGAGCTGCTGGCCGGTTTGCCGGTGCAGCTGCCGCAGCAGCACCCGGACGCGTACTCAGCGCGGCACCTGTATGTCATCCGGGTGCCTGCCCGCCAGCATCACGCGGTGTTCGCGCATCTGCGGAGTCGCGGTATCGGCGTTAACCTCCACTATATTCCGCTGCATCGGCAACCTTACTATGCCGAGAACCTGGGCATACGCGGCGACTGGCCGGAAGCGGAGCGCTACTACGCCGAGGCGATCAGTATTCCGTTGTTTCACCACATGAGTGAAGCGCAGCAGGATGAGGTGGTGCAGGCTCTGCGCGAGGCGCTCGGTTGATGCGCGTCGCGCTGCGTGCGGATGCCTCTGAGGATATCGGTACCGGTCACATAATGCGTTGCCTGGCACTGGCAGATGAGCTGCGCGCCGGCGGCGCGCAATGCCTGTTCGTCTGTCGCGAGTTGCCGGGCCACCTGGTCGGGCGCATTACGCAGCAGGGCTTCGCTGTGAATGTGCTGCCGCTGGCGGGCAGCTATCGTACCCCGCGCGGCCCGAGCGACTATCGCGGCTGGGCCCAGGTATCTGCGGCGCAGGACGCTGACGAGTTCGTTGCTGCTGTGCAGTCCGCCGACGTGGTGGTTATCGATCACTATGGTTTCGGCCTGGCCTGGGAGCGCCGCGTGCGGGCAGCGCTGCCAGCGCCACTGCTGGCGATCGACGACCTGTGTCGCGAGCACAGCGTCGAGTACCTGCTCGATCAGAACTTCGGCCGCAGCGGCGCCGACTACGCGGCGAGTCTGGTACACCGGCCGGATGGCGAAACCCTGACTGGCCCGCGCTACGCGTTGTTACGCCGGGAATTCCGCGAGCAGCGGGCGCGGCTCGCCAGACCTGCCGAACCGCCGGCCGTGCACAACCTGCTGGTGACGCTCGGTGGCGTCGATAAACCGAACATCACCGCCGCTGTGGTGGCGGCGCTGCAGGCGGCAGACCTCGACTGGGTGGCTGAGGTTACCGTACTGCTGCCGCGGTCGGCGCCTCACTATGCGCGGGTGGAGGCGCTGCTGGCAGGCAAGCCCGGTTACCGCCTGCTGGGTGCGGCGAGCCAGATGGCCGAACTGATGGCGACGGCCACACTCTGTGTGGGGGCGGTGGGGGGTACGGCGTGGGAGCGCGCCGCGCTGGGATTGCCAACGGTACTGGTGCCGGTCGCCGACAATCAGCAGGCGGCGGCCCGTGAGCTCGCCGCTGCTGACATTGGTCTGCTGCTCGATCCGCACGACATTGCCGACCAACTGGAGTCGCGGCTGATCGCCGCCCGCGACCGCTGGTCAGCCCTGGTCAGCGCCAGTCTGCAGCTGTGCGACGCCCGGGGCGCGGTGCGGGTAGCCAGACGGCTGCTGTCTGCCGCGCCGCTGAATTCGTTATGATCAACGCATATTGCGCGGGGTTTCGAGCGGCTAAATGAACAAAGTGTTGTCCATCGCGGGCCGAGCTATTGGCCAGGGTTGCCCGCCGTATGTGGTGGCGGAGCTGTCGGCCAATCACAACGGCGATATCGAACGTGCCAAGGCCATTATTGATGCAGCGGTTGCCGCGGGCGCTGATGCGGTCAAGCTGCAGACCTACAGTGCGGACACCCTGACGATTGATCACGATGCGGAAGACTTTCAGATTCGCGGCGGGTTGTGGGATGGCCGGACGCTGTATCAGCTGTATCAGTGGGCGCAGATGCCGTGGGCGTGGCACCGACCGCTGTTCGACTACGCGCGCGAGCGAGGGATTACGATATTCAGCTCACCGTTTGATGAATCAGCGGTGGATTTGCTGGAGGAGCTCGATGCGCCGGCCTACAAGATCGCGTCCTTTGAGATTGTCGATTTGCCCCTGATTCAGTATGCGGCAGCAACCGGAAAACCGCTGATCATATCGACCGGCATGGCCAGTCCGGAGGATATCGCGGCGGCGGTGGCCACCGCGCGTGCCGCCGGCTGCCGGGATCTTGTGCTGTTGCATTGCGTGAGTGGCTATCCCGCACCGGCCGCCCAGTACAACTTGCTGACGCTGCAGGACATTGCGGCCCGGTTTGATGTTCTGGTGGGTCTGTCCGATCACACGATTGACAATGCGACTGCGGTTGCGGCGGTGGCGCTGGGCGCCTGCTTTATTGAAAAGCACGTGACGCTGGACCGAAGCTCAGGCGGCCCCGATGACAGCTTTTCCCTCGAGCCTCCCGAGCTCAGGCAGCTGGTTACAGACTCGCGCACGGCCTGGGAGGCGCTTGGCCAGGTTACCTATGAACGCCAGCAAGCCGAGCAGCAGAACGTGCAATACCGCCGGTCGCTGTACGTGGTTAAGGATCTGCGTAAAGGAGAAGTGATCACTCCCGAGCATGTCCGCAGCATTCGGCCGGGCTTTGGTCTGGCGCCCGAGCATGCTGCCCGTATCATCGGGCGCAGGGCCGCGCACGACGCTGCTTACGGCACGCCGGTGGCCTGGGAGCTCATCGGCGATGATCCCGCTGCTGCGTGATGGTCGAGACGTTCTGCCAGGCACGCATTGAGTTCCTCCGGATGCTGCAGCCAGCGTCGCAGAGCCGCAGCAAATCCGGCGGTATCCGTGCCTTCCGGGCAGAGTTTGATGCGTTCACAGTGCCGCTCGAACCCGAGGCCCGCCGTCGAAATCACCGAGACAATGCGCAGCCGCCGCGGGCTCGCGAGTAGCAGTACTTCGAGCGGCAAAGCATCGACGGTGCGCATCACTTGCCCGTCAAGAAAGCTGTAGTCGGCGGCGGACTCGGCCGGATGGGCCTTCAGAATCACGCGTTCGTTGCGGGCGAGCAGGGTGGCGACCAGCTGCCGATAAAAGCCTTGCTTGGCCGCGACCGTGATGCCCTCGACAATCTCCAGTGGCTGCGTGGCCAGAATGACTGTCGCGGTGTCGAACCCCGCGGGCAGGCTGTTGCCAAACAGGCGCTGCATGAGTTCGCGGGCAGTGTTGAGGTGCAGAAAGTCTATCGCATGCGCCTTGTCGCGCAGGCTGGGAGCCAGTCGCTCGGGATAGAGTACCCAGATGGCCGCGCAGTGACGGTCTTCGCCGAACTGGCGGACCTGCGGCGGCAGCCCCTGCAGTGCACGCAGCGGCCACTTCCACCACGGCATGCTGATACGTGTGTAGTTGCCTTCGCCTTCTTCGAGCAACGCAAACTGGGGCTGCAGCAGCCGAAACAGTCGCGACATCTTGTTGCGTTCATTGAACAGCCACAAATCCGGCAGCGTTGGCTGTGACCAGCTGGCCGCTGCGTGGGGCGCGATGTCGTGCAGGGCGCGCAGCAGGCGCCGGCGCAGCGCCGCGGGAGCGGGCCAGCCGCGCATGGCAAAAAAATAGGCGATGCGTCCCGGTCGGTCGTTCCGCAGCGCGGCGCGTACCGCAGCCCGCTGCAGTTGCACGACCTCGGTATGGGCGGGCAGGGCAGCCAGGTCCCAGTGCTCCAGGCCGGCGTCCTGATAGTCGGTAAACACCAGTATCTGGTGGTGCTCGTCGCCGCGGTGGGCCGCACGCAGCACAGCGAACAGCACGTGCCGCACCGTCGAACATACGTAGACGTTCACGCGGGCGTACGCGCCAGCGCGCGCTCCACCGTCACGCAAACCTGCTCCGGTAAGATCTGGCGGAGACAGTTCAAATGACCCAGCGGGCACTGCCGTGCCTTGCAGGGGCTGCAGTCGAGGCCGAGAAAGTGCACGTCGCTGAGTTCTGTAAGGGGTGGGGTCATCGCCGGAGGCGTGGAGCCGAACAGGCCGATGACATAGGTTCCCGCTGCCGCAGCAACGTGCATCAGGCCGGAGTCATTGCTCACGGCGGCCCTGCTCAGTGCCAGCAAGTCCACTGTGTCATCCAGCCGGGTTTTGCCGCAGAGGTTGTGAGCGCGCCGCCCGGCGGCGGCGGCAATGGCCTCGCCGGCCGGGTGTTCGCCGGCTGCACCGAGTATCCATATTTCGACACCTGTGGCGGCGAGCTGGCGGGCGAGGGCGCAAAAGTGTTCGAGCGGCCACATCTTGGCCGGCCCGAATGCGGCCCCGGGCATCAGGGCTACCACCGGTTCGGCAGCCGTCAGACCCAGCGTCGCCAGCAGGCGCTGCTGATTGGCGGCGTCGGTTTGCAGCTGCGGGCGCGGCGGCGTAACGACATCGGCGTCCGCCGGCAGTGCGAGGGAGGCAAACCGGTCGACGGTGCGGCTGAGGCGATTTTTGTCGAGGTGGCGTACTTCGGTCAGCAGCGCGGCGCGCAGCTCGCTGTTGAAGCCGATCCGCACCGGGATCCGTGCCAGCCATGGCACGATTGCGGACTTCAACGAGCGCGGCACGATAATCGCACGCTGGTAGGCGTGGTCGCGGAGCTGGCGGCCCAGTCTCAGGCGCGTGCCGAGGCCGAGCTCACCATGTCCGGCACGCAGCACATGGACGCTCGCAACCTGCGGCATGCGGTTGAGGAGCGGCGGCGCCCATGGCGGCGCAATCACGTCCACCGGTGCCCGGTCGGCCGCGCTCGCGAGCATCAGTAGCGACTGCGCCATCACGACATCGCCCACCCAGGCCGGCGCGACTACGACGGTTTTCGCCGGCGCGCTCATCAGCGTGCCCCTCCCGCTGTGATTTGCTGATACAGCGTTTCGTAGCGGGCGGCGATAGCGCTCCCCGCATACTGCTCCGCGGCCCGGCGGTTGGCAGCACCAATGGCAGCGCGCGCTTCCGCGTCATGGCAGTAGTGAAGCAGCGCGGCGGTCAGCGATTCGATGTCGTCGACCTCTACCAGCGTGCCGTTGACGCCTGCGGTGACTATGTCGGGAATTCCGCCTGCGCGGGTCGCCACCACCGGCAGCGCAAACTGGTAGGCATCAAGCAGACTTGATCCTAAGCCCTCGCGGCGCGATGGAAAGGCGAATACATCGAATGCGGCCAGGTAGTCGCCGACATTATTTACCTGCCCCGCAAACTGCAGGTTCTCGAGGCCCGCGGCGGCTTCGCGCAGCATGCGCTCATCACGCCCCGAGCCAACCAGCATGAAGCCGATATCCGGTGCGCGTGATTGCAGTGCGCGAGCGGCGGCTATCAGCTGCAGCTGGCCTTTATGACTGTCATCCAGTGCGCCGATATGCCCCACCAGGCAAGCCTTGCCGGTGCCCGCTTTGATGCGGTGCGCGGCCGCCGGGTCATGGGGCAGGTCGGCCACCGCATCCGGTATCAGCGTGCACTGCAGGGACGGTTCCAGCGCACGCACCGCCTGCGCGACCGCCGCGCTGAGGGCAACAATGTGGCTCGCATGCCGGTATAGAAAGCGGTTGGCGAGCGTCCGGCGAATCGGGTTATCAACCCTGCGGGTGATGACGTAAGGCCGCCGGCGCAGCAGGTGTTGCAACCCGGCGACGTAAGTGCTGCGCCCCTGATGAACATGGAGTATCGCAGCGGCGCCGCCGAACAGTGCAGCCGTCAGCAGGTTGCCCGGTTTCTCCACCACCGTGAGGCCCCGAATGCTGCGCAACCGGGACGCGAGTTCGCCGCCCTCACGCACGACGGCGCTCTGCGGCCAGCCCCGCTCTGCCAGCGCCCGGATCAGGATTTCGGTTTGCCGGCCGCCCCCGCGATAGCCGCGCGACAAGTTAATGTGACAGATTTCTGCGCGCATGCCGTGTTGCTGGCTCCGCCCCTGAGAGTCGCTATATTACCAGCGCTGCTGGCGGGGCGCTGCGGGTATACTGGGTGAGCGTCGGGTGCGGCCAGCGCATGCGGTGAATCGGGAAGGTTGTATATGCGTATTCGAGCGCTCTGCCTCACGCAGGGGGGTGACAAGCCGACATGTGAGACGTTAATCGGTCTGCAGCGGCGGGGTGTCGCCATGACCGTGATCTGTCCGTCCGGCAATCCGAACTTTGCAGTGCTGCAGGCGGGTGGCCTCGAGGTGCTCGACTGGGATATCACCGGTAACGTCAATTTGCCGCTCATCCGGCGCCTGCGTGCATTGCTGGAAGAGCGTCAGTTTCACATTGTGCATGCATTCAACAGCCCCGCGGTGTCGAACGGCTTGCTGGCGGTACGCGGTATGCCCAGCAAATTCATTGCCTATCGGGGTATCGTCGGTAACGTCAGTTTCCTCGACCCGATGTCATGGCTGCGGTTCCTGAACCCGCGCATCGACCGGGTGGTGTGTGTCTGTGATGCGATCCGGGACTATTTTTTGCGGATGCGTCCGGCCCGCTGGCGCGGGCCGGACAGCAAGTACGTCAGGATATACAAGGGGCATTCGCTGGACTGGTATCAGTCCGAGCCGGCCGATTTGCAGCAGTTTGGCATCCCTCCGGGTGCATTTGTTGTCGGGGTCGTGGCCAATTTACGGCCACGCAAAGGCATTGATGACCTGGTCGCAGCGACCCTCTTGTTCCCGCCGTCTGTCGAAATCCATATTCTGCTGATCGGGCACATGGACGACCCGCGGCTGCGGCGACAGATCGCAGCCAGCCCGCACGGCGACCGCGTGCATTTTGCCGGCTATCGCAGTGATGCGCCCGCAGTTATCGCGGCCTGCAACGTGAAGTGCCTGCCTTCGAAGAAGCGTGAAGGTTTGCCGCGTTCTGTCATCGAGGCGATGGCCTACGGAGTTGCTCCCGTGGTGACCGACAGCGGCGGTAGCCCCGAGCTGGTGGTCGATGGTGAGAGCGGCATCGTTGTGCGCTCCAGCGATCCGGAATCGCTCGCCGCGGGAATACTTAAGCTTTACAACGATCGCGAGCTGTGTGCCCGCATCGGTGCCGCGGCGCGGGAGCGCATCGCACAGCACTTTCGGATCGAGGATACGATTCAGCAGACTTATGAGCTGTATTCAGAACTCGTAGCCGAGTGAGGTCACCAAGCCGTAGTCGTCCTTCGCGTTTGCGCCCGGCGGAGGCTTACTGTCGTAGTCATAGTAAATATCCAGGTCGAGAAACAGGTCGTCAAAGTACAGCTCCTGACGCATGTTCAGGCCGATATTGCTGCGCCAGCGGCTGGTATCGGTGATGCCCGGTCGCAGTATCGCCCGGAAATTCACGCGGCTTTTCGGTGAATACAGCTTAAAGAACGTCCAGTTGAAATTGACCAATGCCTCAAGGTTGGAGCCGTCGTTTGAATTGCCGGCCGCGTCCGAACGGGTGAATTCCTGAGTCACCGCGAGGCCGCCGACCAGGTAAATCTCGCTGCGTTGTGACTGCCGCAAAAAGCGCCCGACACCGCCGCTGCCGGTCAGGCGCAGATCAATGCCGAGCTCCTCGTTCTGTTCAGCGGCCAGGCCGCCCGCCCAGAACCAGCGCTCCGGGCGAAACCAGATGTAGGAGCCGGTCAGGTTAGCGCGCCGTGTGTCGACGCCGTCACCTTTGCGCGTCAGCACCGAATCGAAAGTCAGGCTGCTGAGGTAGTTAAACGTACGCAAGCTTGCGCCGAGGGAGATGTTGTTGCTGAGCACATCGCTGGCTTTGGTGTAGTTGATACCGAACTTGCCGTAGCCATCCAGCTGTTCCCAGAACGACTCATCCGGGCGGATCTGTTCCGCCCGTACCACGGTATCCATGCTCACCGGCAGCCGATCCTGCTTGAGAGTTTGCACCGAGATGATCCGGTCCATACCGTTAGCGTTTGCCGGCAGTGTGCCGAAAAATCGGGTGCCGTCGCTCAGCTCGATTTGCAGCCACTTGTCGCTCTCGATGCGCACGATGGCGTTCCACTTGATCCGCACGGTGCCGAGTTCTGCGGTCGAAAGTTCGAGCTCGCCCTGGGTAAACTCTTTAAACTCGCCGGTGATTCGATCACCGTTACGCAGGTGAATGACATCGGTTTTGCTCCCTGCCAGAGCGCTGGCCGATGCGATTAGCAAGGCTGCGGCGATATGCGCCATTAGCGGTCGCATGCGCACGTCTACGAGGCGATTTTGAGTTCGCGTGCGGGACGGTTGCGTATTTGAGTCAGTTCCGCGGCACCGAAGGCGCGTTGTGCCTGCCGCGCGTCGGCGTCACCATACAGCGTGTTGCGGATCCGCGGCACGCGGCCGAGTTCGGTGATCAGGGCCTGCATGTGCTCAGGTGACATTTCCTGACCGTGGTCGGCGCCCGCGGCACGGGAGATCGACTCGTTCATCAGCGTGCCGCCGAGGTCGTTGGCAGCTGCGTTCAGGCAATCGGCGGCCCCCTGCGCGCCAAGTTTTACCCATGACGTCTGGATGTTGCTGACCAGCGGGTGCAGGGCCAGCCGCGCCACCGCATGCATGAGCAAGACTTCGCGATAGGTCGGGCCGGGCCGGGCGGCGCCTTTGATATACAGTGGTGCTTCCATATGCACAAAGGGCAACGGCACAAACTCCGTAAAGCCGCCCGTGCGCTGCTGCAAGTCGTACAGTGCCCGCAAATGGCGTGCCCAGCTGGCTGGCGTTTCGAGATGCCCGAACATGATGGTTGAAGTCGTGCGGATGCCCAGTTGATGCGCGGTGCCGATAACCTCCAGCCATTCGGCCGTCGACACTTTGTCAGCGCAGAGTTCAGCCCGCACCGGGTCGTCCAGTATTTCTGCCGCCGTGCCCGGCAGCGTGCTGAGGCCGGCCGCCTGCAGCTGCTCGAGGAACGCACCCACCGAAAGGCCGAGCGTGCGGGCGCCGTGACTGATTTCCAGCGCCGAAAAGGCGTGCACGTGAATATCGGGCGCGGCGCGTTTGACCGTTTCGCATATCTCCAGATACGTGTCGCCGGTAAACCCGGGGTGAATGCCGCCCTGCAGGCAGACTTCGGTGCCGCCGCGTTCCCAGGCCTCGGCCGTGCGTCGCGCGATTTCGGCCATGTCCAGCAAATACGGGTCACCGCGCAGGCTGTTGTGCCCTTTGCCTTTGGAAAACGCACAGAACTTGCACTTGTAAGTACACATGTTCGTGTAATTGATGTTGCGCGTCACCACGTAGCTCACGGTGTCGCCGTTGGTGGCCTGCCGCAGCGCATCGGCCGCCGCGCAGACGTGTTCGAAATCATCGCCGCGCACCGCGAACAGCTGCTCGATCTGGTTGACGTCCAGGCCTTCGCCGGCTTGCGCCCGCGCAATTAACTCGCCGGTATCCGGCGCGGGTGGGCGGGCTGCCCGCCGGCGGATCAACGGCGGTGTGGCGGTGCCTGTGCCGGCTGCCCATGCGTCGGTGCGCGCCAGACCGCTGCTGTCGGCATGGGCGAGCACGCTGCGCGTCAACGCGGGGTCCAGCCAGCGCTGCCGTGCCGCGATGAAGCGCGGGTAAATGGTGAGCCGCTCGACCAGCTGAAAACCTGCCGCGGCGGTCTCCGCCGCCAGGTGTTCGAGCTCCGGCCACGGCGATTCAGGATTGACGTGGTCCGGCGTCACCGGCGACACGCCGCCCCAGTCATTAATCCCGGCTGCCAGCAGTCCCGGCAGCTGGCCCGCGTTGAGGTTGGGTGGGGCCTGAATACTCATCTCCGGGCCAAAAATCAGCCGTGCCGCGGCAATGGTCCACTGCAACTCCGCGGTAGGCGGCGGGGCAACCGCGTGCATTTTGGTGTCGGGTTTCGGCACGAAGTTCTGGATGATGATTTCCTGAATATGCCCGTAGAGCTGATGCTGCGCCTCCAGGGCCAGCAGGCTGTCGAGCCGTTCCCGCCGGGTCTCGCCGATGCCGATCAGAATGCCGGATGTCAGCGGCACGGCCGCTTGTCCGGCATCGGCAATGGCTTGCAGTCGGCGGCCGGGGTCTTTGTCGGGCGAGCCAAAATGCGGCCCGCCGCGCTCCGCGAGCCGGGGTGCCGCCGATTCCAGCATGATGCCCATTGACGGCGCGACCGGCCGCAGTGCCCGATACTCGTCCAGCGTGAGCACGCCCGAGTTCAGGTGCGGCAGCAAGCCGGTCTCGTCCAGCACCAGCCGCGCCATCGCACCCAGATACTCGGCCGTGGAGGCATAACCGAGACGGGCCAGTCCCTCGCGTGCCGCTTTATAGCGCAGTTCCGGTTTGTCGCCCAGGGTAAACAGGGCTTCCTTGCAGCCCTGGGCCGCACCGGCGCGCGCAATGTCGAGCACCTGTTCGGGGGTCAGGTAAGGCTGCTGCAGCCGGCTCGGCGTCTTGGCGTACGTGCAGTAGTGACACACGTCACGGCAGAGCTCGGTGAGCGGAATAAATACCTTTCGCGAGTAAGTAACCTGTCGGCCCCAGCCCTGATCGCGAAGTCCGGCAGCACTGTCCAGCAGTGCCGCGAACGGCAGCTGCTCGATATGCAGCGGTATGCCCGAGCGGGTCATCCGGCGGCGCTCAAAAAGGCCGGACCGAGGCGCGCGCTCAGGCCGGACTGTCGCAGGTAGTCCTGCGTGTGCGATCCGGCCGCTTGCGCGTTCAGCCAGACCAGATCATCGGGTAAATCGATGTCTCGGAAGAAGGCCGGCATCGCGCGGCGCGAGGTTTGCAGGCCGTGCGCTGCTGCCGCCTGCAGATGTCGGGCCGCACTGTCGGCGCCGAAACAAAACGGCACAGCATCGGGCGGGGTGCACACCAGCGCATTGGTGCCGCCGTCGCGAATCGCCGGGCACAAACTCAGACCCGTTTGATGTCCCGCCAGCAGCCCGTCGATATCGGCGCTGGTGATTGTCGGGATGTCGCCCGGCAGGACGATAATGGTGGTGGCGCCCTGACGCGCAAGTTCTGCGGCTGCCTGATCCAGCGCGGCGCACAGTTCGTCGCCCGCGTCGCGGATCACCCGGTGGCCGGCGCCGGCTGCAAAGTGTGCTACCTCGTCGGCGTCGGTAAGCACAGCAATCCGATCAACGCTTGCGGCGCCCTCCAGAGCTGCCAGCACGTCCTGCAGCATGGCATGGCTCAGCTGCGCGCAATCGTCGGCCGGCAACACGCTGCGCAGCCGCGACTTCGACCGCGCCGGAGACTTTGCCGGTACCAGGGCCCAGACTTCAGCCATGCTGTACCCGCGGGCCGAGTTCTGCGGCCAGACTCAGTACCGCATCAGCGACACGCGCTTTATCCTCCAGCTTTGTCATCAGCGTATTGGTCACGCGTACCTCAATTCCCAGTGATTCAATCGCGGACTGGTAGTCCGTGTCCTGCGAGTCAATGATCAGTCCGTCCAGCAGCCCGGCGTAGTGCTGCGCGATAGCGAGGGTATGCTGAGGAATACCCAGCTCCTGCATAATTTTTGCCGTGGGCCCTTTGACAGCGCGGCCGCCGATAAGCGGCGACACACCGATGACCGGCGCCCTCGCGTTCAATATACTGGATTTAATCGCCGGGATGGACAAGACGGGCGCGATACTCAGCCACGGATTGGAGGGCGTGATAATAATCGCCCGCAATGCCGGGTCTGACAGAGCACTCAGGACTTCCCCGGTAGCCACGACGTCGCCAGGGTAAGTGATATTTGTCACTGCAGGCGCAGCTTGTTCGCGCACGAAGTATTCCTGAAAGGCCAGTGTTCCGGAGGCCGTATGAATGACGGTCGGTGCCGGAGAGTCGCTCATCGGCAGGACCGGCGTTTGCACTCCGAGCGCCTGCCCCAGCAGCGCGGTGACCGCTGTCAGCGAGTGGCTGCGCAGCAACTCGCGGCGGCGCATATGCATCGCCAGGTCGCGGTCGCCGAGCCGGAACCAGGTTGGCCCGCCCAATTCCTCCAGCCGCGCCATGAAAGACCAGGTTTCGTCGCGCATGCCCCAGCCTGTGGCCGGGTTGGCGCAGCCGGCGAGCGTGTACAGCAGGGTGTCGATATCCGGGGAAATCGGCAGGCCCAGGTGCTCGAAGTCATCGCCGGTGTTGGCGATGACCCGCAGCTGGCCGGCGGCTAATCGGGAATGCAGCCCGAGGACCAGCTTGGCGCCGCCGACTCCCCCGGACAATGCCAGATAAGAATCCTGCGTCATGCCGTCAGGCTCGCCAGCAAGCTGCGTCGCACACGACTACCTGAACATGTCATCAGCGGCGGGCCGCAGCAGCACCGTTGAATCCTGGGTCGAGTGTCCCTGCCTGAGACCGCGGGCAATGACCACCGGGGTGGCCTCGTCGGCTTCGCCGAGCACCAGTTCTGCGGCGGCGGCAATGGCATCCGCCACGGCGTGTTCGCTGACTTCCAGCACGCGGCCAAACATATCGCGACGGCCGCGCAGATTCACCAGGGCTTCGACGCCGGCACAACCCAGCGCCATGCCAATCGTGCCCATGCGCCACGCGCGTCCCACGCTGTCGGCAATAATGACGCCAATGCTGACTCCCAGAGCGGCCATGATGCGGCTGCGCAACGCCTGCGCTGACGCGTCGGAATCCTCTGGCAGCAGCAGTACCCAGTCCCGGTCCGGTGACACATTCGAGCGGTCGATGCCGGCATTGGCAAGCACGACGCCGCTCAGGTGTTCTGAGATGATCACGCCCGGGCGCTGCCGCAGGATGGCGCGTGATTCATCGAGAATGAGTTGGGTCATCGCCGGATCTTTGTCAGCTGCGGCCGCCAGTGCACGGGCCTCGGCGCCCGGCCGGACCTCGCTCAGGCGACGCAGCCGGCCTTCGGCCTTGGAAACGGGTTTCTGCGCGATCACGAGCACGTCGCCGTCTTTCAGGTTCAGCGCCGCCGCCTCGAGCGCTTCAACTATCAGCGCGGCCAGATCGTCGCCCGGCTCGATCAGCGGCAAGCCCGGCAGCGCGAAAAACTCGAGCCTGTCGTTCGTGCTCACAGTGTGTGTTCAGAGTATCCGGGCAGACCAGCCTTCAGGCATCAGGCCGCATGCACGCCGCTGATCGCAATCCCGGTGTGGTCGCCGGAATAGCGTTTGTTCATGAATATCAGCACGGATGTCAGGGCCTCCATCGCCGCCGAGTTGGCCAGCGGACCTGCATGCCAGGCCGTAAAGCCGGCGCGGGCCGCCAGCGCTACGACGGCCTCACGTGCCGCGGGGCTGTCGCCGGTTACCAGCACATCCGAACGCTCCACAGTGGGGTCCCGCAGTGAGGATGCCGATACATTCTGAAACGCCGATACCACCTCAGTGTCGGCGCCGAGTGTCTGCTGGGCGATGAGGGCGGCGCAGCCTTCAGCCGGGAGCTGCACCCGCGCGACATTGGGCGGTACCAGCGGCACGGTCGTGTCAACCAGAATTTTGCCGACCAGCGCAGGCTTGATCAGTTCCAGCGTGGCCCGCTGGTGCGCGAACTTGACCGCGAGCACGACCATATCGCCGGCCGCGGCGGCAGCGAGATTATCGTGGCCGCTGACGTTGTCAGTGCCCAGTTCGGCGTTGATTTCGGCGGCCGTTGCGCCGGCGCGCGCTGCGTCACGGGAACCTATGATGACCTGGAGTCCGGCCTGCGCCCACAGCCGAGCCAGTCCGCCGCCCAATTCCCCGCTGCCGCCCACGACCGTGATTTTCTGCATCTTGATTCTGTGCCTGTGTAATAGCCGAAAGCGGGGTGGCGGGCACCGGCCTCGATCACCGGATACTCGCGCCCGCCTGACAAGGGCATGATTATAACACCGGCCCGCTGCGCTTTGCGGTGCTGCGTCACGGTTTGCACCCGGCGGCGGTGCCGGCGCGGCGCCGCTGAGGGCGGTGATTATGTGTCAAAATAGCCGGCAAAATCGTGCTGCAGCATGAACAACGATAAGGAACGCAGAGGAACACAGGGAATGGCAGTTGCCGCTGACACGGCGCACTCGACGCACGCAAGGTTTATGCGTCAGGCGCTTGAATGCGCGCGCCGCAGCATGGCGGCTGGTGGCCCCCCGGTCGGTGCCTGCCTGGTACGTGACGGCGCCGTGCTGGCCGCAGCGCAGAACGCCGTTATCCAGGATCTGGATGTCACGGCGCATGCCGAAATGGGCGTGCTGCGCGCGGCCTGTCGGGCGGAGCGCACGCTCGTGCTGACGGGCTGCGATCTCTACGTGACCGTCGAACCCTGTGCCATGTGCCTTACCGCGGCGTTTTATGCCGGGGTGCGCGGCATCTATTTTGGTGCGCCGGTGCGGGCGCTGCAGGCGATCACCGGTCACGAGCTGGCGGTCCAGGCGACGGCGTTGTTCGGGACTGTTGCGGCAGCGCCGACCCTGACGGGTGGGATACTGGCGGCCGACTGTATCGAGCTGCTGACGGTCTGGGGCCAACAGTTCGCGGGTGGCACAGGATGACCGCGCAATACGATTCGATCGCCGCCGCTTATCAGCGCACCAAGGAAGCGCCGCTGCGGCGCTATCT
>JAZBOT010000067.1:0-50596 GCA_036351295.1 Gammaproteobacteria bacterium | reverse complement strand
ATCAACGGCTATGCCTGGAAGAGTGACGGCTATTACCGCAATGCCGCAACCAATCAGCTCGTCGGCGGCGGTGACGGCTCCGGCATCACGGCTACGACCTTGTGGACGCCCAGCGACACCTTCAGGGCCAAGTGGCGTATCGACTATTCCGACGACCAGTTCGATGTGGCGGCCCAGGCGTTGCTGAACGACCGCAACCAGATCTGGGACCTCGGCAACAGCGGCGGCCTGGGCCCGAACCGTTCCAACCTGGCACCATTGTCCGGACTGCGCCCGGCCCTGCCGGGTGAGACGCCGGATCGCTTGGGCTGCGCCGGCGGCTTTCTGGACAACTACTCCTGCGGCAACGGCCTCGCGCTCAATGATTACCTGAACAACCCGACCGCGGACCCCAATTTTGCGGCCAACAACCCGCCGGGCCTCGGCACCTATGACCCCAACGACCGCCTCGGCCGCAATATTTACAACAAACAGGTGGTCTCGGTGTTCCGCGGCAAGTTCCCGGACGGCCGCGACCTGCAGGTCTCGGTCAACCCTAACTACCAGCTGGTCGACAACCCGCTGGACGCCGAGGATTTTTCCGGCACCAATCGCATCGTGTTCCGCAATTCGCTGATACTCGACTGGGACATTAACGACAAGCTGGCCTTCAAGTCGCTGTCGGGCTATACGGACGCGAAAGAGAATACTGAAACCGATATCGGCAAGTACTTTGTCGACAACTGCCGTCCGGCGCCCGGTTCCGGCGACCCGGCCTTCGCGCCGCAAACGGATTGCTCACGGGGTGACGGGGTGCATGACGGTCCGATCACCTTCTTTCAGGACAGCGAGGCCAGCACGCAGCAGCTCAGCCAGGAGTTTCGGCTCGCCTGGGATGTGACTGACGACCTGCTGTTCACGCAGGGCCTGCAGTACTGGCGCGAGCGTGTGCTGCAAAAGCAGCTGAACGGCACCACGATAACGGGCGGGCCTATATGCTTTTTGGTCAACGTAGGCACCAATCCGAATTTGGTAGATGGTTCGATAGACCCCATTGCATCCAGCTTTTTGGGCTTCGACCCGGCGCAGCAGCAGTGCGGCAACAGCTCACTCCCTGCGGCCTACTGGGCCGACAATACGTTTGATGTCCGGCAAACCGATAACATTCGCCGCGGCGTCGATCATTACTCGTGGTACGGTCAGCTCAAGTGGAACGCGACCGACAGGTTTACCGCGACGCTTGAAGCCCGCTTCACGCGGGAAGACAACACGGTGACCGGACCGATTCAGCACCGCTGCCTTGAGGGCTTGTCCGACCAGTTTCTGGCCAACCGCAACAACCCGGAGCTCGCGCGCGATGCCAATACCGGCCGGGAGCTGTGCCAGGACTTCATCACTTCGGTTGACCCAAACACCGGGGCGACGACGTTCACCAACGCGCCCGGCAGCGAGGCAGCGGCCACCACCGGCCCCGGCAGCGTGATTGTCTGCGGCCAGACCGGTCGCTGCGAAAACCTGGCGCAGGCACCTGGCGGCAGCTGGTTCGACTACGGTTTCGCCGCACAAAACGGCTATCAGGGCACGCTGAACCGCACGGATCGGTATTGGGCACCCAAGCTAACCCTTGAGTATTCCTGGACCGACGAAGTGCTGACGTATTTCTCCGTCTCCAAAGGCATCAAGCCGGGCGGCTTCAGCCTGATCACGCTAGGTGCCTCGGGGATCGACCCCAACAATGACGGTGATTTCAGTGATGTGGAGTTCGAGCCGGAGAAGCTCACCGCTTGGGAGCTGGGCGCCAAGACACGCTGGCTTGACAACACCCTGCAGTTAAACGCGGCACTCTTCTACAACGACTTCAAGGAAAAGCAGGTGACGATCCAGCAGCTGGTGGGCCAGACGCTGGGCACTATTGTTGACAACGTCGAGGGCAGTCGCGTCTATGGCCTCGAAGCCGACTTTGTCTGGCTGGCCACTGACAACCTGACCCTAAGCGGCAGCTACACCTTTCAGGACAGCGAGTACACGGACTATACGATCCTGACGCGCAGCGCGAATGATATCGCGCGCATTCAGCTGGGTAACGGTCAGGGCTGTTTGCGCATCGAGGCTTTTGAAGGGACGAACCAATTAGGCTGCGTCGCCAGCTTCAACGGCAACGAGCTGGAGCGGGCGCCGCGCAACGCGTTTGCGCTAAATGCTAACTATACCGATACGCTCGGCGACACCGGTTTCGACTGGTACGGCGAGGTCAACTTCCGCTATCAGGGCTCCCGCTGGCTCGAGCAGTTCAACATCGTCGAACTGCAGGCCTACAGCCGGACCAATATAGCGCTGGGCCTGGTGAAGGATGCCTGGGACGTGCAGTTCTACGTGGCCAACCTGTTTGACGACGACACGGTGATTACCGGTGGCGCGAACCCGGGTATTCCGACGGCCAGCTTTGGGTTCGGCTTTGTCGGAATTCCGCCAAGCATCAACGCCGGGCCGAAGCTGCCTAACGACGTCTACGCCAATCTGCCCGATCCGCGGCTCGTCGGTGTGCGCGTCAACCTGCGCTTCGGCCAGTAGTTGGCGCAGTGGCTCAGAATGCCTCCTGCAGCATTGCTGCAGGAGGCTTTTTTTTTGCGCCGCCGGAAGCGGCGCAGCGCAACTATAAACCGCTGATGACGGCACCATGGAGATGACCTAGTATCGAGACAAGGTGCCGCAGTGCACCGGGCGAACACAAGAACGGGGGGTTCTATGCGCGCGATGAGCAAAGTGCTGATGATCAGCACCGGTTTGGCGAGCCTGGTGCTCGCGGCTGCTGGCCCGGCCGTGGCACAGGCGCTGGAAGAAATCACCGTCACGGCGCGCAAGCAAGCGGAGAACCTGCAGGAGGTGCCGCTCGCGGTAACCGCCATCAGCGAGGATGAGATTCAGCGGCTCGGCATCCGCGATCTCAACAAACTCGCCGAACAGGATCCCAGTGTGCAGTTTGATGAGGGCTTCACACCGTCCGACACCCGCGTCACGATCCGCGGTCTGTCCCCGACCCGCGGCCGGCCGAACGCCGCCACGCTGGTGGATGGCATCGATGTCGGCAGCGAAGCGATCAGCAACGCCGGCGGTTCCGTGCTGGTCAACCCACGCCTGCTGGATGTGCAGCGCATCGAGATCGTCAAGGGTCCGCAGAGCGCGCTCTATGGGCGCAGCGCGTTTGCCGGCGCAATTCAGTATGTCACCAAAGATCCCACCGACACGCCGTCGGCCAATCTCGCCGTGGACTACAACAGTCAGCAGGACAGCGAGATTCGCGGCTCGGCCAGCATGCCGCTCGGCGATACCCTTGGAGTGCTCGTCAACGGCTACGCGTGGGACAACCGTGGCTATTATCGAAACTCGGTCACCAATGCCTTTATCGGCGGTGGCGAGGGCGCGGGCGCATCGCTGACCTTCAAATGGGAGCCCACTGATGCCGTCGACTTCAAGTGGCGCACCGAATACACCGATGACGAGTTCGCGCCGCCGGCACAGGTCGGCCTAAACGCATTTAACAAGTGGGTCGACCTTGGCACGAACGGCAACCTGCCGAACTTCGCCGCCGGTGGCAACACCGGGCCGTCGAACATCGCGCCCAACAGCAGCAACTGTGCGCCCGACCAGGGCCCGTTGGCCAACCCCGGGTGTCTGGGCAGTCAGATACTGACCGACTACTTCACCAATAACAACGCGCCGCCGTTCACCGACGCCACACCGGGTCTGACTCCCGACCTCGGTCAGTATGACCCCAACAGCGTGGCGAACTTTAACCAGTACAACCGCCAGGTTATCAACACCTTTATCGGCCAGGTGCCCGATGCAGATAACCTGCGGGCCACCCTGAACCCGAACTATCAATTTGGCCCGGGCGCTATCACGCCGGCGCAGGCCATCGATTACCCGGGAACCGACAAGGAAGTTTTCCGGACCTCCCTGGTGGGCAACTGGCGCGTCACCGACGACCTGACCCTGACGTCCTACACGGGCTTCACCGAGGCCAACGTCACCATTCAGCAGGACGTGGGGCGCTTTTACGTGGACGAGTGTTCCGCCGATGTCGGCGCGCTCGAACTGGCACCTGACCCCACGGGTAACTTTGCCAGCTATGCCGAGGCGATCCGCGCGCAGGGCATTAGCAACCTGGCACGCTTCGCGCCGTGCAACGCGGCGCTCGGACCAGACGGCATCAACGACTCGAGTGGCGCGTTCCTGCAGGATGACATGACCGACACGTCGCAGCTCAGCCAGGAGTTTCGGGCCGCCTGGCAAATCAGCGATGAGCTCAACTTTACGACCGGCGTCCTGTACTGGCGCGAGACGGTGGAGAAACTTGACCGCAACACAACGCTGGTGGCGAGCGGACCGGGCTGCTACCTGTTCCAGAACGATTTTCTGACCGGCCCGGAATACGGGGATGCCAGCCAGATCCCGGTGGCCGCCAACTTCCTGCAACTCAACCCACTGCAGGACCAGTGCGGCAACACGTCGGTGATCGCCGCCTACTGGCTCCCCGACACCTATGAGGCGCGCGTGGCGCAGCCCACCCTGCAGCAGCGGCGCACCCGGCACTACTCGTGGTACGGATCGCTTGAATGGGACATCACGGACCGGTTTCGCACCCGCATCGAGGCGCGCTTTACGCGCGAAGACAACAGCGTGACGGCACCGGTGATGACCCCGTGCCTCAACGGCGCGCCGGCCAACGATCCGGGTAATCCCGGTTCCTGCACGACCGGCGGGGCACCCGACCGCAACGCCGCCGCGGCGGGGGGCCAGCCAACCGGACCGAGCAGCGTGACGCTGTGCGGTTCCAACGGCCGCTGCGACCGCCTCGGTATTGCCCCGATCTCGGGTTCACCTTATTACGCCAACGCTGTTACGGCGCTGGGCAACGAGTTCAGCTGGTGGAACTACGGCTATGCGCCCATGCTGGGTATTCAGGCGACACCGCCGACCCGCATCGACCGCTACTGGACGCCTAAAGCCACGTTCGAATATTCCGTCAACGACGACATACTGACTTACGTTTCGTGGTCGCGCGGCATCAAACCGGGCGGCTACAGTTTGCTGACGATCGGCGCGTTCGGCCTCGACCCTAATCTGGATGGCAGGTTCGACGAGGCGGAGTTCGAGCCGGAGCGCCTCGACGTCTGGGAACTGGGCACCAAAACCACACTGTTCGACGGCCGGATGCGACTCAATGGCTCGCTGTTCTTTCAGGATTTCAAAGACAAGCAAATCTCCTTGCAAAAAGTCATCGGTAATACCACAGGTATCGTGACCGAAAACATCAGTGGCTCGGAGATCTGGGGCTTTGAAACCGACGTCTCCTTCCAGGCCAGCGACAACTGGCTGTTGCGGGCCGGATACACGTTCCTGCACAGCGAGTACACCGATTACACGATTATTTCCAACAGCGCCGGCGCGGTGGCACGCGAGTCGCTCGGCCCCAATCCCGACAACTGTCAGGCCCTCGGGGTACTGCCGGGCAGCGATCCCGCTGCGCCGCAGTTGGGTTGTGTCGTGTCATTCAACGGTAACGAACTGGAGCGCACACCCAAACACGCCTTCCTGCTGAATGCCAATTACCGCAACAGCCTGTTTGACACGGGTTTAGAGTGGTACGGGGAAGTCAATTTCCGCTTCCAGGATTCACGCTTCATCGAGCAGTTCAACGACACCGAGCTCAAGGCCTATAGCCTGACCAACCTGCAGTTCGGCATCGACGCTGCGACATGGGGGCTACAAATTTACGTGGACAATTTGTTTGATGACCAGACCGTGCGCAATGCCGGACCTTCCGTCGGCATCCCTAACGCCAACTTTGCCTTTGGCCTGGCATCGCCGCCCGCCGGCTTCACCCCTGGAGTGTCGCTGCTGGCCGGGCCGATATTGCCGCAGGATCTGTATGGGAATCTGCCGCCACCGCGACTGATCGGCGCCCGGTTAACCTGGCGTTTCGGCGACTAAAACATCAGCCCGGCAAAAGCATGCTGGACGCGGGCGCGCCGGTGCGGATAATGGGCGTCCTGATTCGCTATCGGCGCGGCTTCGCTGCGCCACCACAAGGAGTTTGTCATGCCTGCCTACATGGTCGCCGTCTGTGAGATCACCAACCCGACACCGGGCTTAAAAGTCTATTCCGAAGAGTCTGCAAAAATTTCTGCGGCGCACGGTGGCAAGTACCTCGTACGCGGCATGGCCGGCGAAATTGTCGAAGGCGATCTGATGCGCGGCAAGTACATCATTATCTCGGAGTTTCCGAGCATGGCTAACCTGCAGGCCTTCTTCAATGACCCTGAATACCAGGAGGTCAAGAAAAACCGGGAGGGCACCGGCCACTACGAAATCGGCTTTTTCAAAGCGCCCTCAGCCTGATTCAGTCGGCGCCCGCCGACTGTACAAAAAACGTAGCGGTGGCTTCCGCCACAACCGCGGCATCGCGGGCCCGTGTCAGGGTGCCGCGTAACTGCGCCACGCGACCTTTGCGGGAAAGCAATTCGCCTTCGAGCAGCAGCCGCTCGCCGATCGCGGCGGGCTGGCGGTAGCGGATCTCGCACTTGCCGGTGTAAGCAGGTTCTCCCTGCAGAAACAGCCAGTTGGCCATCACGTCGTCCAGCAGGCTGAACAGCACCCCGCCGTGCGTGACGCCGTCGAAGCCGCACAGGTGAGCCGGCGGGGTGAACTCACCCCGACACACACCGTTTTCAATCCGGAATGCGATACGCATACCGAGCGGGTTGTCCGGACCACAGACAAAACAGTGGCGGGCGTTGTCAGCAGCAGCAGGTGTAGTCACAGCGAACCTCGCATCGGCTATTGTGGGTTGCACAGTCCCTGAATATGCTAACAGCTCACCAGAGTTTGCTGACGGTTTGACGTCGACTATCATGCACCGATGAACATGATCTACGATCCCGACAACATTTTTGCCAAAATCCTGCGGGGCGAAATGCCGGCCGTCAAAGTCTATGAGGACGCAGCCACGCTGGCCTTTATGGATGTCATGCCGCAGTCACCCGGCCATACGCTGGTTATCCCGAAAGCGCCGGCCACGAATATCTACGACCTGCCGGTGGAAGCAGCAGCAGCGGTGATGCGCACCGTGCACAGGCTCGCCCCTGCGGTGCAGGCGGCGATGCGTGCCGATGGCATCATGGTCTGCCAGTACAATGGCGCCGCCGCGGGGCAAAGCGTATTTCACTACCACATGCACATTGTGCCGCGCTACGTGGGGCAATCGCTGGGCAACCACGGCAGCGGCATGGCGCCGGCGGAGACCCTCAAAGCATATGCCGATAAGATTAGCGCAGCGCTGGCAGCGGCCGGCCACGCTGACTAACGCCGGCTCCAACCGCCGCAGAATCAGGCGCTCAGTGCGCGGCCCAGTTCAAAACCGGCCCATGCAGCAGCCAGCCCGAGGCAGACTTTTACGGCGACATTGAGAAATGCCAATGCCGCCTGATTTTGCTGAGCAAGCGACAGGGTTTCCAGCGCAAAAGTAGAAAAAGTCGTGAAACCGCCGAGCAACCCGACCATCAGGAACAGGCGCAGGCCCGGATCCAGCGGCTGGCGGTAGGCCGCAAGAAAGCCGATTAACAAGCAGCCGATGACGTTGACGGCCATGGTCCCATAGGGAAACAGCGCGTGCGGCAGCGCGCGGCTGAGCCAGGAACTCAGCGCAAAGCGCAGCCCGGCGCCAAAGAAACCACCCACCCCAACGTAGAGAAACTGCAGCAACACGTTGCGCTCCATTTCGTGACCTTCAGCTCCAGTCGTCCACGCCGGCCTGTTGCCGCAGGGGGGCAGGCTGTGCGCGCGGGGTCGCGCTGCTGCGCCGGAACGCTTTGTTCCGCTCCAGCGCGCTGGCGGCAAACTGGAGCAAGTCATCCACCTCGCGACCGCTTTCCGGGTATAGCGCAGCTCCGGTATCCACTACCACACGCGCCGCGCTCCGCTCAAACGACACCATGATGTTGTAAACATTCTGCGCTACCCGGTTGGCCAGCGCCGAAACCGTGTCGTCGCTGGCGTCGGGCAGGCACACAACAAACTCATCGCCCGCGAAGCGAGCGACGAGATCGCCTGCGCGGACGCTGCGACGAATGGCATCGGCCACCGCCACAAGAATACGGTTGCCGCCGCCGTAACCGTAACGTTCATTAAAATTGCGCAGGCCATCAATGTCGATCAACAGCAATGCATAGCAGGCACCGCCGGCAACTGCGTCAGCATGCTGCACCTGCAGCAGCCGGTCGAAGGCCTGCATATTCAGTAAGTTGGTTAACGGGTCCCGAGAGGCGGCAGCCGCCACCTGCCGCCGGCCTGTGGCCAGCGCGCGGTTCAGGGCATAGGCCACCAACAGCAGCACGGCAGCCGGCAGGAGTTCGACCAGGCTTAGCAGCAAGGTGAGCGGAGCAGGCGGCAGCGGCCAGCTGCGCAAGGCGACCCAGGCCAGCGCCGCCACCACCAGAACCGTATTCACGCCCCGGTCGCTCAGGCGCATGACTGCGTGCAGCGCGGGCAACAGCAACAAGACAGCCAGCGTCTGAGGGTACACCGCCACGGCCAGCAATACGGCAAAGCTGAACATGAGGAGTGTCAGCAGCAATGGTGCGCGCGTCGGGGCTACCAGCCGTGTTGCGAGCAGCACCAGGGCGCCGCAGGCGTAGGCCGCCAGCAGCCCGAGGGCAATGGCGAGTTGCAGCATCGACAACTCACCCAGCGACATGATGCTAAGTACAAACAGGGCGCCGAAACAGGGCAACAGCAGGGCGAGCCGCTCGCTGGTCAGCGCCGCGGGCCACGCGCCCCAGTTGAACCGGTCCGGCTGCATCAGCGCAACTGCCCTGCGCCCGCGCTCGCCAGAGGGATAGCGGGCGCATCCTGATGAAGTTCACCGCGCTCAAGGCGGCGCAGGATTTCCTGGATGCTGACCAACTCAAACCCGGCAGCGGACAGTTCGGGCAGCTGCGATTGCAGAAAGGCGAGCGTTGCCGGATAGGGGTGCCCGATACCAACGGCAAAGCCACGCCGGCGTGCGTGTTGCTGCAGCCGCGCAAACTGCTCTGCCACGGCGGCAGGCGCAGGGTCGTCATCAAGGAACACATGGCGACGCACCGCCGGCACGCCGCGCTCCAGCGCGGTTGCCAGTGCGACACTGGCGGCGGTGGTGTAGCTGTCGACAAAGAACAGGTTACCCCGAACGGCCAGTTCATCCATCAGCCAGGCCATGTGCCCGGGGTGCCGGGTGATGAGACTCCCCATGTGATTATTGATGCCGACCACGTGCGGCACGGTTGCCAGGTCGCTTGCCAGGATCCGGCGAAGATCCCCACGCTGGTTGTCGAGACTGATTTCGCCGAGGCCCGCGATGCGCTGCATCTCGTTTGGCTGCATGGGTAAATGCAGCATCACTTCCTTGCCGTTGACGTGCGCCCGCTCGGCAAGCTCGGCAGCATAAGGCGTGTGCGGCATGAATGCGCAGGCTACCGGGCCGGGCAGCTCAACGGCCTGCATACCCAACCGCCGCTGATTGCCCAGATCATCAATAATAATAGCCAGCAAAGGTTTTCCCGCAGCTGCGGCGCCGGCAGGCGCGGTGGCGATGGCGGCCAGCCAGCCCAGCAGCACAACCACGCTGCGTGGCAAGCTAGTCCGCCCGGCTCTGCAGCGGGCGGTCACGCTGCAAAATCTCGAACGCCTGCCGCAACTGCGAATCACCCTGCAACAGGCTCTGGCCGGGATCACTGTAGCTCGCCGTGATGCTGGACAAGGCATCAAGCCGCGGATCGGCCAGTATCTCGATGTCAGGCTGAATCCCCGAATCCTGAATGGATGCGCCGGAAGGGGTGAAATAGCGGGAGGTTGTCAGCTTAACGGCCTCGCAGTCGGCCAGCGGCATGACGGTCTGCACCGAACCTTTGCCAAAGCTGCGGGTACCCACGACCAGCGCCCGCCCGTTGTCCTGAAGCGCGCCGGCCACGATCTCGGATGATGACGCAGAACCCTGATTGACGAGCACCACGAGCTGACCCCCGTCGAGAATATCGCCGGCGCGGGCCTGATGACGAAAATTGGCATCCGGCCCGCGGCCGCTGGCCGTCACAATCACGCCGGCATCGAGAAAGCCATCCGACACGGCAACAGCAGCATCCAGCACACCACCCGGGTTGTTGCGCAGATCGAGGATCAGGCCGCGCAGCGCGCCGCCCGTCGAACGCTTAAGCTCGCGGACAGCTTTACGCGTGTCCTTCCAGGTCGTCTCGCTGAAATGGCTGATGCGGACATAGCCATAGCCTTCCGCCAGCGCCACATGGCTTACGCTTTTGACCTCGACATGGTTGCGAATCAACGTCAGCGGTAGTGGCTCCGCTTCATCCGCGCGGCGCACGGTGACCGTGACGGGGGTGCCGACCTTGCCGCGCATCAGTGCCACCGCATCCCGGTAATTGGTTTCGGTGAGCTCAGTGCTGTCGATCGCAACGATGATGTCACCGGTGCGGAGCCCGGCCCGCGCTGCCGGTGTGCCGTCAATAGCCGCTACGACGCGCACCTCGCCGGCATCCATCTGCACCTCAACCCCCACGCCCGAGTAATTGCCGCTGGTGGAAATTCTTACTTCGGCGTACTCGTCACAGTCGAGGAACTGCGAGTGCGGATCGAGTTCAGTCACCATCCCCCGTACTGCAGCTTCCAGCAGTGCCTCGTCGGAAACCGGTTCGACATACTCGGTGCGCACGCGCTGCAGCACTTCAGCCAGCAAGCGGGCCTTCGCGTAGGGCAGAGCCTCGGCGGCCGGCTCTTTTTGGGCCAGCACACCGGACGCCGTGCTTAACGCGACGCCGACCAGCGTACCGGCGCTGAGCAGCAGCAGATGTCTGTAGTGGCGGCGCATATGCCCGATAGAACTCCAACGCGGTCGTCGCTGAACCCGCCGACTGTAGCACAGGGCCGGCACAGGGTGAATCACGTAAGTTGCGATTTTATATCGTAATTTGGCCTCTAGGGGTCAACTATCCAGCGCTGCGGGTTGACCGGCTCACCGTCTTTGCGGATCTCGAAATACAGTCCGGCGTTGGCCTGTCCGCCGCTGTCGCCCACGTGCGCTATCGGTTCGCCGGGGCTCACCCATTCACCCACCGTTTTCAGCAGGTCCTGATTGTGGCCGTAGAGACTCATGTAGCCGCCATCATGTTCGACAATGGTCAGCAGTCCCATGCCGCTTAACCAGTCGGCGAACACCACGCGACCATGGTACACAGCCCGCACCTCAGCGCCGGCCGGTGCGCCCACCAGTACCCCGGTCCACTTCAGGCTGCCGTCGGCGCGCGGGTCGCCAAAGCGTTTCAGCAACGGCCCCGCCGCGGGCCAGCTCAGGCTGGCGGCCTGGCCCGCAAACGGCTCTGAGCCCTCTGCAACGCGCGCCGGCAAACGGCTGCGCAGGCTCTCCAGCAGGCGCGCTAGCTCCTCCTCCTCGGCACGAAGCCGTGCGATTTCGGTATCACGTGTCGCCAGGTCGGCGCTGATGGCCGCGAGCAACTCCGCGCGCTGACCCCGCACTGCCGCGACCTCGGCCAGCCTGGCCGCGGCGCGGGCTTCGAGCTCAGCCAGACCGGCAACCTCAATAGTGAGCTGTTCCTGGGTCCGCTGCAGCTCGGCGACCTGCGCCTGGAAACCGCGAATATCAGCGCTGCGTTGCCGCGCCACGTAACCCGCGTAGATCAGGTGACGGCCGAGCAGCGCGGCATCTTGCTCGCTCAGCGCCAACCGCAAGCGCTCTTCGGGTCCGTTGATGTAAGCGAGTCGCAACGCCCGGCCGAGCTCGGCGCGCGCAGCCTGGAGCGTGGCCTGCTGGCGCTGTTCCTGAGCGCGGAGCTCCGCCTGACGGGTACGCGCGGCCGCCACCTGGTTACGCGCAGCCTGCAGGTCGCGGCGGACACGCTGTTCGTTCTTCTCGATCGTCCGGAGCTCGCGTTCTGCAGCACCGCGGCGGCTGGTGGCGGCCTCGAACTCGTCCAGCAGCTCCGCGATACGGGCTCGCACGGTCTCGAGCTCGCCGGCGGTCGAGGCACGCCCACCCGCTGCGGCCGGGCAGGCAGCAGCGAGTACGGCGGCAACCAGCAGCAGCTGCCACCCTGTGTGTCTGAATCCATCCATGGCAGCCGCAGTTTAGCAACAGACTCTGCCCGGCAGCGACCGGACGTTGAGCGCTGCAGCCAACAGGCAAGTGGCGCTCGCAACGGGTTATAATTTGCGCAGGCAGTCAGGAGCAGCCATGCAGCAACTTATCGAATTCACCACCAACAATGCGCTGCTGGTCGCCGGGCTGGTGGCCAGCGCGCTGGCGGTATTGTTCTACGAACTGCGTGCCAAACAACGTGACATTGCCAGCCTGAGCATCCCGCAGGCCGTCCGGCTCATTAATGACGGCGGCCGCGTGGTCGATGTGCGCTCCAGCGAAAAGTTCCTGAATGGTCATCTGCTGGATGCGCGTCATGTGCCGGAAGCCGACCTGCTGGCTGACCCGGCGGCGAAGCTCGGCGACGGCGGTAATGTGCTGCTGGTCTGCGACAGCGGCACAGCCAGCGGCGGCTGTGTCGCCCGACTGCGCAAAGCAGGCCACGAAAACGTGTTCAACCTGCGCGGTGGGCTGGAGGAATGGCGCCGCGAGAATCTGCCTCTGGTGAGCGGGAAGTAGCGATGCCGCAGTCGGCGACAGTCATTGTTTATACAACGGCCTGGTGCGGCTACTGCGCGGCCGCAAAGCGTCTGCTGAATAGCAAGCAGGTGACCTTCGAAGAAATAGCGGTAGACGGTAACGCCGAACTCCGCGCCGAGATAGCCGAGCGCAGCGGCCGGCATACCGTGCCGCAGATTTTCATCGACGGGCGGTCAGTGGGCGGCTATGACGACATCGCCGCACTTAACGCCAGCGGCGAACTCGATCGACTGCTCGGTATATCCCCCTAGACTCGTGCGGCAGCGGGCGGCGGACGCCCCGGAGTAGCCCAGATTATGAACGATACACCCCCGAACAAGGCTGGTAGCAACGGCTCCGGCAGTAACGGTGCGGCGGCGGGTCCGGCGCAGCCTGCCTTCGCGCTGCAACAGCTCTACGTCAAGGATTTGTCTTTTGAGGCGCCCAACTCACCACAGGTGTTTGCGCAGGGAGGCATTGAGCCCGAGACCGAACTCAATATCCGCAATGCTCATCAGGTGCTGGATGCCGAGCGTTATGAGGTCGTGCTGCATATACGAATTCACGCGCAGCAGACTGACAAAACGATTTTTCTCATTGAGCTTGAACAAGCCGGGGTGTTTCAGATTACCGGGTACACGCCCGAACAAGTCACCACGCTGCTGGGCACGCAATGCCCGGCCACGCTGTTCCCATACGTTCGTGAGACGATCTCCTCGCTCGTTGCCAAAGGCGGGTTTCCGCCGCTGATCCTGCAGCCGATTAACTTCGAGGGGCTGTTTGCCCGGGCGCGTGAGCAGCAGCAGGGTGCGCAGGCCTGAGATGAGCGGCCACGGCAGACCCGGCACTGAGATCGGCGTTATCGGCGCCGGCTCGTGGGGCACCGCCCTGACCATCCAGCTGGCTCGGGCCGGCCAGCATCCCACGCTGTGGGGTCGGGAGCCGGAGGTGATACAAGCCCTGACTGAGCAACGCTGCAACAGTGTCTTTCTGCCCGACGTCCCCCTTCCCGAGACCGTGCAGATCGAAGCCGATCTGCACGCGCTGGTGGCGGGACATCGTGATTTGCTGGTCTGCGTGCCGAGCCACGTCTTCCGCGCGGTGCTGGAGAGCATCCGCGCTGACCTCCGCGCGGATGCCCGGGTGGCCTGGGCGACCAAGGGATTCGAGCTCAGCACGGGCTGCCTGCCGCATCAGGTGGCGCAGGAAAGCCTCGGCAGTGAGGTGCCGCTGGCCGTGGTTTCCGGGCCTACTTTTGCGCGCGAAGTAGGGCTGGGATTGCCCACGGCCATGACCGTCGCGGCAACAGACGAAATGTTTGCCGACGAACTCGCGTGGCGGTTTGCAGATGCCAATTTTCGTGCCTATACCTCTAACGACATGATCGGCGTTGAAGTCGGCGGGGCCGTCAAAAACGTCCTGGCCATTGCCACGGGCATGTCCGACGGGCTGGGTTTTGGCGCCAATACCCGCGTGGCCCTGATCACCCGCGGGCTGGCGGAAATGACCCGGCTGGGCGTGGCGCTTGGCGCCTCGGCCGACACCTTTGCAGGCCTGTCAGGTATGGGCGACCTGGTGCTGACCTGCACGGACAATCAGTCGCGCAACCGGCGCATGGGGCTCGCGCTCGCAGCCGGCAAAGATATCGACACGGTTGCCGCCGAGATTGGTCAGGTAGTCGAAGGGGTTAAAGCCGCCGCAGCGGTGCGCACGGTGGCTCAAAAACTCGCCGTTGACATGCCGATCTGCGAGCAGGTGTACCGGATTCTTTATGCAGGGGTGGCGCCCAGCGAGGCGGTCGGGGCGCTGATGCAGCGCGAAGTCAAAGCGGAAGACCGCCTTTAGTAATAGCGCGCTGACCGTCCATGGTCATGCAGCCGTCCACTGGCTGCGCAAACTGAATTGCAAGCGTAGCGATTCGTGCGGTACCTGCCTGCGACGCCGGTCACAGTTCGCCGGCCGCACCGGCAAAACCCTGCTGGCGCCAGGCTTCGTAAAGCAGCACCGCCACTGCATTTGACAGGTTGAGGCTGCGGTTGCCGGGGCGCATCGGAATGCGCAGCAGCTGTTCGGCCGGCAGCGCAGCGCGGACGCTCGGCGGCAAACCGCGGGTCTCCGGACCAAACAAGAACGCGTCGCCCGCACGAAACACCGGTTCTGCATAGCTGCGCGTGCCGTGGGTAGACAGCGCGAATACTCGCGTACCTTCAGCCAGTACGGCCAGGCAGGCCTCGAGTGACGGATGTTCGCGCACCGTCGCGAACTCGTGATAGTCCAGCCCGGCGCGGCGCATGCGGCGGTCATCCAGCGCGAAGCCCAGCGGGTGCACCAGGTGCAACGTGCTGCCGGTGTTGGCGCAAACGCGTATGATATTGCCGGTGTTGGGCGGTATTTCCGGCTGAAACAGAATGATCTCGAACACTATGCTCGCACCTGCCTGCTAACATTCGCCAACCACATCGTCTCAGACCGAGCAGCGCCAACCCGCATGTCGAACAAAGTCACACCACCGCCGGCCAGCCTGAAAACCCAGTTCTGCGGGATGCAGCTCGATTCGCCCATTGTGCTGCTGTCAGGGTGCGTCGGCTTCGGCGAAGAATACACGCGTGTCGTCGGATTCACTAACCGGGATGCGGGGGCAGTCGTGCTCAAAGGCACCACGCTGGAACCGCGCCTCGGCAATCCGGCACACCGCATTAGCGAGACGCCGGCGGGTATGCTGAACGCTATCGGGCTGCAGAATCCGGGCGCCGAGCGGGTGGTGAACGAGATTCTGCCGACTCTGGATTTTAGTGAGACACGCTTCATCGCCAATGTGTGCGGGTCGACGGTCGAAGACTACGCGGCCGTAACAGCCTTGTTTGATGATTCACCCATTGACGCAATCGAGATCAACATCTCGTGTCCCAACATCAAGGAAGGCGGCGTGTCATTCGGCAATGACCCGGACATGTCGGCGCGGGTCGTGGCGGCCTGCCGGGCGCAGACCAGCAAGCCGCTGATCGCCAAGCTGTCACCTAACCAGACCGATATCCGCGAAAACGCCCGCCGCTGTATCGAGGCCGGGAGCGATGGTCTGGCCGTGATCAATACGCTGATGGGGATGGCCATTGACGTCGAAACGCGGCAGCCGGTCATAGGCAACGTGCAGGGTGGGCTGTCAGGGCCGGCTATCAAACCGATCGCACTCCTCAAGGTCAGGCAGGTGTATGAAGTTGCCCGGCGGCACAATATTCCCATCATCGGTCAGGGTGGCATCACCAGCGCGCAAGACGCGCTGGAGTTCATCATTGCGGGCGCGACGACCGTGGGTGTGGGCACGGCTCTGTTCTACGAGCCGCTGATCTGCCAGGAAATCAATGGCGGCATCGCCGATTACCTGGCGCGTCACCAGCTGACGCTCAGCGAACTGGTCGGCTCCATGCAGCTGCGTGACGAAACACTCAACAAGACTGCGGCCGCTTGCTAGTATCGCGGCCGACCCTCTCTAGCAAAACCAGCCAACAAAGGAACACCACATGAGCAAGCAATGGGAAAAGCCCCCCGCGATGCAGATCGATCCGGACGGCAAGTACACGGCCACAATTACCACTCCGCGCGGGACGATAGAGATCGAACTGTACGCAGACGCTGCGCCGGTCACGGTCAATAACTTTGTGTTTCTGGCGCAGGAAGGTTTCTACGACGGCGTGAGCTTTCACCGGGTGATCCCCGATTTCATGATCCAGGGCGGCGACCCCACGGGCAGCGGCATGGGCGGTCCGGGCTACCGGTTTGCGGATGAATTCGCCGGCAACCCGCACACCCATGAGCGCGGCTCATTGTCGATGGCCAACGCAGGGCCGGGCACCAACGGCAGCCAGTTTTTTATTTGCCATGGCCCGCAGCCGCACCTCAACGGCCGCCATACCGTATTTGGCAAAGTCGTAGCAGGCATCGACGTTGTTGATGCCATTCGCCAGGGTGACACGATGGACAGTGTCACCATCAGCGCGTAGGACGCTCCTACAACCCAAGCTCTTTTAGCTTGCGCGTCAGGGTATTGCGGCCCCAGCCGAGTAATTTCGCAGCGTCTTGTTTGCGACCGCCCGCCATCTGCATGGCGGTGGTTATCAGCGCGCGCTCGAATTTTGGCAGGGCGTCATTCAGCAACGGTCTGTCGGGTTGCTCGCTCAGTTCCGCCGCAGCCCAGCGGGAAAGTTCAGCAGCCCAGCCGTCGCCCGTGGTCTGATTGCCGTGTCCGCCGAATTCGGCCGGTATGTCGGATAAGGTGATTTCGGTGCCGGCGGCCACCACCGTCATGCGCCGCGCAAAATTCGCCAGCTGGCGGACGTTGCCTGGCCAGTCAGCCTGTTGCAGGCATCGCAGCGCATCCGCGGTGATGGTTTTTATCGGGCTGCCCAGTTCCTTACTGGCCTGCTGTAGAAAATGCTCCAGCAGCATCGGGATGTCTTCCCGCCGGTTGCGCAGCGGCGGAGTTTGGATGCGCATTACATTCAGCCGATGGTACAAGTCCTCACGAAACCGGCCTTCGGCAACCGCGGCGTCGAGATTCTGGTTGGTGGCGGCAAAGATGCGCACATCGACCTGTATGGGCTGCTGCCCGCCGACACGGTAGAACTCGCCTTCCGCCAGCACGCGCAGCAGTCGCGTCTGCAGATCGGCCGACATGTCACCAATCTCGTCCAGAAACAGCGTGCCGCCGTCGGCCTGCTCGAACCGTCCGATGCGCTGCCGGTCGGCCCCCGTAAAAGCGCCGCGCTCGTGGCCAAATAGCTCGGACTCCAGCAGTTCGGCGGCTATCGCCGTGGTGTTCAGCGCGACGAACGGGCGATTGACGCGCGGGCTATGCTCGTGGAGCGCGCGGGCCACCAGCTCTTTGCCGGTTCCGGACTCGCCCGTAATCAGCACCGTGATGCTCGCACGCGACAAACGTCCGATTGTCCGAAACACCTCCTGCATCGCGGGTGCCTGGCCCACCATGCCGGACATCCCGATAGCCGGAGCCGTGGTGCCGGCGATTTTGCGGGCGTCGCTGGCGCGGACGGCGCGTTTCACCAGCGCAACCGCTTCATCAATATCAAACGGCTTGGGCAAATACTCAAACGCGCCTGAGCGGTAGGCGGCCACAGCGCTGTCCAGGTCCGTGTGCGCCGTTATGACGATGATCGGGAGGTCGAGGTTCATGTCCGCGACATGCTGGGATAACTGCAGCCCATCCATGCCCGGCATGCGGATGTCTGTGATCAGCACATCGGGACGGTTCGCGGCCCCGAGCGCTTCGAGGGCAGTAAACGGATCGGCAAAGCCCTGAAACTGCATATCGGCGCGTCGCAAAGCTTGCTCGAGCACCCAGCGAATCGAGTCATCGTCATCGACGACCCATACCTCAATGGGCCGGGCGGCGGTCATGAGGCAGCAGCCGGCGGGGGTGTTGAACTGATGGGCAAGCTGATGGTGAATACAGTGGACCCGGGCCGGGTGGTAAATTCGATAAAACCCCGGTGGCGGTTGATCAATTCCTGCGCAAGCGGCAGGCCGATGCCGGAGCCGCCCTCGCGGTTACTGACGAAGGGGTAAAAAATCGTTCCGGCAATGTCCGCTGCGATGCCTGGACCGTCGTCCTCGATCTCGAGGACCGCGACCAGTTTGTAGCGCTGCATATTCACCACATGATTGACTTTAACGCGGGTGCGAACAATTAAGGCACCGGTACCGTTAGTCGCCTGCGCAGCATTGCGCATCACATTGAGTACGGCCTGAGTAACCTGATCGCGATCCACCAGCACCGTGGGCAGACTCGGGTCATAGTCGCGCTGCAGGCGCAGCTGCGGGGCCTCGCTGACCACGATGGTGACGACGTGTTCAAGTATTTCGTGAACATTGGTCATCCTGAACTGCGGCTGCTGCCGCGGGCCCAGAAGTCCGGCCATCAGGCTTTCCAGCCGGTCAGCCTCGCCGATAATGACGCGGGTAAATTCCCGCTGCTCGGGGCTGGTCAGTTCCCGCTCGAGCAGCTGGGCGGCACCCCGCAAACCCCCAAGGGGGTTGCGAACCTCGTGGGCAAGCTGTTCGAGCATGCGCCGGCTGACCAGGCGTTGCGAGGCCAGCGCCGTCTCCCGGTCGAGCACCTGGCGGCGGGTAATGTCGAGCATTTCCACCAGCAGATGCCCCGTGGCGTTTTCGTCGATCGGGCTCACCCGCACAGTGAGCTGGCGGTCGCCCTCAGGGCGGGTCGGCGAGAACAGATGCACCGTGCGCCCGACGCTGCGCTGGCGCTTGCGGGCACGGGCGCACAGGTCGTCGACCGGCAGGTATTCGGGAGACAACTCACCCAGCTGTTCTCCGGATGCCCGGCGACTGCTGAGAACCAGCAGGCTTTCAGCCGCCGCGTTCATGCGCAACACGCGGTCGTTGCTGTCGAGCAAGACAACAGCGGTGGACAGAGCATCCAGCAGATCGTCGGCGCTGAGCGACTCGGCCGGGCGCAGATCGGGCGCTGGCGGGCAGGTTTTCAGGCCGGCCGTCTGGCCGGCAGGGTCGGCTGCTGCTGCAGCGCGCGGGGCCGCGGCCGCACCGCCGGCGAGGGGCGAATGCGCGGCGTGGTGGTATTGGGTATCAGCGTCTGGCGGTAGAAAAACGTCACCGGCTGTGCGCTCATCATCACCCGACCCGTTGCGTCCAGAATTTCGGCCGTCACCGTGTGCTCGCCCCGGGGCACCTCGGTGAGCTCCGCGCTCAGGCTCGTGGGCGATTTCCCCGCGATCAGCTGACCGTTCAGATAAATGTTGACGCTGTGCCCCTCCAGCAGCGCCGGTATCGGGCTGACCGCGACCTTGATTACGCCGGCCGTGTTCCAAATCGTCTCCTCCGCACCCGGGCTAACTATAGTGAAGCCCTCATAGCCATCCGGCTCGTCGTCCGTAACGGGCTGGCGGGAACCGCTGGTCGTCGCCGCCGGCCGCGGCGCGCTGTAGGTCGCGGGCGGCTGCACGACGACGGTTTCAGCGCCGTCTTGCGGCACATCGGAATAGTGCACGAGCCCCTGCTCGTCGACCCAACGGTAGATCTGTTCAGCCGCCGCCGCAGTTGCAAGCAGCACTGCGCAAACGCCGGATATTGCGAGTCGTAATTTCATCCTCACAGCATACCCTCATGCCGTCAGGGCTGCCAGACTCACCCTCCGGCCGCCAAGCGGCCGGAGGGTTGCCCAGCTTATGTTTCATGCCGTTACAGGCTGTAATACATCTCGATTTCGACGGGATGTGTGCTCATCCGCAGACGCTGTACTTCGTCGTGTTTCAGAGCGATGTACCCGTCGATCAGATCATCGTCAAACACGCCGCCGGCCAGCAGAAAGCCGCGGTCCTCGTCCAGCGCGGCAAGCGCCTGATCAAACGAGTGGCAGACTGTCTTCAGCTGCTTTTCTTCCTCGGGCGGCAGGTCATACAGATCCTTGTCCATGGCATCGCCGGGATGAATCTTGTTCTGAATGCCGTCCAGGCCCGCCATCAGCATGGCAGCAAACGCGAAGTACGGGTTCGCGGTGCTGTCCGGGAACCGCACCTCGATACGCCGGCCCTTGGGGTTCGAAATAAAGGGAATGCGGATGGACGCCGACCGGTTCCGCGCTGAGTAGGCCAGAATGCACGGCGCCTCGAAGCCCGGCACCAGTCGCTTGTAGCTGTTGGTTGAGGCGTTGGTAAAGGCGTTGAGTGCCCGCGCGTGTTTGATGATGCCGCCGATGTAATACAGGGCAGTTTCCGACAGGCCACCATAACCGTCGCCGGAAAAGATGTTGACGCCGTCTTTAGACAGCGACTGGTGCACGTGCATACCGCTACCGTTGTCACCGACCAGAGGCTTCGGCATAAAGGTTGCGGTCTTGCCGTAGCCGTGAGCCACATTCTGCACCACGTACTTCAGCGTCAGCACCTCATCGGCCTTTTTCACCAGCGTGTTGAACTGGACACCGATTTCGGATTGCCCGGCGGTTGCCACCTCGTGATGGTGTACTTCGACTTTCTGCCCGTACTCTTCGAGAGCCAGGCACATGGCCGAACGAATGTCGTGACCGCTATCGACGGGCGGCACGGGAAAGTAGCCGCCTTTCACACCCGGACGATGGCCAATATTGCCTTCCGGGTAGTCGCGGTTGCTGTTCCACTCACCTTCCGCCGAATCGACCGCATACATGCAGCCCTCGACGCGGTTGGAAACCTTAACGTCATCAAAAATGAAGAACTCGTTTTCGGGGCCAAAAAAGGCGGTATCCGCGATGCCGGTCGAAGCCAGGTATTCTTCGGCGCGGCGTGCCGTCATCCGGGGGCAGCGGTTGTAGCCCTGCATGGTTGCGGGTTCGTATACATCGCAGCGAATGTTAATCGTCGTGTCTTCAGTGAAAACATCGGTAACGGCAGTCGACGCATCCGGCATCAGGATCATGTCGGATTCGTTGATGCCCTTCCAGCCCGCGATCGACGAGCCGTCAAACATCTTGCCTTCCTCGAAGAAATCTTCGTCGATCGTGCTGGCCGGCACGGTTACATGTTGTTCTTTGCCCTTGGTATCAGCGAAACGCAGGTCAACGAACTTGGCCTCGGTCTCCTTAATCATGTTGAGCACGTCGGCAGATGTCGTCATTCTTAGTCCTCCGGAGATTAACTCCACTACGGTTTTTATACTTTCTGGCTGAGAGCTGCGGCGACAAGCCGCTTACTGAGCCGGAATCTTTGCATAAACCATGCCAATGACTAAATTGGCTTAACTACTTGAGTCGTTTTGGTTTATTGGTTTTTTCACTTTTGCGGGCGCACTATTCTAGTGCATTTGTTCGCGAAAGTGCGCATTTTTAGTGCGGCGTGGTCAGCCGATGCGGTCATGCGCAGACGCTCGGCAGGGCCTGAAAATGCTATCCTTCCGCCGCTGCCAAAACCCGTGATTACTGACTTAAGCCCCTGCCCATGACTTTTCAGGATTTGCTGCTCGCCCTGCAACGCTACTGGGCCGATCAAGGCTGTGCCATTATGCAGCCGTTTGATGCACCTATGGGCGCTGGCACCTTTCATCCGGCGACTTTCCTGCGCGCGATCGGGCCGGAACCCTGGCGGGCTGCCTACGCTCAGCCGAGTCGCCGGCCGACCGACGGGCGTTACGGCGACAACCCGTTCCGGCTGCAACACTATTACCAGTTCCAGGTGGCCTTAAAGCCGTCTCCTGACGATATTCAGGAACTGTACCTGCAGTCGCTGCGCGAGCTCGGTATTGACATGCTGGTGCATGACATCCGCTTCGTTGAGGACAACTGGGAGTCCCCCACACTGGGAGCCTGGGGTCTGGGCTGGGAGGTTTGGCTGAACGGAATGGAAGTCACCCAGTTCACCTATTTCCAGCAGGCCGGGGGGTTGGATTGCCGTCCCGTGACGGGCGAAATCACCTACGGGGTCGAACGCATCGCCATGTACCTTCAGGACGTCACCAGCATCTACGACGTCGTCTGGGCGGACGGCCCGCAGGGCCGGGTAACCTACGGCGACATTTTTCACCAGAACGAGGTTGAGATGTCGCGCTTCAACTTCACCGAGGCAGACACCGGCATGCTGTTTGCGCGCTTCGATGAGGCGGAAAAGCAGTGCAACACGCTGGTGGCAAAGGCGCTGCCGCTGCCTGCCTACGAGTACGTACTGGAAGCATCGCATACGTTCAACCTGCTCGATGCCCGCCAGGCCATTTCCGTGTCGGAGCGACAGCGCTACATTCTGCGGGTGCGCACTCTGGCTCGCGCCGTGGCGCAAGCGTATTACGACAGCCGCGCCGCGCTGGGCTTTCCGTTGCTGCCGGCCGGGGCTGCAACGCCATGAGCGCAGACGCAACAAACCGCGAAGACTTTCTGGTCGAGCTGGGTACCGAGGAATTACCGCCCAAGTCGCTGCTGCAACTCAGCGAGGCGTTGACGGCGGGGCTGGTCGCCGGGCTGGAGAGTGCGCAACTTGCGCACGGTGAGATACGCTCGTTTGCGACGCCGCGGCGGCTGGCAGTGCTGGTGGAAGCGCTGGCCACGGAGCAGCCCGAGCAGGTTCTGGAAAATCGTGGTCCGCCCGTTAAGCTCGCCTATGACGCGCAGGGCATGCCGACGCAGGCGGCCACGGCCTTTGCCGCGAAATGTGGCGTTACCGTGGAACAACTTTCTACAACCTCAGGCGCCAAAGGTGAGTGGCTGTTCTACCGCGGCACACGGCCGGGAAAACGCGCCGTAGAGCTGCTCCCGGCGCTGGTGGAGCAAGCGCTGGCCGCACTGCCGATTTCACGGCGGATGCGCTGGGGTTCCGGCACCGCGGAATTCGTGCGGCCGGTGCACTGGCTCGTGATGTTGCTGGGTGACAGCGTGGTTCCTGCCGAGATACTTGATGTAGCAGCCGGCCGCAGCACGCGGGGGCATCGTTTTCATCACCCCGGGCCCATTGAGCTGGCTGTGCCGGCCGAGTATGTGCATCGGCTCGAAAACCCCGGTCACGTGATCGCGGACTTTGCCACACGCCGGCGGCTGGTCATCGCGGGGGCCGAGAGCGCTGCAGCCGAACTGGGCGGCACGGCGCTGCTCGAAGCGGACGTCGTTGATGAGGTGACGGCACTGGTCGAATGGCCCGTGCCGGTGACCGGGCATTTCAGTGAGGACTTTCTGCAGCTGCCTGCCGAGGTCCTGATCTCGACGCTGCAGGACCACCAGCGGTATTTCCCGGTTACCGGGCCGAATGGCTTAATGCCGGCTTTTATTACCACCAGCAACTTGCTCAGCCGGGATCCCGCGGCCGTGCAGCGGGGCAACGAACGCGTGGTGACCCCGCGGCTGGCGGATGCGGCGTTCTTCTGGCAGCAGGACTGCGGCCGCACGCTGGCTGACCGGGTGCAGCAACTCGATTCCGTCGTTTACCAAAAAGGTCTGGGCAGCCTGGCGGACAAATCCATGCGCATGGGTGTGCTGGCTGCCAGCGTGGCAACGACGTTGGGCGCCGAGCCGGCCGCGACCGCGCGGGCAGCCGAACTGGCGCGAGCTGATTTGCTGACGGCCATGGTCGGTGAATTTCCGGAGCTGCAGGGCCGGATGGGCTACTACTATGCTCTGCACGACAACGAGCCGGAACGCGTCGCCCGGGCGCTCGAAGAGCAGTACCTGCCCCGTCATGCGGGCGACCGTTTGCCGGAGCAGGCGGAGGGCCTTGCGCTGGCGCTCGCCGACCGCCTTGATACGCTGGCGGGCGTGTTTGCACTGGGAAAGAAGCCTTCGGGCAACAAGGACCCGTACGGTTTGCGCCGGCAGGCGCTTGGACTGGTGCGAATACTCGTGGAACGGCAGATAGAGGTGGATCTGCCGAAGCTACTCGCACAAGCTGTTGATCTGCAGCCTGTTCAGCAGGCGGGCACAGAGAATCTCTGCAGCGAACTGTATGAATTCGTAATTGAACGCATGCGCGCCTGGTATCTCGACGGACTCGCGCCCGGACTGGAGCGGGGAAGCGTCACCGCCGAGATGTTTCAGGCCGTTGCCAGCCGCAATCCGGCCTCGCCGCTCGACTTCGACGCCCGCCTCAAAGCACTGCAGGCGTTCATGCAGGACAGTGCGGCGGCCAGCCTGGCGGCAGCGAACAAACGCATTGCTAACATACTCCGCAAAAACAGCGGGCTGCCGGCGCAGGCTATTGATGCAGGCGTCTTTGAGACTGCGGCCGAACGGGCGCTGGAGGCGTCGGTCGCGCGTTTGCGTGAAGCGCAGCAGGTCGCGCTAGCCGGGCGGAACTACGCAGCCGCACTAGCAGGCTTGGCCAGTTTGCGTGGTCCGATTGATGATTACTTTGAGCAGGTCATGGTGATGTGTGATGACCCGGCACTGCGCGCCAATCGGCTGGCCCAGCTGGCGGAACTGCGGAACATGTTTCTGGCTGTCGCGGATATATCATGTGTGTCGGTGAACTGAGCGCTGGTGATGACGCTTAATCCGGCGCGGGTCGTCGTGCTGGATCGGGATGGCGTTATCAATCGCGAGTCGCCCGAATACATCAAGAGTCCGGCGGAGTGGCAACCGCTGCCGGGGGCCCTGCAGGCCATAGCGGAGCTGAAGGCGGCGGGCTACCGGGTGGTCGTGGCAACGAATCAGTCAGGGCTGGCGCGAGGGTTGTTTGACCTTGAGGCACTCGGGCAAATTCACCAGCGTATGCTGACCGCGGTAGCGGATGCCGGCGGTGCGCTCGACGGTATTTTTTTCTGTCCGCACGGGCCTGATGCCGGCTGCGACTGCCGGAAGCCTGCGCCGGGTTTGTTGCTGCAGGTTGCCGAGCGGTTCGCCTGCGGCTTCGAGAACATGGTGTTTATTGGCGACTCGGCGCGCGATCTTGAGGCCGCACGGGCGGTGGGTGTCCGTTCGATACTGGTGCGTACGGGTAACGGCAACGCCACCGCGGCAGCGCTGGCTCCCGACGATGATGTACTGGTCGTTGATGACCTGGCGGCAGCGGCGCGGGCGCTCATTGCGGAAGGTGAGCCGCGGCAATGAAAGCGCTTCGCTTTATGGTGTTCAACCTGCTGTCGTGGGTCATGGTACCGGTTTGGGGTCTTGGCGTCTTGCTGGTGGGGCCGTTCAGTCCGGCAGCGGGTTACGCCATTGCTCGCAACTGGTGCGTGTGCGTCGTATGGCTGGCCCGTGTGCTCTGCGGTTTGAGCTACCGGGTGGTGGGCGCAGAACGATTTCCCCCGGCCGCATGCGTGATTTTTATTAAACACTCGTCAGCTTTCGAGACCATCCTCCAGCTGGTGGAATTTCCGCGGGCCTGCTGGGTACTCAAACGCGAGTTGCTGTGGGTGCCCATTTTCGGGTGGACGCTGATCGCGCTGCGTGCGATTGCGATCAATCGCGGAGCGGGTGGGGCGGCGGTGAAGCAGGTTGTCAGTCAGGGCTCCGCGCGGCTGGCTGAAGGCATATGCGTTGCGGTGTTCCCGGAGGGCACGCGAATGCCCGCGGGTACCACGCGGCGCTATGGGAAGAGCGGCACGCTGTTGGCGCAGGCGAGCGGCCGACTGATCGTCCCGGTCGCGCACAATGCCGGTTATCTGTGGCCCCGCCGCGGTTTTGGGATCACGCCGGGCGAGGTCGTGTTTTCGGTAGGCGAGCCCGTCGATCCCGCCAACCGGAACCCGGCGGAAGTGAACGAGCAGATTCAGGCCTGGGTTGAAGCAGAAGTTGCCCGCATAGTCGCCGGCGACATCTAGCCGGGTTCGCTAGATATCCAGGTTTGCGACAGTCAGCGCGTTACGCTCAATAAAATCCCGACGCGGTTCGACGTGATCACCCATCAAGGTCGTAAACACCTCGTCGGAGCCCACCGCATCCTCGATGCGCACCTGCATCAGGCGGCGACTCTCCGGGTTAATCGTTGTTTCCCAAAGCTGGTCGGGGTTCATCTCGCCGAGACCCTTGTAACGTTGAATATTCTGGCCTTTACGAGCCTGCGCGAGCAGCCATTCCACGGCCTCGCGCAGTGTCGCAATATCAACGCGCTGATCGCCGCGCTCGATAAACGCACCGGACTCAATAAAGCCCGCAAGTTGCTCGCCCAGGTCGGCAATCTGCCGGTATTCAGGCGAACCGAAAAAGTTCAGCGACAAAGCAGTTGTGGTTTCGACGCCGTGGAGGCCCTTGTGCAGCAGGATGCTCTGGGGCTCATCAGGGCTGCCGTCGATGGTGACGGCCCAGCTGGCACCGTCGTTACTGAGCGTGGAACGGAGCGCGGTCTGCAGCGCTTCTGCCCAGTCCGCGAGGGCTGCGGCATCCTGCTGCAGCTGCGGCGTCAGGCGCGGTACATTCAGAAGTTGCTCAAGCAATACCGGATCGTAGCGTGACTCCAGGCGGTTGATAATTCGCATGACGCTCAGATGCTGCTGAGCCAGGGCTTCAAGAGCGGTGCCCGAAACCGGAGGGGCATCGGCGGCCGGGTGGAGGTTGGCTTTCTCCAGGGCAACGCTGAGCAGGTAAGCGTTCAGCTCGTTGTCGTCTTTAACGTAGCGTTCTTGTTTACCCTTCTTCACTTTGTAGAGCGGCGGCTGCGCGATATAGATATGGCCACGCTCGATCAGCTCGCCCATCTGCCGGTAAAAAAACGTCAGTAACAGCGTACGAATATGCGATCCGTCGACGTCGGCGTCGGTCATGATGATGATGCGGTGGTAGCGCAGCTTGTCGATGTCGAAGTCATCGCGGCCGATGCCACAGCCCAAAGCCGTGATCAGCGTGCCGACCTCCTGGGAGGACAGCATTTTGTCGAAGCGCGCTTTTTCGACGTTGAGGATTTTGCCTTTAAGCGGCAACACGGCCTGGGTGCGCCGGTCGCGACCCTGCTTGGCGGAGCCGCCGGCTGAATCACCCTCGACAATAAATAATTCGGACAACGCCGGATCTTTTTCCTGGCAGTCGGCGAGTTTTCCAGGCAGGCCGGCGATATCCAGCGCGCCCTTGCGCCGCGTCATTTCACGGGCTTTGCGCGCGGCTTCGCGCGCGCGGGCGGCATCGATTATTTTGGCCGCAATCGCCTTGGCGTCGGCCGGGTGCTCGAGAAGAAAGGTTTCGAGCTGCGCGGCCATGAAGGTTTCGACCACACCTTTAACTTCGCTGGACACCAGTTTGTCTTTGGTTTGCGAGGAAAATTTCGGGTCGGGAACCTTGACGGACAACACCGCGGTCATGCCTTCGCGCGCATCATCACCCGTGGTTGAGGTTTTGTCTTTGCGACTGCTCACTTCACGTTCGATATAGCTGTTGAGTGTGCGCGTCAGCGCGGAACGAAACCCGGCCAGGTGGGTGCCGCCGTCGCGCTGCGGAATGTTATTGGTAAAGCAGAACATGTTTTCCTGATAACCGTCATTCCACTGCAGAGCCGCTTCAACGGTGATGCCGTCCGCTTCCCCGGTGAAGTAAATGACCTTGTCATGCAGGGGCGTTTTGTTGCGGTTGAGGTGTTCGACAAACGCGCGAATGCCGCCCTCAAACTCGAAACTGTCGGCTTTACCGTCACGCTCATCGGTGAGGTTAATCCGCACGCCTGAGTTCAAAAACGACAGCTCGCGCAGCCGGCTGGCAAGAATGTCGTAATGGAATTCGATGTTGGTGAAAATGTCTTCACTGGGCCGGAAGCGAATGGAGGTGCCGGTACGCTCGGTGGCTGCGCCTTGCTGCAGAGCAGCAACCGGTTCGCCGTAAGCATAGGTTTGCTCGTAAACGTAACCGCCGCGCTTGATCCGCAGCTCGAGGTGCGACGACAAGGCATTGACCACCGAGACGCCGACGCCGTGCAACCCGCCGGAGACCTTGTAGGAATTGTCGTCAAATTTACCGCCGGCGTGCAGCACCGTCATGATGACTTCGGCGGCGGAACGGCCTTCCTCGGCGTGCATATCGACCGGTATGCCACGACCGTTATCGCTGACGGTCACCGATTCATCCGCATGGATGGTGACGTTGATCTCGCTGCAATGCCCGGCCAGCGCTTCGTCAATCGAGTTGTCGACGACCTCGAACACCATGTGATGCAGGCCGGTCCCGTCATCGGTGTCACCGATGTACATACCGGGCCGCTTGCGGACAGCCTCGAGGCCCTTTAAGACCTTGATATTACTGGAATCGTATTGCTGCTCTGTGGCCATTCAGACGCCCCCGAAAGTAACGCGCCATTATAGCAGAGTCGTCGGTGTGCCATCGTCCAGATGTAGGCGCAGCGCCGGTTGATCCGCAGGCAAATCGGCGCGGTCCAGAGCGGTAATGAACAGTTGCGCCGGGACATCATGGAGGAGCGCGAACAGCCGGTTGCGATTGTCGCGGTCAAGCTCGGCCGCCGGGTCATCAACGAGCAGGAGAAGCTCAGCCGGAACGTGCGGCGCGGCGTGCCTGACCTGGGTAACCATCAGCGTGGCGGCCAGCAGTTTCTGCTGGCCGCGCGACACGCGGTAGCGCGCGCGCCGGGCCTGGACCTGCAACCGGAGGTCAGCGCGATGCGGACCCGTCTGGGTGGTGCCGCGGGCACAATCACCCGGCCAACTCTGCGCCAGTGCCTCCGCGAAGGACGAGCCTTCTGCCCAGCCCTGCGAATAGCCACAGATAACATCAAATGGAAGTATTTCGCTACATATAGGAGAAAATAACTGCATAAAGTCGGTAAAATACTCGCGCCGCTGCTGCGCCACCCGCTCTCCTGCGGTCACCAGTTCGGCGTCGAACGCGCGAACAGAGGCAGGAGGCTGTGCCCGGCGCAGCGCCGCGTTGCGTTGTCGTAACGCAGTCTGGTAGCGCCGCCAGTTCAGCAGATAGTCGTGTTTCACGTGAAACACACCCCAATCCAGAAACCGGCGGCGGAACTCGGGAGCTCCCTGCACCAGACTGTGGACCTCGGGATCAATGGCCTGGACCGGCAGTACCTTAGCCAGGTCCGCTGAGGTCGCGGGCTGCCCATCCACGCGGCCACGCCGCTCGCCCGGCTCAACTTCGACTCCCGCCCGGTGGGTCCGCTCACCAGTGCCTGCCAGACCAAAGAGCGTAAAACCTTGTGCACCGGTCCGTATCAGTTCGCGGCTGCTGCTCGCGCGAAACGAACGTCCGCGGCCCAGGTAGTAAATCGCTTCGAGGAGGCTGGTTTTGCCGGAGGCGTTCGCCCCGGTAATCAGGTTAAGACGCGGGTGGGGTTCGATTGAAATTTCGCTGAGACAGCGAAAACCCTCGGCGCGAAAGCGCGACAGACTCACCGGCGCGCCGCCCGACGGCTAACCCTACAGGCGCATTGGCATAACAACGTAAAGACTGTCCTGATCTGAAGGAGCTCGCACCACGCAGCTACTGTTGGGGTCGACCAGGCCAAACTCTACGGTCATGTCATCGACCGCACCGATCGCATCGAGTAAATAATTGACATTGAAGCCGACCTCCATGTCACCACCGGTGTACTCGACTTCGATTTCGTCTTCAGCCTCTTCCTGGTCAGGGTTATTCGCCTGAATCTTTAACCGCCCCTGCGTGAACTCCAGCCGAACCCCACGGTATTTCTCATTGGAAAGAATAGCCGCCCGCTGCAGAGCGTGCCGAAGGTCTTCGCGGTTCGCCGTCAGCACGTTGTTCTCTATTTTGGGGATGACGCGGTCATAGTCGGGAAACCGGCCGTCAATCAGTTTCGAAGTAAAGCGGATGTCGCCAACAATAACCCGCATGTGGTTCCCGCTCAGCGCGACGTTTACCTCGCCGTCACCATCAAGGAGCCGTTGCAACTCCAGTACACCCTTACGCGGCACGATCACCTGGGTCTTCGCGCCATCCGCGGCTGCCAACGCCGTCTCGCACAGCGCCAGTCGGTGCCCGTCCGTTGCTACAGCCCGCAGTTGACCCCCACCTGACTCCAGCAACAAGCCGTTAAGGTAGTACCGGACGTCCTGCTGCGCCATCGAGAAGTGCGTTTTATCGAGCAGCCGGCTCAGATCACTTTTTGCCAGGCTGAACTGGCGGTCCATACCCTGATCGTCAATCAGCGGGAATTCGGTTGCCGGCAGGGTGGCCAGTACAAACTTGCTGCGGCCTGACTGCACCGTCAGGCGATCACCTTTCAGACTAATCGTGACGCGAGCTTCATCGGGCAACGCTTTGCAGATATCGTACAGCTTACGCCCGGGGACGGTTATTTCGCCCTCAACCTTAATCTCGTCGACCGCCGCGCTGGCCGCCAGCTCCACTTCGAGATCCGTAGCGGTGATCCCTAGTCGCCCGTCTCTGGCCTCTAACAGCACATTCGCGAGTACCGGCATGGTTTGCCGGCGCTCCACCACGCCAATAACGGCCTGCAGAGGCCTCAGTAATGACTCGCGTGATGTACTGAGTTTCATCCTTTCACCTGTCTTATAAAAATAGAATTTTTTGTATTTAACTTAGTATGTAGCTGTTGTAGAGACCCTTAAACCGTGTGGGAAACTCCATAATAATCTTATTTATCAATGATTTATAAGATATCTAACCCGTGGGTAACATGACTGATTACGCGGTATGACCTGTGCACCAATTGTGTATAACCTGACCCGCCCGATTTATCCACAGTTTGTCAGCCGTTTGCCGACAGGTTGCGCCCCGGTTACGTCGCAACCGCCCGCACAGGGCTACGTCGACAATGTCCTGAGAAGGTTCTGATAGTCCTCACGCAACCGGTTTTCGGACTCGCGCAACTCCCTGACCTTGCGACACGCATGCAAGACAGTCGTGTGATCCCGCCCCCCAAATGCCTCACCAATTTCCGGCAAACTGTGATTCGTCAATTCTTTCGCCAGACTCATCGCCATCTGCCGTGGCCTGGTAATTGACCGACTCCGGCTTTTCGACAGCAGGTCGCTCAGGCGAATCTTGAAGTACCCGGCCACCGTCTTCTGAATATTTTCGATGGTGACCAGCTTCTCCCGCACGGCCAGCAGGTCGCGCAGAGCGTCTTTGGCAAATTCCAGCGTGATCGGCTGTCCGGTGAACAGCGAGTTGGCCATCACCCGGCGCAACGCACCCTCGAGCTCACGCACATTAGAGCGAATGTGCTGGGCGATAAAAAACGCGACATCCTCAGGCAAATTGACCTGCTCCGCTGCGGCTTTCGTCATCAGGATAGCTGCACTGGTCTCAACCTCGGGAGGTTCAATCGCCACTGTGAGGCCCCAGCCAAACCGCGACTTCAACCGTTCCTGCAGCCCGTTTACCTCATTCGGATAGCGGTCACACGTCAGCACCACCTGTCGCTCACCTTCAAGTAAAGCATTGAAAGTATGAAAGAATTCTTCCTGAGACTGCTGTTTCCCTGCAAAGAACTGAATATCGTCGATCAGCAACGCATCCAGCGACCGGTAGGTTTTCTTAAACTGCGCGATGCGGTTGTGTTGCAGCGCTTTGACCATATCGCCAACGAACTTCTCGGAATGCACGTAAGCAATTCGCGCACCGGGCCGCCGGGCGCAAATCATATTGCCGATGCTGTGCATCAGATGCGTTTTGCCAAGACCGACTCCACCGGCTATGAACAGCGGGTTGTAGGCCGCGCCGGGGTTTTCACCCACCTGCAGCGCCGCAGCCCGGGCCATCTGGTTGCTCTTGCCCTGCACATAATTATTGAAGGTGTAATTGGGGTTCAGCGGCCCGCCCGGAATGCGCGGCCTGCTGACATCTGCGCCGGCGTCGCGGCCACTGTCTGGCCCGCCGGCAGTGGTCTGGCGACTGCCGGAGCTGTCGTGTTGCTGCCCCACCTCGATGCGCACGGCTTCGGCTGACCAGTCGGTCGAACGGCCGACCACCTCATTAATACGCTCGCGGCAATTGCTGTTTACCCAGTCAACGACAAACCGATTCGGCGCCAGCAGGCGCAGGCCGTTCGGCTCTTCAATCGGCTGAATGGGGCGTATCCAGGTATTGATTTGTTGTTCGCTGAGATCCGCCTGCAGGGCTTGAATGCATTGATTCCAAAGGGTGGTCTGCACGTCAGAAGATCCAGAGCTTAGCGCGTTTATTGTTGTTGGGTGAGCATCAACGGACGAAGAAGCATATACCTGTCCGTTAAAGTTATCCACAGCGCAACAGCAGTATTGACATGGCCCGGAGTGCCGCGTAACCTTCGCGCTCTTTTCCCCGGCCTATCTTGTTGTTTTTCTGATGAAACGTACCTATCAGCCCAGCCGCATCAAGCGCGCACGCACCCACGGTTTCCGAGCACGCATGGCAACCAAGGGCGGTCGTCAGGTTTTGAAACGCAGGCGTCTGAAAAAGCGCGCCCGCTTGTCGAACTGATTTTTGCTCCGGCGGATGCAATGCCGGCGCCTCGACGTTTCGAATTTTCCCGCCGCCGCCGTCTGATCACTCCCGGTCAGTTTCAGTCTGTGTTTGCCAACGCGCGGCGCTCCGGTGACCGCTATTTTACCGTCTTGTATCAAGAGTCTGGCGGGGAGGATGCTCGAATCGGTTTTGCGCTCGCAAAAAAAAAACTGCCGCTGGCCGTTACCCGCAACCGGGTCCGGCGCATCGGCCGCGAAAGCTTCCGTCATGCACGGCATAATTTGCCGGGCCTCGACATTGTGGTCCTCGGCCAGCCGGCTGCCGGCCAGGCCAGCAGGGCCGAGCTGGCAGCGAGCCTCAGTCGTCACTGGCAGCGACTGCAGCACGGCTACGATGACAGCCGACCGCGCAAACCTCGGCCAGCCCCGTAACGCGGCACTCAGCCCAGCCTAACTCGTGAGTAGCAGTAATTAATGGATAACGTGCGCATCATTTTGTGGGGGCTGTTTGCAACCCTGCTGTTTCTGACCTGGCAGCAGTGGTCGCTGGATTACGCGCCGGTGGTCATGCCGGCCACGGAATCGCCGGTGGCAGACCCCGGGATAGCCCCGCCCGCCAGCAGCCCCATCGGCGACAGCAGCGCGGACCCGAACCTGCCTTCGATCACCGCTCCGACTGCCACTGCTGCTGCAGAACCGGCGCCGGCCGCCAATAACATCGTCGTCGAAACCGACGTGCTCCGCGTTGAGATCAGCCGCCAGGGCGGCGGCCTGGTGCTCGCCGAGCTACTGGAATATCCCCGCAGCAAGGACGCACCGGATGTGCCCGTGCAGCTGCTGACGCAGGACCCGGCGGATTTCTACGTCGTTGAATCCGGCCTGGTCGATGCGGCGCAGGGCGGACCCACCCACATCGCCCCGCTCAGCAGCCCCGCCGACCGCTACACGCTGGCAGCCGGGCAGAGCGAGATCACCGTGCCGCTCAGCTGGTCGGCGGACGGGGTGAGTGTGACCAAAACGTATGTTTTCCGTCGCGGCAGTTACGAAATTGACCTCGACTACGCCGTCAGCAATCAGTCAGCAAGTCCATGGCGCGGGCTCAGCTACCTGCAGATCCGGCGGGTTTACAGCCCACCGGAACGGTCCATGTTCGACGTGGACTCGTACTCGTTTGTCGGCCCGGTGTTTTACGATGGCAACAGCTACGACAAACTGGACCCGGATGATCTCGCCGACGACCCGCTGGATGAAAAACTGGCCGGCGGCTGGATCGCCTCCATCCAGCACCACTTTCTGGCCGCCGCCGTGCCGCCACCTGACACCACCTACCGGTATAACGCGACTTACAACAAGGGTATCTTCAACGTCCGCGCGAGTGGCGCGACCCTGACCATCCCCCCCGGTGCCAGTGAGCGTATTCAGTCCCGGTTGTTTGTCGGCCCCAAGCTGCAGGAGCAGCTGGAAGCCACCGCACCTGAACTGGCGCTGACCGTCGACTACGGCAAGCTGACTCTGCTGGCCCAGCCGCTGTTCTGGTTGTTGCAGCAGGTTTACAACCTGGTCGGCAACTGGGGCTGGACGATTATCCTGGTCACCTTCATGATCAAGGCCGCGTTCTACAAACTCACCGAAACCAGCGGCCGGTCGATGGCCAAAATGCGCAAGCTGCAACCGCGGCTGAAGGCTCTGCAGGACCGCTACAAAGACGACCGTCAGCAACTCAGCCAGAAAATGATGGAGCTCTACAAGACGGAGAAGGTCAACCCGGCGGCCGGCTGTCTGCCCATGCTGATCCAGATTCCGTTTTTCATCGCGTTCTACTGGGTGCTGCTGGAAAGCGTCGAAATGCGTCAGGCACCCTTTGCGCTCTGGATTACCGACCTGTCGTCCCGCGACCCGTTTTTTGTACTGCCACTGCTCATGGGTGTGGCCATGTTTGTGCAGCAGAAACTGAATCCGGCGCCACCCGATCCGATACAGGCGAAGGTGATGAGCATTCTGCCGGTGATGTTTACCGGGTTTTTCGCGTTTTTCCCGGCGGGCCTCGTCCTGTACTGGCTGACGAACTCTGTCCTCTCGGTGCTGCAGCAGTGGAACATCAACCGCAAAATGGCGGTTGACTAAACCGCGCACCCGGCGCCGCCGTTCTTGGCATGCCTGAACCGAAACAGTTCGCGTCACCGGACACCATTGTTGCCTGCGCCACGGCGGCCGGACGGGGCGGCATCGCGGTCGTGCGGGTTTCAGGGTCGCAGGTCAGCCAGATCGCCGCCGGCATGCTCGGCCGGCTGCCGCCGCCACGGCTCGCCGAGCTGATGGCATTCCGCGATGGCGGCGGCTCCGCCATCGACACCGGGCTTGCGCTGTATTTCCCGGCGCCGCACTCGTTCACCGGCGAAGACGTGTTGGAGCTGCACGCCCACGGTAGCCCGGTGGTTGTGGAAATGCTGATAGAGCGCGCCTGTGAGCTCGGTGCCCGTCCCGCCCGACCCGGCGAATTTTCCAGTCGGGCATTTCTCAATGACAAACTGGACCTCGCGCAGGCGGAAGCCATTGCCGACCTGATTGACAGCGCTTCGCGCACCGCCGCACGTGCTGCTCAGCGCTCCCTCAGGGGTGACTTCTCCGCCACGGTGCTGGAGCTGAACGCCCAGGTAACGGCCTTGCGGGTGCACGTCGAGGCGGCGCTGGATTTTCCCGAAGAGGAAATCGATTTTCTGGCGGATGCCGCCCTCCACGAGCGCGTGGCGCGGCTGCGCGAGCAGTTTGCCGAGGTTGAGCGCACGGTGCGGCAGGGGTGTTTATTGCGCGACGGCGTGACGCTGGTCCTCGCGGGCCGGCCCAATGCGGGCAAGTCCAGCCTGCTGAATGCGCTGGCCGGTTATGACGCGGCCATCGTCACGCCCGTCGCCGGTACCACCCGCGATGTCGTCCGCGAGACCATTGAACTCGACGGCTTGCGCATCAACCTGATCGATACCGCAGGTCTGCGCACGACAGCAGATTGCGTGGAGGAAGAAGGTGTGCGGCGCGCGCAGGCGGAGCTCGCCCGCGCCGACCACGCCCTGATCATTGTCGACAGCAGCAGCGGCACCCCTGCGGATTCCGCCGCGCTGCTCGCCGAGCTGCCCTCAGGACTCAGTCTGACGTGGGTGCAAAACAAGATCGATCTGAGCGGTTTGGCGCCCGGCTGGCTGAGTCGTGAGCCGGCCTCGCTGGGTGTGAGCGCCCGCACGGGTGCCGGGCTGGACTTGCTGCGGGGGCACCTCGCGGAATGTTTCGGCTATAACCCGGTCGATGAGGGTGCGGTCACCGCCCGGCGGCGACACCTGCAGAGTCTGGCCGCGGCGCAGGGGCACTTCGCGGCTGCCGTCGCCTGCCTGACCACGAACGCGTCGGGTGAGCTGATGGCCGAAGAGCTGCTGCAGGTGCAGAACGCGCTGGCAGAGATTACCGGCCAGTTTTCCAGCGACGATCTGCTCGGCGAGATCTTCGCAAGCTTTTGCATCGGCAAATAACCGCGCCAGTGGCCGCTGCGGAAACTGACTATTCCCAGTGCTGCGCGCTTCCGTTACCGTTAGGCGTATTCACCACAGGAGTGACGCTTCGTGAAACCTTATGCGTTGTTGATGATCATCGGTTTGCTGGGTAGCCCGGCCGGCTTTGGCCAGTCTTTCGACCAGTATTCCGGTCAGGAAACCTACATGCGCTTCTGCGCGGCTTGCCATGGCCAGAGCGGGCAGGGTGACGGACCGGTCGCCGCGGGTCTGCCCATCACGGTGCCTGACCTGACCCGTCTCCGCGCCCGGCGTGGCGAGAGTTTCAGCGACGACGTGCTGCGCCGGATTATCGACGGTACCGATGTGGTCGTTCTGCACGGCACGCGCTACATGCCGGTCTGGGGCTACGAGTTCTGGGTTGAGGAAGGCGGCGACGATGCGGCCACGCAGCGTGTAGAGGTCATCGTCGATAACCTGATTGACTACCTGCGGTCGATCCAGCGCTAGGCCAGCACTATTTGAGTATGCGCAGATTAGGCACGGTTTCGCTGCTGGCCGCTGGTGCGTGCTCGCTGCAGCGTACGCGGTTGCGGCCGTCCCGCTTGGCCTGATACAGCGCCTCATCGGCGCGCTTCAGCAGCTGCGGCACCGTCTCGCCCAGCTGGTATTCGGCGACCCCGGCGGACACGGTAATGTTGTAGCGGTCGCGGAAGTCGTAGCCGGCGATCAGCCCGCGAATCCGCTCGCCGCAGCGCTCGGCGCCCGCAGCGGTGGTGCCCGGTAATATCGCCAGAAACTCTTCACCACCATAGCGGCCGAACGAGCGTTTGTGTTCGGTCGAGTTCACGCTGTCCATCCCACGCAGCTCGTGCTTAACCTGCGTCGCGAAGTCCGCCAGAATCTGGTCGCCAACCAGATGGCCGAAACGATCGTTGACTGTCTTGAAATGGTCGAGATCAAACAACACGACCGCGAAGCTGTGCCCCGACCGGTCGGCGCGAGCTTTCTCGCGGGCAAGCACCTCCATGATATGGCGGCGATTGAACGACTTCGTGAGGTGGTCTTCTTCGGCTATGCGCGTGACCCGCGTAACCACGTTCTGCAGCTCTTCGTTGCGGTCCTGCAGCGCGCAACGCAGGTCGCGCAATTTGCGGGCAAACAGATAAATCCAGCCGACGATGGCGATCAGCACGAGATAACGTACTCCGTCAGCCAGCGGGTCCACCAGCGCCGGGTCGGAGAGCAATTTGAGCGTCAGCACCAGCAGGTAGCTGCTGACCACGGCCGCGCTCAGGCCGAGCAGGCGCCTGGTGCTGAGATGAAACACGGCAAACATCAGCACGGTCATGTACATGCCCAGCACGAGGTCTGCGGCCCCGTGACTGAAATAGAAATACGCGGTGGTCCAGGCAATCCCGAGCACGGTTTGATACAGGCCGAGTAATTCCCGCAGCCCCGGCGTGTGGCGCTCGGCGGAATCCAGGGCCATGAAGAAAAAATTCGTGCTCACGATCCCGCCCAGCAGAAACAGGGCGCCCGTCGTGCTGATGCTGGAGTGACCGAGCCCGTTGCTCAATGCCGCTAAAGCGACCCACAGCCCGTAGAACCAGACGAGCGCAGGTGCGCGCGCTGACTCTGTCATCGGCTCGGGGCCGGCGGCGTAAGGCTGCTCGGTGTAAGAGCGGCCGCGGCCCGCGGTGCTGGCCTTGTTATTATTATTGGCACGCATGGCATCACTGTTGCGGGTGGGTGCGCAGCTCATCAGTAGAGCTTCTTTATGCGGCTATTGTGACAAAGACCTGTCGCCGTCACTGTGACCCACGCACGGCTGTTATGACAAAGTTCACCCGCGCTGGCGCTGCTATGATGCCGCTACCATGAAACTTGTCATGACACTGCTGGTCCGCGACGAAGAGGATGTTCTCGCCGCCAACATCGATTTTCATCGCGCGCAGGGCGTGCAGTTTTTCATCGTTACCGACAACAAGTCCAGCGATACGACACCGGCGATTATCAAGTCCTATGAGGCACAGGGTCTCGCGCGCTATCTCTATGAAGGTGCCGACGATTACGACCAGACCACCTGGGTTACCCGTATGGCGCGGCTCGCCGCCACCGAGCATGGCGCGGACTGGGTCATCAACAACGATGCCGACGAGTTCTGGTGGCCGCGTGAAGGTAACCTGCATGCGGTCTTGTCAGCGGTCGGGCCGCGCTACACCACGGTGGTCGCTCAGCGTCATGATTTCGTGCCGCTGGTGGAGGAACATGATGTTTTCTATCGCGACATGGTTTACCGCAAGTACCGGTCGTTGAATGCCAAAGGCAAGCCGCTGCCGCCCAAGGTCGCGCATCGCGCCCACCCGGAGGTGATCGTTCCGCAGGGCAATCACTGGGCGGAAGTGCCGGGACCGGGCGACTGCCTGGCCGATACCATCGATATCTTGCATTTCCCCATTCGGCGCTACGCGCAGTTCACTAACAAGATTGTCAAGGGTGGTCAGGCCTACGAACGTAACCAGACGGCAAATGCGCAGGTCGGCGGCACCTGGAAAGCCCTGTACGCGGAGTACCAGCGCAATGGTCTGACGGATTACTATCGCCGGCAGTGCCTGACTCCCGGGCAGCTCGCCGCGGGCCTGCGCAGCGGTGAGCTGGTCTGTGACCGCCGACTGGCGGATTACCTCGACCGCCTTGAGCGGTTTCCGCCGCCAGAACAACCGCAGCCGCGGCAGGACGGCGCCCGCGAAAACCGGTAGAATCGCCAGCCTATTTTGTTTTGGGTCAAGCAGTTAGGCTTGGAAACATTCCCCGAATGTCCTGACAGGTTGTGAGAAGCGCGTGAACACAGCGGCTGAGTTTGATGTGATCGTGGTTGGTGGCGGCCACGCCGGTACCGAGGCCGCTGCAGCCGCGGCGCGCAGCGGCGTCCGTACCCTGCTGCTGACGCAAAACGTCGAGACGATAGGCCAGATGAGCTGCAATCCGGCCATCGGCGGGATCGGTAAAGGACATCTCGTGCGGGAGATCGATGCTCTCGACGGCATCATGGCGCGGGCCGCCGATCGCGCCGGCATTCACTTTCGCACGCTGAACGCGCGCAAGGGTCCGGCGGTGCGGGCCACGCGCGCGCAAGCTGACCGCGCCTTGTACCGGCAGGCCGTGCGCGAGCTGCTCGAGGCCGAACCCAACCTGGCCGTGTTCCAGCAGGGTGTCGAAGACCTCGTCGTGGAAGGCGACCGGGTGACCGGCGTCGTGACGGCGATGGGCCTGACCTTTCGGGCGCGCGCCGTGGTGCTCACGGTCGGTACGTTTCTGGACGGGCGTATTCACGTGGGCCTGACCCAGTCGACCGGAGGCCGGGCCGGTGATCCGGCCGCGATCGGCCTGGCCCATCGGCTCCGCGAACTCAATTTAGGCGTGGGCCGGCTCAAGACCGGCACCCCGCCGCGCATCGACGGCCGCACGGTCGATTTCAGCCGCCTGCAGGCCCAGCCGGGCGATACCCCCCGGCCGGTGTTTTCGTTTCTCGGCCGCCGCAGCGAGCATCCGCCGCAGCTCAGTTGTCACATTACCCACACCAATGCCCACACGCATGAACTCATCCGTGCCGGGCTCGACCGCTCGCCGATGTACACGGGCGTCATCGACGGTGTCGGGCCGCGCTATTGCCCGTCTATTGAGGACAAGGTGGTGCGCTTTGCTGAGCGCGACAGCCACCAGATATTTCTGGAGCCCGAAGGCCTGCACACCCATGAGCTCTATCCCAACGGCATCTCCACGAGCCTGCCCTACGATGTGCAGGAGGCCTTCGTGCATTCGATAGCGGGGCTCGAGCAGGCGCGCATTACGCGGCCGGGCTATGCCATCGAATACGATTACTTTGATCCGCGCGGCCTGCACAACACCCTCGAGACCAAAGCGCTGCGCAACCTGTGGTTTGCCGGTCAGATCAACGGGACCACCGGCTACGAAGAGGCCGCCGCCCAGGGCATCCTTGCCGGCATCAACGCGGGCCGGCGCGCGCGCGATCTGGACGGCTGGTGTCCGGCGCGCTCCGAGGCCTACATTGGTGTGCTGGTTGACGACCTGATTACGCGCGGCACCCTGGAGCCCTACCGCATGTTTACCAGCCGCGCCGAGTACCGCTTGCTGCTGCGCGAGGACAATGCGGACGCGCGCCTGACGTCGGTGGGTCGCGATCTCGGTGTCGTGAGGGATGCGCGCTGGCGTGCCTACCACGCGAAACTCGCGGCCATCGAAGCCGAGAAACAGCGCCTGGCCGCCGTTGTGGTGCATCCGCAGGCGCTGGAGCCCGCCCATCATGAAGCGGTTGGCGGACCGTTATCACGTGAGTACAAGGCGCTTGAGTTACTCAAACGGCCGGAGATCAGCCATGCGCTGCTCACGTCTATCGGCGCGGTCGGTCCCCGCCCCGCAGCCCCAACCGAAACACCCGAGGAGGCGGAGCAGATCGTGGCGCAGATCGAGATTGAGGCGCGTTATTCCGGTTACCTGCAGCGGCAGGAAACCGAGATTGAGCGCAGCCGTCAGCACGAAGCAACCATCATTCCCGGCAGCCTGGACTACGCCGCGGTCAGCGGCCTGTCCAACGAAGTGCGGCAGAAGCTGCAAGCGGTGCGGCCGGACACGCTGGGCCAGGCGTCGCGCATCCCCGGCATGACGCCGGCCGCCCTCTCCTTGCTGCTTGTCCACTTGAAAAAGCAGCGCCTGAAAGCCACGGGCACGCGGCCGGACATTCCCGGAACCGCCGATACCCCTGACCTGAAGCAAGCATGACCCGGCCCGCATGGCTTGCCGGCGCGAGTCTCGTGCTGCTGCTGACGGGCTGCGCCGGCGATTCTGACAGACAGCCGCAGCCCCGCGACTACGGCGTTATCGGCGGGCCGAGCGGTACGGAACTCGCGGCCGAGCAGGTGCTGCACAAAGCCAACGAAACCGAGCCGCAAACGCTTGATCCCCATCGCGCGCAGGGCGTATCCGACAGTAACATCCTGCGCGACCTTTACGAGCCGCTGGTCATGGAAGCGCCAGACGGCACCCTGATTCCCGGTGCCGCCGAGCGCTGGTCCCTGAGTGACGATGGCCGGGTGTACACGTTCTGGCTGCGCTCCGAAGGTCGCTGGAGCAACGGCGACCCGGTGACTGCGGACGACTGGGTGTTCAGCCTGCGCCGGGCCGTTGACCCGGCAACGTTATCGATCTACAGCTCGATCCTCTATCCCATCAGGAACGCGGAGGCGATCAATAAAGGCGAACTGCCGCCGGAGCAACTGGGCGTGCGCGCACTTGATCCACTAACGCTGGAAATTACGCTCGAGAACCCCACCCCGTTCTTTCTGGGCCTGCTCAATCACAGCATGGCCTACGCGGTGCATCCGCCGAGCGTGCGCGAGTACGGTGATAAATTTGCCCGTCCCGGCAAGCTGATTGGCAATGGCGCTTATCGCCTGAAGGACTGGGTGGTGCAGTCGCACGTCGAGCTGGAACGCAACCAGGCGTACCGCGAGAACAGCCAGACCATTATCGACAATGTCTTTTACTACGCCATTGAAAACAGCGACGCGGTATTCGCCCGCTACCGCGCCGACGAACTCGACTTCACGACCAACATACCGTTGCGCCAGCTGGACTACATTAAAGCGACGTTGCCGAATGACTTTGTCGCGTCACCGTATCTGGGCAGCTACTACTATGGCCTGAACGTGACCCGCCCGCCGTTCAAAGATGCCCCCGGGCTGCGGCGCGCCCTGGCGATGGCTGTGGATCGTGAAATCATCACCGGAAAGCTGTCCGGGGCCGGCGAATTGCCCGCCTACGGGTGGGTGCCCCCGGTTCAGGGGTACACCCAACAATCTCCGGAGTGGGCCGGCTGGACACGCGAGCAACGGCATGCCGAGGCGCAACGCCTGTACGCGGCGGCAGGCTTTGGCCCGGACAACCCGCTGGTGCTCGAAATTCTTTACAACACCTCCCAGGAGCACAAGCGGCTGGCCATCGCGATCAGTGCGATGTGGAAGCAGGTGCTGGGCGTAGAAACCCGGCTACTCAACCAGGAGTGGAAAGTGTTTCTGCAGACGCGCGCCTTGCGGGCCGAGACCGAAGTGTTTCGCTCCGGCTGGATCGGCGACTACAACGACGCCAATACCTTTGCTGATCTGCTGCATTCCGCCAACCCGCAGAACGATTCCGGCTGGGCGAATGCGCGCTATGACGAGTTACTGGAGCTCGCTGCGGTCGAAATCGACGCGCAGCAGCGCGCCCGCTATCTGGAGGAGGCCGAACGCATTCTGCTGGCGGAGCAGCCGATCATCCCGCTGTATTTCTATGTCAGCAAACACCTCGTCAAGCCGTGGGTCGGCGGCTTCGTGCCAAATATCATGGACCATACCTACACCAAGGACCTCTACATCCTGGCGCATTGACCCATGCTGCGCGGCCGTACCTCAGATGCGGCCGTTCAGCCATTCGAGGCAAAAGTGCACCAGGTAGGTAAAGCTGCCGGCCTGCACCATCCACAGCATGCCCAGGCTCAGCCAGGCGCGGGCGACGGCAGAGCCGCCGTCGGGTTCACCGTGCTGCAGGTGCCCCACCCGCTGCGCTGCCTGCCGGCTGCGGCGACTGTCCAGGTTTGCAATTACCGCCGCGACGGGTCCGCCACTGCCCGCGGTGCGCGCGGCCTGCGCATCACAGGCCAGCTCGGCGGCCAGCGTAAAATCGCGGCGCAGACTCTGGCGCGCCGACCGCGGCCAGCTCCGCGTCATCCAGTGCAGCACCAGACCCAGCAGGTTGTCGCGGCGCTCTGCATGCGCCTGCTCGTGCGCCAGCACAATGTCCAGCTCGGCCGCGCTGATGCTATGCAGCAGGCCACGTGAGACGAAGATGCCGGGTCGCCACAAGCCCTCACACCAGGCCGCCGGCGCGTCGCTGTCAATGACCCGGAAGCGGCCGCCCGCATCCTCGGCCGCCAGCCGCCGCAGCAGGGCCGAGCGGCGAAGCGCGCGGTGCAGCTGCCGCAGTGGCCCCAGCACCAGTGTCCACACGCCGACGAACGCCAGCGCCAGTATGCTCGCGATGTACGCCGCCGACGCCGCAAACTCGGGCGCGTGCGGGACACACGGGTCCCCATGGCAATGCTGCGGCAACACCTGAGCGGCCAGCGCCGGGAAATACAGCAGTACGGAAACGAGAATGGCGACGAGCCCCGGCAAGGCGGCGTAGCTCAGTAGCAGTGTGCCCCGCCGTGCGGCCGGCACGGCGCTGAACAGGGCGGCAAAATAACCATACAAGCCCGCCCCGACCAGACCCGCCAGACCGCCGACTGCGAGCCATGCGCCGGTGGCGCTGAACACGAGCTGCGCGCCGGACTCAGTCATCTGCACGACCCCTGCGGACTCGCTGTCGGGGTACCCCGCCGCGGCGGTCACTCGGGTCCTCGCCGAGATACTCCAGAAAGCCGGAAACCATGGGCGCGGAATCGCCGTCCGCCAGGTTATCGGCGATCTCGTGCAACAGCCGGCTGATCATGTTCTCGCGCGTAACCGCTGCGGTGTAGACAAAGGCACGGCCGGTTTTCGTGCGCTCCAGCAGCCCCTTGCGATGCAGACGCTCGAGCGTGCTTTGTACCGTACTCAGGCTGAGTTTGGCGGCCGCAAGTTGTTGCAAAACCTGCTGGGAGGTTAATCCGTCCGAATCCCAGAGCAGTTCGAGCACGCTGAACTCGCGCGCGCCCAGTTCCGGGAGTCGCGCTGTATTCAGTGTCCTGCCCAGCCAGCCGGAGAGGGAGAGTTTGTTGCGCATAGTTTAAGCCGAGGACTTATCGGTTTTGGTTTGTACCGCTAGGGTAGCGCCGCTCATTCTGCACGCTTACGAGGCTTTGGTCGAACCATGCGAACTCCTACTGTCGAAACCCGCCGCCGGCTGCCCCGGTTGGTAATCCGCGCTGGCGCGGTCTCCGCCCTGCTGGCCCAGTCTTTGCCGGCGCTCGCGCAGGGCTCGCCCGCTGCCCCCGGCGTGGACGAGATCGCGGTGACCGGGCGCTGGGAGGATCCGGTGGGCGCTTCGCTATCGGCCTCCTCCGGTGTCTTCGGTCAGCAGGAGATTTCCGAACGGCCTATTCTGCGCACCGGTGAGCTGCTGGAATTCGTGCCGGGCCTCATCCTCACTCAGCACAGTGGCAGCGGTAAATCCAACCAGATGTTCCTGCGCGGTTTTAACCTTGACCATGGCACCGATTTCGCAACCTGGGTGGACGGCATGCCGGTCAATATGCGGACGCATGGTCACGGTCAGGGCTACACCGACGTCAACTTCCTTATCGAAGAGCTGGTAGAGCGCGTCGAGTTTGTGAAGGGTCCGGTTGATGCCCGCATCGGCGATTTTTCCTCGGCCGGCGCGGCGCTGATGCGCACTTCCCGCGGGCTCGACGAAGGCTTTGTGAAGGCCACAGTGGGTGAATTTGGCTTTCGCCGCGCGCTGGCCGCCAATACTTTCGCGGTCGGGACAGGGGAACTGACAGCCGGTGCCGAAGCACGTTTGTATGACGGGCCCTGGGACAACATCAACGAAGATCTGGAGGCCTACAAGGCATTGCTGCGCTACACCGCCGAGACGCGGGGGGGCGATATCTGGAACGTCGCCTTCATGGGCTACGACGCCAGCTGGAATTCGGCCGATCAGATCCCGCGGCGCGCGGTCGAGCAGGGCCTTATCAGCGACCTCGGGTCGCTCGACCGGACGGTCGGCGGCACAACTTCGCGTTACAGTCTCTCGGGCGGCTGGACCCGCGACCTGGGCGACAGTCGCTGGCAGGCGCGGGGCTACGTCATCGACTATGAGCTCGACCTGCTCTCCAATTTCACCTACTTTCTGGATGACCCGGTCAACGGCGATCAGTTTCAGCAGCTGGACGACCGCACCATCTATGGCGGTGACCTCAGTTTCAGCATGGGCGATGCGGTTCAGCAGGGGCAGATGCAACAGACTTTTGGCGTCGAGTTTCGCTATGACGACATCGCCGAGGTGGCGCTCAATCGCACCGTGGCCGGCGAATTTCTGGCAACCACCCGGCAGGACAGTGTCGATCAGGCCAGTGTGGGGTTTTACTACGAGAACCGCTATGCCTGGACCGACAAGTTGCGCAGCGTGCTCGCGGTGCGCTATGACTATTTCGACTTTGATGTCGACAGCAATCTCGCTGCCAACTCCGGTTCCGGAAATGCCGGCCAGATCAGCCCGAAGCTCAGCTTGATCTATACGGTTTCCGAGAGCGCAGAGTTGTATGCGAACGCGGGTATCGGCATGCATTCTAACGATGCGCGGGGCGTTACCATCACCCAGGATCCGGTCAGCGGCGATCCCGCTGAGCGCGTTGATCCGCTGGTGGAGTCGCGCGGTGCCGAGGCGGGTGGTCGCGTGTTCCTGACCGACCGGCTGAATCTGTCTGCGGCCGTCTGGTACCTGGAGCTTGACTCCGAACTCCTGTTTGTCGGCGATGCGGGGGCCACCGAAGCGCTCGGTCCGAGCCAGCGCTACGGTATTGAAATACCCATTTACTACCAGACCGATTACTGGAAATTCGACCTCGAATTGTCGTTTACCCATTCGGAATTCAGCGACACCGGCGAAGAAATCCCCGGCTCGCTGGACCGGGTTGTGGCTGCTGGCGCCTACTTCGACTACCCCGCCGGCTGGTACGGGGCAGCGCGCGTCCGTCATTTTGGCGAGCGACCGCTGATCGAGGACGGCAGCGCCAAGTCTGACCCGACCACGGTGGTCAATACCATGCTCGGCTACCGCTGGGACGACGACCGCTGGGATGTGCGCGGTGAGTTGCTCAACGTGTTCGACTCCAATGACGACGACATCACCTACTTTTACGAATCGCGCCTGCGGACACCCTTCGCGCCCTCTGGCACGCTGGAGCCGGCGGCCGTGGCCGATCAGCATTTCCGGCGGGTTGAGCCGCGGCAGTTGCGCGTTACCCTGAGCTACCGCTTCTAGCCGGTCGCGCAAGCGCGGCAGGGCGTGCGAGAATCGCCCGATGCTTGCCTTCGCCTGCCGCCGTTTGCTCAGTGCCATCCCCACGTTACTCGTGCTGCTGGCGCTGGCGTTTGCGTTGATCCGGGTAGCGCCGGGCGGCCCGTTCGACGCTGAGAAAAAGTTGCCTCCCGAGATCGAGGCCCGCCTGAACGCGGCCTACTACCTCGATGAGCCGTTGTGGCAGCAGTTCGGACGGTACCTCGGCGGCGTCCTGCAGGGCGACCTCGGGCCCAGCTTTCAGTACAAGGAATACACGGTGGCCGAACTCATCGGCACCGGCTTTCCGGTGTCGCTGCGGCTCGGCAGCCTCGCGCTGCTGCTGGCGTTGCTGGTCGGGCTCAGCGTGGGTACGCTCGCCGCTTTGAAACAAAACACCCGGGCCGATCACCTCGCCATGGCGGCCGCGATGACCGGCATCTCCATTCCCAACTTTGTGCTCGCGCCGCTGCTCGTGCTGCTGTTTGCCGTGACATTGCGGTGGCTGCCCGCCGGCGGTCTGGGTGACGGCGATGCCGCGCACCTGGTGCTGCCCGTCATTGCGCTGGCGCTGCCGCAGATTGCCTACATCGCGCGGTTAACGCGCGGCAGCATGATTGAAGTCCTGCGCAGCGACTACATTCGCACGGCCCGCGCCCAGGGCTTGCCGCAGCTGGAGATCATCCTCGGGCACGCGCTCAAACCGGCGCTGGTGCCGATCGTGTCCTACCTGGGCCCGGCAGCGGCCGGCATCCTCACCGGCTCAGTCGTTATCGAGCAGATCTTCGGCGTGCCGGGTCTGGGCCGGTACTTCGTGCAGGGCGCACTTAACCGCGACTATACGCTGGTGATGGGGGTGGTCGTGTTCTACGGTGTCCTCATCATCCTGTTCAATTTTCTGGTCGACCTGGCCTATCGCTGGCTCGACCCGCGGGTGCAGTACTGATGGTCGCCGCAAGCGGGGTGCCGGTCGCGATGCCGCGCGGTCGCAGCCTTTGGGACGACGCCTTCGAGAGTCTGCGCCGCAACCGGGCGGCGATGTTCGCGGTCGCGCTGATGGCTGCGGTCGTGGTCCTCGTGCTGGCTGGCCCGTGGCTCAGCCCCTACACCCTCGATTCGACGGACTGGGAGCGCATTTCGGCGGCGCCGTCGCTCAGCACGGCCCACTGGTTCGGCACCGACGACGTCGGCCGCGACCTGTTTGTGCGCACGCTGCATGGCGGCCGCATTTCGCTGCTGGTCGGGCTGGCAGCAACCAGCGTCAGTCTGCTGATTGGCATTGCCTGGGGTGCGACGGCCGGCTATGCAGGCGGGCGTATTGATCAGCTCATGATGCGAGTCGTCGACGTGCTGTATGCCATGCCCTTTATGTTTTTTGTCATCCTGCTGATGGTGTTTTTCGGCCGCAATATTTTCCTGATCTTCGTCGCCGTTGGCGCGATCAACTGGCTCGATATGGCGCGTATTGTCCGCGGCCAGACCCTCAGCCTGAAGAAGAAAGAATTTGTCGAAGCGGCGCGGGCGGGCGGGGTCAGCCCGGTCAATATCGTGCGCCGGCACATCGTGCCCAACTTGCTGGGGGTTGTGGTGGTTTACGTCACGCTGACGATCCCCCAGGTGATTCTCGTCGAATCTTTCCTGAGCTTTCTGGGCCTGGGCGTGCAGGAGCCGATGACCTCGTGGGGTGCGCTGGTGAACGATGGCGCGCAGGTCATGGAAACGGCGCCGTGGGCCCTGATCTTTCCCGCGACGTTTCTGGCGCTGACACTGTTTTGTTTTAACTTTATCGGCGACGGGTTGCGTGACGCTCTGGATCCGCGCGACCGGCGCAGCGGGGCTTGACGGTGCCGCAGCCCGCATCGCTGCTTGCCGTCGACTCGCTCAGCGTCACCTACCGCAGCGAACGCGCCACCGTGCAGGCTGTGGATGCGCTCAGCTTTGCCCTGCAGGCAGGCGAGACGCTCGGGATCGTCGGCGAATCGGGCAGCGGCAAAACCCAGACGGCGCTGGCGCTGATGGGCTTGTTGCCGGCCACCGCCGCGGTCAGCGGCCACGCCCGGTTTGGCGGTCACGATCTGCTGGCACTCAGCGAGCATGAACTCAACACCCTGCGGGGTCAGGCCCTGTCCATGATCTTTCAGGATCCGATGACGGCCCTGAACCCGCACCTCACGATCGGTCGGCAAATGGCCCGCGTGCTGGAGCGGCACCAGCAGCTGTCACGTCGCGCCGCATTGACGCAGGCGGCGCAGATGCTCGACCGGGTGCGGGTGCCTGAAGCGCGTGCGCGCCTGCAGCAGTATCCGCACGAGATGTCCGGCGGCATGCGCCAGCGCATCATGATCGCCACGGCGCTGCTGTGCCGGCCGCAGCTGTTGATTGCGGATGAGCCCACGACCGCGCTGGATGTCACGGTGCAGGCGCAGATACTGTTGTTGATGCGCGAGCTGCAGCAGGAACTCGGCACGGCCATTCTGCTGATCACCCATGACATGGGTGTGGTGGCGGCTAACTGCGACCGGGTTCTGGTGATGCGTAGCGGCGGTCAGCAGGAGACGGGTCCGGTGGACGCCGTCTTCGCGAACCCGCAGGACGGCTATACACGTGAGTTGCTGGCAGCCGTACCCCGGCTCGACGCGGAGCAGCCCCGGCGGCTCGCCGTGGTGGGCCGCACCGCCGGCGGAGTTGCCAGCGTTCCGGACTACCAGCCCGCCGATCAGGTGGTGTTGCAGGTGAGCGACCTGCAGGTGCGCTTTGCAGCCGGCCGCACCGGCTGGTTTGGCCCGCGGCGCTGGTTGCGCGCGGTGGACGGCGTGAGCTTTAGCTTGCGCAGTGGCGAAACCCTCGGGGTGGTGGGCGAAAGCGGTTGCGGCAAATCAACGCTGGCTCGCGCGGTGCTGCAGCTGCTCACTGGTTACCGCGGCCAGGTGCTGCTGCTGGGGGAGAATCTGGGCGACCTGGCACGGGCAGAAATGACGGCCAGGCGGCGTGACCTGCAGGTGATCTTTCAGGACCCGCTGGCATCGCTGAATCCGCGCATGACGGTCGGCGATATCGTCGCCGAACCGCTGCAAACCTTTCAGCCGCAACTGAGTCGCACGCAGCGCCTCACCCGCGTACAGGCACTGCTGGAGAAAGTGGGCCTCCAGCCCGAGCACGTTAATCGCTACCCGCACGAGTTTTCGGGCGGGCAGTGCCAGCGCATCGGCATCGCCCGGGCGCTGATCAGCGGTCCGCAGCTGATCATTTGTGACGAGCCGGTCAGCGCTCTTGATGTCTCGGTGCAGGCACAGGTGATCAATCTGCTCATGGATCTGCAGCAGGAGATGGGCCTGTCACTGATCTTTATTGCGCACGATCTGGCGGTGGTCAGGCACATCAGTCACCGCGTGCTGGTGATGTACCTCGGTCGTGTTGCGGAGATTGCACCGCGCGATGCGCTGTACAAGGCACCGCGCCATCCTTACACGCGCGCCCTGATCAGCGCCGTGCCGATTCCTGACCCGCAGCTGGAACGCGTCCGCACCCGCACCCTGCTGGCCGGCGATGTTCCCTCGCCGCTGAACCCGCCGTCAGGCTGCGCGTTTCGCACCCGCTGTCCGCTGGCTGACGCCCGCTGCGCCGCCGAACGGCCCGTCTTGCGGACAGTCGGCGAATCGGAGGTTGCCTGCCACCACGCCGACGCGCTGGCTCTGGCATGATGAGGGCAGGCACAAACTGATTACTACAGGCACCCGGGCATGAGCACACTTCAGGATTTCTCGATCAACTCGCTGCAGGGCGACACCAACCTGATCCCGCAGCTTGAAGGCAAAGTCATACTCGCCGTCAACGTGGCGAGCAAATGCGGCCTGACGCCGCAGTATGCAGGCTTGCAGGCGCTGCAGGATGAGCTCGCCGCGCTGGATTTTGTGGTCGTCGGCTTTCCCTGCAATCAGTTTGGTGCTCAGGAACCGGGTACCCCGGAAGAAATTACCGCTTTCTGCAGCACCAACTACGGTGTCAGCTTCCCGCTGACCGAGAAAATCGACGTTAATGGGCCCAGCCAACACCCCATTTACGCCTGGTTTCAGGAAAACTTTCCGGGCGACATTGAGTGGAACTTTGAGAAATTTCTGATTGACCGCAATGGCAATGTCATCAAGCGCTATCCCCCTGCCACGACGCCCGCGGACCCGGTGATCGCGCAGGACATTACCGACGTGCTCGGTCAGCGCGACTAGGCAGCGAGCTCGTCCCGGCCACGCCCGCGCCGATCCCGAACCTTAGTCTTTTAGCTCGTAAATGGCGTTGACGCTGGCGCTGATGGTCAATTCGCCCGGGGTGAACGACGCAGGAACGCTCTCTGCTGCCATGGCCACATCGGCCTGCATCCGCAGCATAGGACGCGGCGGTGCGGTCTGTCCTGCGGCGATACTGAGCGCTGCTCCGAGCGTGCCGCCCGCTGCGGCGGCTATCACCTCGGCGCTGGCGCGGGCATCATTGACGGCGAGCGCGAGCGCCTCGCGGTAGAGCTCGCGTTTGCGGCTGCTGTCCAGCT
>JAZBOT010000066.1:0-24035 GCA_036351295.1 Gammaproteobacteria bacterium | reverse complement strand
TCAACGTAGTCGAGAAAGTTGCGCACGGACAGCGGGGCCCGGCTGGTATACAGCTCAATGGTGAAATCACCGATGTTCGTGTTCACGGCCACGCGCGGGTAAGGTGGCAGTTCGTCTTCCGCCACGGCCCCGCCAGACAGAGACAGTCCCAACAATAAAACAGCTAAATACTTCATGCGTACCTCGTCGTGCTATAGCAGTGTAAATCCGGACAGCTTAGCTATCCGCCCGTTCGGCAATCGCCAGCGTATTGTGCAACAGCATGGCGACCGTCATCGGTCCGACTCCCCCCGGCACCGGGGTAATCCAGGCCGCGCGTGCGACCGCAGCGGCAAAGCCGACGTCACCCTGCAGTGAGCCATCCGGCAAGCGGTTGATACCGACATCAATGACCACGGCACCCGGCTTCACCCACTCGCCCGGCACAATGCCCGGCTTGCCGACCGCCACGGCCAGAATGTCCGCGCGGCTGACGTGCGCCTCAAGGTCTGCCGTGAACTTGTGGCATACCGTTACGGTAGCGCCGGCGAGCAGAAACTCAAGGGCCAGCGGTCGCCCGACGATATTGGACGCGCCGACGATAACCGCGTGCCGGCCCTTCGGCTCGATGCCGGTGTGTTCCAGCAGCCGCATGATGCCGTAAGGGGTGCAGGGCCGCAGTGACGGGATGCGCTGCGCCAGCCGACCGACCGTGAACGGGTGGAAGCCGTCGACGTCCTTCGCCGGTGCAATGCGCTCAATGACCTGCTGTGATTCGATATGCGCGGGCAGCGGCAGCTGCACCAGGATGCCGTCCACCGCCGGGTCGTCGTTCAGCGCGTCAATCAGGGCGAAAAGCTCGGCCGCCGGCGTGCCGGCCGGCAGGTCATGCGCGACCGAGTGAATGCCGACCTCGGCGCAGGCGCGGCGCTTGTTGCGTACATAAATCGCCGACGCGGGATCTGCTCCCACCTGCACGACGGCCAGGCCCGGCGGCCGCAGCCCGCGGTCACCGCGGTCGGCGATGCGCTGCCGGATGGCGGCGCGAATCTCGCCGGCGATGGCTTTACCGTCAATGAGCTGAGCGGGCATAAGGTTCTCGAGTGATGGCCGGGGGCCAGCCCGGCAACAGGGTCGCAACATACCAGACACGGGAAGGGCGCAAAAGCCTCGCTGCTTCCGTATAATCGCCGCCACGGTCGGGGCATAGCGCAGTCTGGTAGCGCATCTGCTTTGGGAGCAGAGGGTCGGGGGTTCGAATCCCTCTGCCCCGACCATGTTCTGCTAAAATTTTGGCTCCGTCAGGCATTCGTTTGCGCTCGTAGCTCAACCGGATAGAGCACCGGCCTTCTAAGCCGGGGGTTGCAGGTTCGAGTCCTGCCGGGCGCGCCATTTGCCGGCGCAGCAGATCGCGATACAATTGACAGTGCAGCGGTGGGTGTAGCTCAGTTGGTAGAGCCCTGGATTGTGATTCCAGTCGTCGCGGGTTCGAGTCCCGTCTCCCACCCCATTTTTTAAGAATATGGGCCTTTAGCTCAGTTGGTAGAGCAGGAGACTCTTAATCTCTTGGTCCAGGGTTCGAGTCCCTGAGGGCCCACCATATTCCCCTGGCCGTGCATTATTCTGTCGGTCGTCTTGCGGGCCGTATCGGCTTGCTATGCTGCGCAGGGAGTTTGCAGTGGAACTGACAGTGCTCGGCGCCGCCCGCGAAGTCACGGGTTCGTGTCATCTTATTCGTGCCGGTGATGCGACCGTGCTGCTGGAATGCGGCCAGATTCAGGGCCGGCGTCGCGATGCGGACCGCAATGCCCTTAACCTCCCGGTCGGCGTCGACGAGATTGATGCGGTGGTGCTGAGTCACGCGCATATCGATCACTCGGGCCGCATTCCGCTGCTGGTGAAGGAGGGCTACACCGGCCCGATCTATACGCATCATGCCAGCAAGGCGCTCTGCGAAATCATGTTGCTGGACTCGGGCTACCTGCATGAAAAAGACGCCGAATGGGAGAACAAGCGCCGCCGGAAGTCGGGTAAGCCCTTGGTTGAGCCGCTGTTTACACAGCGCGATGCCGAGCGCTCGCTCGCCAATATCGTCGGTCTCGACTATGACCAGGCGGAGGAAATTCTGCCGGGCCTGACGGTGCGACTGCACGATGCGGGGCATATTCTTGGTTCGGCCATCGTAGAATTGCGACATGCTGAGCCGGGCGGCTCGCGCACACTGGTATTCAGTGGTGACCTCGGGTATCGCGATGCCCCGGTGATGCCGCACCCTGCGATTGTGACGGCTGCTGATACGGTATTGATGGAGTCGACCTACGGCGACCGCGACCATCGTCCCTATGCGGAGACGCTGGAGGAACTCGGCAACGTGTTTCACTCGGCGAAGGCCGCCGGCGGCAATGTCCTGATCCCGGCTTTCGCGGTGGGCAGAACGCAGGATCTGTTGTACCTGTTGGCTCGCCACGCGGCCGATTGGCAGCTCAACAACTGGCACATCTTCCTCGACAGCCCGATGGCGATTCGCGCCACCGAAACCTACGCGCGCTATCAGTCGTTGTTTGACGTGCCGCTGTTTAACCGGGAGGGTGGCATTCGGGCGCTGCCCAACCTCACACTGACCCGCTCGACGGAAGAGTCGATGGCCATCAACGGTATTCAGTCCGGGGCGATTATCATCGCCGGCAGCGGTATGTGCACGGGCGGTCGCATTCACCACCACCTGCGCAATAACGTCCATCGTGACGCGTGTCACCTGGTGTTTGTTGGGTTCCAGGCCTACGGTACGCTGGGGCGCGCCATTGTAGACGGTGCCGAGACTATTCGGCTGTGGGGCGAGACTCATCCGGTGCGGGCCCGGGTGCACACGGTGGGCGGGCTGTCTGCGCATGCCGACCGGAGCGGCTTACTTGACTGGTACGGCCGGTTTAAGGGGGCGCCGCCGCTGGTGCTGGTGCACGGGGAAGAGCGCCCCCAACAGGCGCTGGCGCGGTCGGCGCGGGAACGCTTTGGCTGCCAGGTGACGATTCCGGCGCAGGGCGACACGCTGCGTATCTGAGTGAGCGGCCCGAGGTCGCCCGGCGTTAATACGGCGGCACCGCTATTGACCTAGCAGCCCCGACTGTAAAACCAGACGGTCGGCTCGCCGCCGTTGCCGTAGGCGGGCAGCCAGCCGCTGTCCAGTACCTTTGGCGTGCCGCCGCTGCAGGGGCTGGCGTCCAGGCGCTCGACGTAAAACCACAGGCTGCCGCCGATGCGTGCGCTCCTGACCGTGTTCACGGGTATCTCGGTATCGTGGTCCTGGCGCACGATTCGCAGCGGCAGGCCCGCGCCCGGTTCCGGCCACAAAAAACCTGGCCAGGCGTCGGTCAGGTAGCTCAAGCGATTGACCGGCAGCTCATCATAGGCAAACCAGCTGCCGCCATGTTCGGCGGCCAGCCATCCGAAGCGACCGTCGCTAAGGCGCACTTGATAGCCGAAGGCTTCGCGCGCATAGACTTCGGCGGCCGCAAACTCATAACTGGCCTCACGCTGATACAGCTGCTCAATTCCATCAATACGCTCGAGCACCGCGGCCTCCGCATTCGGTGCGGCGCGGATACTCGGCGCGGCACCGTGCGTCAGAGACGCGATGTCAAGCAGGCCCAGCAGGCGCGGCTGGGAGCCGGCTGCGTGGACGCTGTCGCGCAGCACTTCGAGGCCCGCCAGCGCCAGCAATTGCTGAACGACGAACGGCACCGGCACATCGGTAAAGCCGCCCGGCTGGGGCGCACCCGGTATGCGCAGGGGGCGCGTGCCGCTGCAGGTGTCGATACGCTGGTCGGCCCCGGCCCCGGCCCCGGCCCCGCCCCCGGCCGCGAACAGCACAAATACGGTCCCGGGCTCCCCGCTCACACCGCAGGCCGCTGAAGTGCGACCGGTGGTGTAGGTCACGCTTGCGCCGCTGGCGCCCTGGCCCTTGTAGGCCGCATCGACAAGCGTGAACTGCAGGCGAGTTTCATCGGCGCCGGTGTCGATTTGTTGCAGCACGCCGATCGCTACCGTCTCGGCGGCGGCAAAATAGTGGGCTAGCGGTCGCTCGGCACACCGGCAGCCGAGCGCCGCGGCGGGGGCGCTGAGCAGCACCGCGATGCCCGCCAGCCGCAGGGTCGACCGCACTAGCGATCCTTCCCGATCAGCCAGCCGATCATGGCGCCGGCGGCCATCGCGAACGGCGCGAAATGCAGCGGTGCAATGACGAGTTCGAGGCCGTGCGGGAAGCCCGGGTAATCGACGCCCGGCAGGAAATTCGGCCAGTACTCGAGGTTGGCCCACAGCATCACGAGCAGTATGGCGCTGCCGCCGCCCAGGGCGATATGCCGGCAGGCGTCAGCGGTCGCCCGGCGCCGCCGCGCAAACCACAGCACGAGCGCCAGCAATAAGAACGGGAAGCCGGCGAGCACGGCCGTCAGCGCCGGATTGCGCCGGGTTTGCAGGTACTGGGCGGCGAGGCTGCCCAGCGCATCGCCGCTGTGCTGGTCGGACAGCCCGTAGCTGACGAGGTAGCCTGCCGGTGGCACGAACAGCAGTGTGGCTGCCAGCAGGCAGCCGTACAGCACCCATACTGGTTTCATGCTGGACATCCTCCGCTAGCCGGTCACAATCGTGCGGGCAGCGACCGCTGTTTGACCCCGGAAATGAACTGAGATTTATTCATGAGCGTCAGACTTACCATAGTGTATCCCACCGAGGAAGCCGGGTATTTTGATTTTGGCTATTACCGGGAGACGCACCTCCCGCTGGCGGCCGAGTGGCTGGCGCCGCACGGTCTGCTGTCGTGTACGGTGCAGCGGGGCCTGGGGACCGTGCAGGGCGGACCGCCGCCGCACTGCTGCATCACCCACCTCGACTTCGCCAGTCTCGCGGGTATGCGCGCCGGCTTTGCTGAGCACGGTGACGCCCTGCGCGCCGACTTCGCCCGCTATACCAACATCGCACCGGTCGCAACGGTCTGCGAGGTTGAGGGCATGGAGGCCGTCACCCGGGCAGACGCCTGAGCCTCACATGCCCAGCGGGGTCATAATGTCCCGCTTGCGGAAGCGCGACGACAGAAACCGCCAGATCACCTTGGGTGTGGTCAGCCAGCGCACCGCTTCGCCGTTCTCTTTGGCGGCCAGAATGCCGTCAGCCAGCCACGGCGTCACGGTGTCAACGCGGTCGGCGAGAATATTGTAAATGCGCCGCTTGCGTTCCCAGTCCGGGCTTTGGCGAATGTCCTCCGAGGCCAGCATGTCGGTGATCACCATGCCGGGGCTCAGGTAGAAAATATCCACCGGCGCATCCTTGTTTTCCTTGACCAGTACCTTCGTGAAATAGCGCAGGGCGTACTTGGTCGCGCCGTACGGACCGTACTTGGGCATGGTCGCCCCGTCGCTGCCGAACCCCTCCATGTTGAAGACACGGCCATGCCCCTGTGCCCGCATGCGGCCGATGGCCACATGGTTGCAGTGCATCAGGCCGATCAGGTTGGTTTCCACCGTGGCCACGTAATCCTCGGGCGGGAGTTCATGGAACAGCTTCTGAATACCGTCGCGACCGGCATTGTTGACCCAGATGTCCACGCTGCCAAAGGCCTCGACCGCCTTATCCCACAGGGCGGTAACCTGGTCATAGTCACTGACGTCGCAGGGCTGGCCAACCATCCGGTCCGCGGGGAAGTCACGGCTCAGTTCGGCGAGCGCCGCATCCACCGCAGCCTGGCCGCGGCTGGAGATAACCACTTGGTTGCCGCGTTGCAAAAACTCCCGCGCGAGTCCCAGTCCGATGCCTTTGGTGCTGCCGGTTACGACAATATTCATACTGATTCCTTCCAGAGCGTTGGCAGCGCAGCGGCTGCGTGATGGTGTAAGTCTGCCACGACCGGCCGCCGGTTTGGAGGCCGCATCAGCCCCGCAGGTTTTTAACGTGCCGCGGCTCAGGTTAGCTATAATGAATGTTACGGCTGTACCGGGTGACGTGCGAGAGTGGCGGAATTGGTAGACGCGCTGGATTTAGGTTCCAGTGGGGTAACCCGTGAGAGTTCGAGTCTCTCCTTTCGCACCATTTAGTCGCACCTCAAAAATGGCCGGCATTTTATTGTTTTTAAAGGTAATGCTTTATGCAGGTTTCGGTTGAATCGGCCTCCGGTCTGGAGCGTCGCATGCGGGTGCAGGTACCCGCTGAACGGATTGAGCAGGAAGTGACGTTGCGGCTCGAGAAGGTCGCCAAGAGTGCCAAGCTACAGGGGTTTCGTCCCGGCAAGGTGCCGGCTAAGGTGATCCGGCAGCGCTTTGGCGGCCAGGTGCGGCAGGAAGTGCTGCAGGATATCCTCCAGTCGAGCTATTCGGAGGCCGTGGCGCAGGAGCAGCTCAAGCCGGCCGGCGGCCCCAATATTGAGCCCGAGTCGCTGGAGGAGGGCCAGGACCTGGCCTACACCGCGGTGTTCGAAGTGCTGCCCGAGGTAGAGATCACCGGGCTCGACCAGATTCACGTGACGCTGCCCGAAGCGGCTGTGGCGGAGGGCGACATTGACGAGATGATTGAGCAGTTGCGGCAGCAGCGCGCGGAGTGGGTCGCGGTTGAGCGCGCGGCCGGCGACGGCGACCAGGTGCTGCTGGATTTCGTCGGCACGCTGCAGGGCGAGCCCTTTGAGGGTGGCAGTGCAGATGATTTTACCGTCGTGCTCGGCGAGGGGCGCATGCTCGAAGACTTCGAGGCCGGCCTGCAGGGGGTCACCGCTGGCGAAGAAAAATCCTTCAAGGTCCGGTTCCCGGCGGATTATCATGCTGACGCACTGGCGGGAGCCACCGCTGACTTTGCCGTCAAGATCAAGGAAGTCCAGGAGCAGGCGCTGCCGGAAGTCGATGCCGAACTGGTGAAGTCCTATGGCATAGAAAGCGGTGAAGTCGCTGATTTAAGAGCAGATATTGCCAAGAATATGGCGCGCGAGCTGGAGGCTAAAGTCAAGGCGGATATCAAGCGCCAGGTGCTCGAGGGGCTTGCTGAGCAGAATCCGGTGCCGGTGCCGGCCGTGCTGATCAAGGAAGAGGCTCATTCCATGCAGCACGAGGCCATGGAGCGGATGGGGATTAAAGATCATGCGGCCGCGCCGCCGGAAGAGACGTTCACGGCGGCGGCGGAACAGCGCGTGCGGCTGGGTTTGCTCCTGAACGCTTTGATTCGCGAGCAGCAGTTTGAGGTGGACCGCGACCGGGTAACGAGCAAGGTGGACGAACTGGTCGCACCCTACGACAATCCTGAGCAGATTCGTGGCATCTACATGCAGAGTCCGCAGTTTCTGGGGCAGGTAGAGAATGTGGTGCTCGAAGAGCAGGTCGTGGAGTGGATTCAGGAGCAGGCGACAACCGTCACCCAGAATTTCACGTTTCGCGAGTTGATGGATCGCTAAACAGCATTAAAGGACAATAATGGAAACGCGTGCGCTAAATTTAGTTCCAATGGTCGTCGAGCAGACTTCGCGTGGCGAGCGCTCTTACGACATTTTCTCTCGCCTGCTCAAAGAGCGGGTGGTGTTTATCGTGGGTGCTGTTGAGGATCAGGTTGCCAATCTCGTTGTGGCGCAGCTGCTGTTTCTCGAGTCCGAGAACCCGGACAAGGATATTCACCTGTATATCAACTCGCCGGGCGGGTCAGTCAGCGCCGGCCTGTCGATCTACGATACGATGCAGTTTATCCGCCCCAACGTCAGCACCATCTGTATGGGGCAGGCCGCCAGCATGGGTGCATTCCTGCTGTCCGGCGGTGAACGGGGCAAGCGTTTTTGTCTGCCGCATTCGCGTATCATGATTCACCAGCCGCTGGCAGGTTTTCAGGGGCAGGCAAGCGATATCGATATCCACGCGCGTGAAATTCTGAAAACCAAGCAGCGTCTGAACGAATTGCTGGCGAAACACACCGGGCAGCCGCTTGAGCGCATCGAGCACGACACTGACCGCGACTATTTCATGGCCGGCAACGAGGCGGTCGAATACGGGTTGATTGATGCGGTGCTCGAGCGTCGTGAGGCGGCTGCAGCACCGGAGGCCAAGGGCTGAATCGCGCTTCATGGCTTTGGCCGGCAGCCGATTCGCGGTGTTTTGCACCGCTACTTGCAGCCATGATATATAGAAGTAACGCTGATTAACGGGTTTTTGGCGTCATCGAAGCTTAGCCAGCCTAACCGAGAGGTACATAATGTCTGACGATACGCGAGCCAGGGGCGAAGACGGAAAACTCCTGTATTGCTCTTTCTGCGGCAAGAGCCAGCATGAGGTTCGCAAGCTGATTGCGGGCCCTTCGGTCTTCATTTGCGACGAGTGTGTCGAGCTGTGCAACGACATTATTCGTGAGGAACTCGACGAGCGCACCGAGCAAAGCGGCTCCAAGCTGCCGCGGCCGCGCGAAATCAACGACGTCCTGGACCAGTATGTGATTGGTCAGGAGAAGGCCAAGAAGGTACTGTCGGTCGCGGTTTACAACCACTATAAGCGACTGGAGACCCGCGGCTCTGACAAATCCGACATTGAGCTGGCCAAGAGCAATATTCTGCTGATCGGCCCGACCGGTTGCGGTAAGACCCTGCTGGCCGAGACGCTGGCGCGGTTGCTCAATGTGCCATTCACCATTGCCGACGCCACCACGCTCACAGAAGCCGGCTACGTGGGTGAAGACGTCGAAAACATCATTCAGAAGCTCCTGCAGAAGTGCGACTATGACGTCGACAAGGCGCAGACGGGTATCGTCTATATCGACGAGATCGATAAGATCTCGCGTAAGTCCGATAACCCGTCCATCACCCGCGATGTATCGGGCGAGGGCGTACAGCAGGCGCTGCTGAAGCTGATTGAAGGCACGATTGCCTCGGTGCCGCCGCAGGGCGGGCGCAAGCATCCCCAGCAGGAGTTCCTGCAGGTCGATACCGGCAACATACTGTTTATCGTGGGCGGTGCGTTTGCGGGTCTTGAGAAAATTATTCGCAACCGGACGGAAAAATCCGGTATAGGCTTTGTGGCCGACATCAAATCCGGCGAGCAGCAAGCCAATATTGGCGAACTTCTGCTTGACGTGGAGCCGGAGGACTTGATCCGGTTCGGTCTGATTCCGGAGTTTGTAGGCCGGTTGCCGGTCGTCGCTACCCTCAGCGAGCTCGACGAAGATGCTCTGGTCACTATCCTGGTAGAACCGCGCAATGCCCTGACCAAGCAGTACCAGAAGCTATTCGAGATGGAAGGCGTCGATCTGGAGTTCCGCGATGACGCCCTCCGGGCCATCGCCAGTCGGGCCATGCAGCGGAAAACCGGGGCGCGCGGTTTGCGCACCATACTTGAAAGTGTGCTTTTAGACACCATGTATGACTTACCCAGCATGACCAATGCGACGAAGGTGGTGGTTGACGAAGGTGTAGTGAACGGCGAAACCAAGCCGTACATTATTTACGAGTCTGATGAAGCACAGTCCCTGCAAGCGGATGAAGAGCTAGAGCCGCGTCCGACCGGGTCGGATCTTCACTGACAGCCTGCCTATGGTCACGAGTGGTGACCGCGGCCGGCTCTGCGGGCTGCGGTTCGCTCTGGTGGCCCGTCTGAGCCCTTTTGCGAGTCTGCAGTGCGGAGTAATCTGCCCGTTGTCGCGTGGCGCTGGAAACCGAATTCAAAACGGAGTTGAGCATGTCTGAAATCCAGGAACAAAGTTTGCAGCGTTTGCCGATCCTGCCCCTGCGGGACGTCGTCGTCTATCCGCATATGGTTATCCCGCTGTTTGTCGGGCGCGAGAAATCGATCGTCGCGCTGGACAACGCGATGGAGTCCGGCAAGCAGATTCTTTTGGTGGCGCAGAAGCAGGCGGATATTGATTCGCCCGGCGCGGACGATCTTTACCGGGTCGGCACACTGGCGACTATTTTGCAGCTGCTGAAGTTGCCCGACGGTACCGTCAAGGTGCTGGTCGAGGGGGCCAGCCGGGCACGTCTGGTTGAAGTGCATTCGGGCGATTATTTCAGTGCCGATCTGGAACTCATCGACGAAGCCGCCGAGAAGGGCTCCCGTGAGCTTGATGGCCTCAAACGCACGATCGTTTCGCAGTTTGAAAACTACGTAAAACTTAACAAGAAGGTTCCGCCGGAGATCCTGGCGTCGCTTGCGAGTATCGAACAGCCGGGCCGTCTGGCCGACACGGTTGCCGCGCACATGTCCCTGCAGCTTGACGAAAAGCAAAAAGTGCTTGAAGTCACCGACCTTAAACAGCGCCTTGAGCATGTGATGGCATTGATCGATGCCGAGATCGATATGCTGCAGATTGAAAAGCGCATTCGCGGCCGGGTCAAGCAGCAAATGGAGCGCAGTCAGCGTGAGTACTATCTGAACGAGCAGATGAAGGCTATTCAGAAAGAGCTCGGAGAGATGGAAGACGCCCCCAATGAGCTCGCGGAACTGGAGCAACGGATTCACGAGGGCGGCCTGACCCTGGAAGCCAAGGAAAAGGCGATCGCAGAGCTTAACAAGCTGAAGATGATGTCACCGATGTCGGCAGAAGCGACAGTGGTGCGCAATTACATCGACTGGCTGGTGAAAGTGCCGTGGAAAAAGAAAACCCGGATTTCGCGCAAGCTCGACCAGGCAGAGAAAATTCTCGAGCAGGACCATTACGGCCTGGAGAAGGTTAAAGAGCGCATTCTCGAATACCTGGCAGTCCAGCTGCGCGTGCGCAAGCTTAAAGGCCCTATTTTGTGTCTGGTGGGGCCGCCGGGTGTTGGCAAGACCTCGCTCGGCAAGAGTATCGCGCGAGCCACGAATCGGCAGTTCGTCCGCATGTCGCTGGGCGGCGTGCGGGATGAGGCTGAGATTCGCGGCCATCGGCGCACCTACATTGGCTCCATGCCCGGCAAGATTCTGCAGAACCTGTCGAAGGTGGGAGTGCGTAACCCGCTGTTTCTGCTGGATGAAATCGACAAAATGTCGATGGATTTTCGCGGCGATCCGTCATCGGCACTGCTGGAGGTCCTCGATCCTGAGCAGAATGCGCATTTTGGCGATCACTACTTCGAGGTTGATTTTGACCTCTCCGACGTGATGTTTGTCTGCACGGCTAATACGCTGAACATTCCGGCACCGCTGCTGGATCGCATGGAAGTGATTCGTATTCCGGGCTACACGGAAGATGAGAAACTTAATATCGCCAAGCGCTATCTGTTACCCAAGCAGCTGAAGGCCAATGGCCTCAAGCCCGCCGAGGTCGCGTTTTCCGACAATGCGATGCGCGACATTATTCGCTTTTACACGCGTGAGGCCGGCGTGCGCAATCTCGAGCGCGAAATTGCGAAAATTTGCCGGAAGATCGTAAAAAGCCTGCTGCTGCACCCGAAAGAAGCGCAGACGACGGTTTCTCCAAAGAACGTTGCCAAGTACCTGGGCGTTCGGCAGTACCGTTACGGTCGCGCCGAGGAAAACGATCAGGTCGGACAGGTGACGGGCCTTGCCTGGACGGAGGTCGGTGGCGAGCTCCTGACGATCGAGGCGACCGTCATGCCCGGCAAGGGCAAGCTGATCCACACAGGCCAGCTCGGCGATGTGATGCAGGAGTCGATTCAGGCCGCGGCAACGGTGGTGAGAAGCCGGGCGACAGTCCTCGGTATCGATGAAGATTTCCATCAGAATCTGGATATCCATATTCACGTTCCGGAGGGCGCCACTCCGAAAGATGGCCCGAGTGCGGGTGTCGGAATGTGCGCAGCGCTGGTGTCGGCTATCACTCACATACCGGTTCGCTCCGATGTGGCTATGACCGGAGAGATTACGCTGCGTGGCGAGGTGCTGCCGATTGGTGGGCTCAAAGAAAAGCTCCTTGCCGCTCATCGCGGCGGTATCACGCGTGTGCTTATTCCGCAGGAGAATGAGAAGGACCTGGCTGAAATTCCGAAGAACATCAAAGACAAGCTTGATATAGTTCCGGTTCGTTGGATAGATCAGGTTCTGGAATACTCGCTGCAACACATGCCGGCGCCCAAGAGTGATGCAGTCGTTGAAGACGACAAGCAAAAGCAAAAAAACGTGGCCGACGATAAAAACCTGAGGCCACATTAGAGCGGTTCTAACCAGTCGCGATGCGGTTTTATTGACATTCGATTTTTGCGGCTGGTATAAGATTCGCGTATCTGTTGCGCTTGTTGGTGCTCAGATGTTGTCGCGGTTCGCTATGTGCGCTTAACTTCAAGCATCGCGGCTGCTGCGGGGGAGCCACCTTATTTGGTGGTTCACGTAATCAAATAGTTCGTTTAAAGGTGGTTTAATGAACAAGGGTGAATTGATTGAGTCGGTAGCTGATTCGGCTGGGCTGTCCAAGGCAGATGCCAGTCGTGCGGTTGATGCATTGATAGATTCCATTTCGGGCGCGCTCAGTAAAGGTAAGACGGTATCGCTGGTCGGTTTCGGCACGTTTGCCGTCAAGAAGCGGGCAGCTCGCCAGGGTCGTAACCCGCGCACCGGTGAAACGATCCAGATTGCGGCCAGCAATGTGCCTGGTTTCAAGGCTGGTAAAGCGCTCAAGGATGCCGTAAACTAGCGCGCCTTTTGCGTAGATTGGCTCTGTATAGGGGCTGGCGTCGTTTGCCTCAGGGCCGACGGCGCACGTGAATTCGGCGCTGATTGGCGCCGATTTCTTTTATGCGGGACTGACTAAAGCACGAGCCGAGTTGCATTGGGTGCTTAGCTCAGCTGGTAGAGCGGCGCCCTTACAAGGCGTAGGTCGGGGGTTCGACTCCCTCAGCACCCACCAGGTTTTAGCGCGGAGTGGTAGTTCAGTTGGTTAGAATACCGGCCTGTCACGCCGGGGGTCGCGGGTTCGAGTCCCGTCCACTCCGCCATTTAGATCGAGCGCCCCGTATACGGGGCGTTTTTTTTGCTGTGTGTGGCAGGCCGGGCTGCAGAAGGGCGCTATTGCCCGGCGTATCCGGCTACAATTGCCGCACGAGAGAGACCCGCAGGGATTGCGTGGTCGTGACAATAACAGGCACTGGTTTTAAAGCATGCTGCAAACTATACGTGAACGTCTGACCGGCTGGTTCGCCTGGTTTATCCTTGGGGCAATTGCGTTAACGCTCGTAGTGACTTTCGGCAATATCGACACCGGTTTCTCGGGTGTTAGCGCCGCCGCTACGGTGAATGGCGAAGAGATACCGCTGAGTGAGTTTCGCGCGCGCTACAACAGCCAGCGGCAGCAGTGGGAAGCGAATTTCCGGGCCCAGATTCCGGATGAGGTTGCCGAGAGTATTGCCGATTCCGTCATTCAGGGTCTGGTGCGCACGCGCGTGATCAGCCAGCATGCTGTCGAGCAGGGGTATCGAGTCAACGATGCCGAGTTGGCGGATGCCATCCAGTCGAACCCCGTGTTTTATGTCGGCGGCAAATTTTCCCAGCCCAACTATGAGCAGCTCCTGGCTTCGCAGGGTCTGACGCCGCAGCGTTTCGAGTACGAAGAGCGGCAGAACATGCAGGTGCGCCAGTTTGCTGAGGGCGTGGCTTACTCGGCTTTTTATACCCCGAGCCAGTTCCGTCGCTATATCGAACTGGATGGCGAACGGCGTGCTGTCGAATTCGTGTTGTTGCCTCCCGAGGCCTTTCTCGACCAGGTGACCGTCGCCGAGGCGGCCATAGAAGAGCGTTACGAGCAAAGCCGGCAAAACTTTATGACAGAAGAATCGGTCGCGCTGGAGTACGTCGAGATCGATTTTGCTGAGCTGCTGGCGGAAGCGGAGGTCAGCGAGGAGGAGCTGCGCGCTTACTACGCCGATAACAAGGATGAATTCAGAGGCCCCGACCAGCGTCGCGCCAGCCATATTCTTATTGCCCGCGGCAATGATGCCGATGCGGCTGCCGGACTCGCAGCACGGCTTGCAGCGGATCTGGAAGGCGGGGCGGATTTCGCAGCGCTTGCCGCCGAGTACTCTGCCGACACGGGCTCGGCAGCGGAGGGCGGGAGCCTCGGATGGCTCGGTGCGGGCGATGCGCCGGCGCAGGCATTTGAGGATGCTCTTTTTGCCCTCGAAGAAGGTGAGATTTCAGATCCTGTGGAAACTGAATTTGGCTTCCACCTGATTCGTCTTGATGGTCTGCGACCCGGTGCCCGGCTCGCTTTTGACGATGCCCGCGCCGAGTTGGAATTGCGTCTGCGCGAGGAGCGTGCGGCCGATCGTTACACGGAGCTGGTCGACGAACTGGACGAGCGGGCGCTCGAGAGTCTGGATGGCCTCGGCCCGGTCGCGGCTGCCATGGGGTTGCCGCTGCGCACGGTGGAATCGTTTACACGTTCAAGCGGCGAACCGTTTGGCTTCGCGCCACAGCTGTTTGAGTCGGTGTTCAGTCTCGAAGTGCTGGAAGATGGCGAGATCAGCCCGGTCATTACCCTTGATGAAGGGCGCGCGGTGGCGGTGGCGGTGACCGAGTATCGGCCATCGCAACAGCAACCGCTCGCCGCCGTGCGCGACGAGATAGCCGCCGACCTTGAGCTTGAGGAGGCCATCGCGCTCGCCGCTATCAAAGGTACGGAGCTGATTGAGCGTCTGCAGTCCGGCGAGAGTGCAACGGCCGTGCTCGCTGAGGTCGATGCGCAGTTCGAACAGCGCCAGGATCTGGCCCGCGGCGATGCCAGTGTTCCTGGCGAGCTGGCGGCCATCCTGTTTCGCGCGCCGAAGCCGCAGGATGGCGTGGCGGACTACCAGAGCGTGCTGCTGGCCTCGGGAGAATTTGCCATTTACCGAATCAAGTCGGTCCTACCCGGTCAGCCCGAGTTTTTCTCGCAAGAAGACCGCGATGCCCGCAAGGCTCAGCTGGCGGGCCGGCTTGGAGCCGGGCAGCTCACCGGTATCGTGGAGTCGCTGGTGCGGGAGGCTGCTGTGACGGTGGTGCCGGATTTGCTAGAGACCGACCAGGGCGGCATCTAGGCCCTTGAAACTGCACTGGCAAATTCTTATTGCCATTGTGCTGGGCGGTCTGGCCGGCTACCTGACCGGCGACAGCTGGAGCGTCCTGGGCATTCTGGCCTACGACGTCTACGAATTTCTGGGCACCTTGTTCCTGAATGCCCTGAAAATGCTCATCGTGCCGTTGATTGCTTCGTCCATTATCGTCGGCGTGGCGGGCATCGGTTCGTCCGGTAACCTTGGGCGCCTGGGCGGCAAGACGCTGCTGTTTTATCTGGTCACCACACTGATGGCAGTCTTGCTGGGACTGCTATTTGTCAATTCCTTGCGCCCCGGCGAAATCAACGGCGAGCCGGTGGGGAGTCTCCTGGCGCTGGAAGCGGGGACCGCCGAGGTTTCAGAGGGCCTGAGGGAGAGTGGCGCCGGCGATATCATTCAGGTGCTGCTGCGAGCGGTGCCGCCCAACATCGTGGCTGCGGCGGCGGAGGGTCAGTTCCTCGGCATCATTTTTTTCAGCCTGCTGTTTGGCTATTTCATGACGCGTCTCGAGCATGACTATGCCGATACCCTGATGCGGTTCTGGACCGGCGTGTTCCAGGTGATGATGCGCATGACCGAATGGGTGATGCTGTTTGCCCCGCTGGGTGTCTTCGCCCTCGTCGCGCGGGTGGTGGCTCGGACGGGATTTGACGCCGCGCGGCCACTGCTGGTGTTTGCCGGAGTGGTGCTGCTGGCGCTCGCGGTCCACATGTTCGTAGTGCTGCCAACGCTGCTGCGTTTTGTTGGCCGGGTCCGGCCTCTAGTGATGTTGCAGGTCATGAGCCCGGCACTGTTGACGGCTTTCTCTACCGCCTCATCATCCGCCACGCTGCCCCTCACAATGGAGCAGGTCGAGCGGGGTATGGGCGTCTCCAACAAAGTCAGCAGCTTTGTGTTGCCGCTGGGGGCAACCGTCAACATGAATGGCACTGCGTTGTATGAATGTGCGGCGGTGTTGTTTCTCGCTCAGGCGTACGGTGCCGAGTTGAGTCTGGCAACGCAGCTGTTGGTGGTGCTGACCGCACTGGTGACTTCTATCGGGGTGGCCGGTATACCGGCGGCTTCTCTGGTTGCCATCGCGATCATTCTCGGTGCTGTCGGTCTGCCCGTGGAGTCGATAGCGGTGTTATTCGTTTTTGACCGTGTTCTCGATATGGCCCGCACCAGCGTGAATGTCTTTGGCGACGCATGCTGCGCTGTTATTGTCGCCCGCCTCGAAGGCGAAGAATTGCGCGCTGAAGCGAACAGCTAATCGCGGTCGGCCAGTACGTCTTCGTCCTCGTCGATCTGGAAGCTCATGCCGACGGTGCTGTAGCCCGCGTCCACATGTAAAATTTCGCCGGTGATACCAGCCGCAAGGTCCGAGCACAAAAATGCGGATGCGTTGCCGACATCTTCTATCGTCACGTTGCGTTTTAGCGGGGTTGCGGCAGCTGAATGCTGCATCAGCTTGCGGAAATTACCGACTCCGGAGGCGGCCAGGGTTTTGATCGGACCCGCAGAAATACCGTTGACGCGAATATTCCGCGGCCCGAGGTCAGCGGCCATAAAGCGGACGCTTGATTCCAGCGCTGCTTTAGCGGGACCCATGACGTTGTAGTTGGGGATAGAGCGTTCCGCCCCGAGGTAGGTCATGGTCAGCAGCGCGCCGCGTTCACGCAGCATTGGTAACGCCTGCTTGGCAAGGGCCGGGAAGCTGTAGGCACTGATATCCTGAGCAATCCGGAAACCGTCGCGGGTTACCGATTCGATGAATGTGCCGGCGAGGCATTCACGCGGGGCATAGCCGACGCAGTGAACAATGCAGTCAAACTGGTCCCACGCCGTGCCGAGGTCACGAAACACCGCTTCAATCTCGGCATCGTGCGAAACATCGAGCGGCAGTGCGATATCAGAACCGAGCTCGGCGGCGAACTGCGTTACCCGCGCCTTAAGCTTGTCGTTCTGGTAGGTAAAGGCGAGTTCTGCGCCCTCGCGGTGCATGGCGACGGCGACACCCCAGGCAATCGACCGCTTACTGGCCACGCCTACAATCAACGCCCGCTTGCCGTTTAGAAAACCCATATTCGTTCTGCTATCGTGTTTGCTGGTGGCCATATTAGGCCTAGTTTTCTCTCGCCATTCAAGCGCAACTGCGGCTACAACCGGCCGGGTCGCTCCGGTATGATGCAGGCAGTCGAGATCGGGTGAAGGTGCGTTCCTTGCAAATCGAGTGGTTGGATACACAGGCGGGGAAAGCGCTGCTCGACCAGGAGCGGCGGCAGTCGCAAATCGTGCTGGAACGGGTCTTTGGCGACCAGATTGTCCAGATCGGTCAGTGGGGGGAGCCAGGCGCGTTGCTGGCGGGCGCGCGCACCCGAGCTACGGTGCTGCTGGATCATTCGCCGGGCGCCGGCGTCGATGCGCTGGGTTCCGCCGAGCGCTTGCCTATTCTGACCGACAGTGTCGATGCCGTGTTACTGCCGCATTCACTGGAACGCAGCGCCGATCCGCATGGGGTTTTGCGTGAAGTGCACCGGGTGCTGCGGCCGGATGGCCGCCTGATAATACTCGGCTTTAACCCGCTCAGCTGGTGGGGTGTTCGGCATCAGGTCTCTCTGGCGGGTTATCCGCGTGGCACCCTGCGGCACATTTCCACGCACCGGCTGCGGGACTGGCTGACCTTGCTCAGCATGCGTATCGATACCTTGCGGCCGTGTTACCTGCGACCGGCTACCAATCGCTTGCTGCGCGCGTTTCAGGCCAGTGGTTGGTGTGCGAACGCCTACCTGCTGGTCGCAACCAAGGAAACTTTGCCGCTGACCATTATCCGCCCGCGGCTAAGCCGCCGGCCGACGCTGGTTGGCAGCCTGGTCAGACCGTCAGCGCGTTCTGCGCGTCGGGCCTCATGAGCCGCGTTGTGATTTATACGGACGGCGCCTGCCGCGGCAACCCCGGGCCGGGTGGCTGGGGCGCATGGTTGCAGTTTGGTGAACACGAGCGCGAACTGTGCGGAGGCGAACTGCAGACCACCAACAACCGCATGGAACTGATGGCGGTGATAGAAGCGCTGCGGGCGCTCAAGCGCGGTGTCACTGTGGATATTTACACCGACTCCGAGTACGTGCGTAAGGGCATGACAGAATGGCTCGACGGCTGGAAAGATCGGGGTTGGAAGACCGCAGCGCGCAAACCGGTCAAAAATGCTGATTTATGGCGTGAACTGGATCAACTGGCCCGTCAGCACACGGTAGACTGGCATTGGGTTAAGGGGCATTCCGGTGACCCGGGCAATGAACGGGCCGACCTGCTGGCCAACCGGGGTATAGACGAGCTGGTGGGAATGGCACGGTAGTCACAGAGTGCATGGAGGCAAGGCAGTGCGGCAAATAGTACTCGACACAGAGACCACGGGTCTGGACTGGCAGCAGGGCCACCGGGTGATTGAAATCGGTTGCGTGGAGATTTTGCACCGGCGGCGCACCACTAACAGCTTTCATTGCTACCTGAACCCGGAGCGCGACATTGACCCGGGGGCTCAGGAGATACATGGCCTGTCGCTGGAATTTCTTAGCGACAAGCCCGCGTTTGCCGATATTGCCGGCGAATTTCTCGATTACCTGGGCGATGCCGAGCTGATCATTCACAACGCGCCTTTTGATCTCGGCTTCCTTGACTACGAGCTGCGTGAGCACGGCCGAACCGAAGTTGGCCCGCTGAGTCGCACCAATCCGGTGCTGGACACGCTGGTGCTGGCTCGCCAGCAGAGCCCCGGGCAGCGCAACAGCCTGGATGCGCTGTGCAAACGTTACGGCATCGATAACTCAAGGCGCGATCGCCACGGCGCACTGCTTGATGCCGAGTTACTGGCCGACGTATACCTGGCGATGACTGGCGGGCAAACCCGCCTGTCGCTGGACGATGCGGCGCCGAGCGGTACCGAAACGGGTGCCGCGGTTCCCAACTACGTGGACCGCACCGGCCTGACGCTGATCACATTGCAGGCCGATGACGCCGATCGCAGCGCCCATGAGGCTCACCTGGACATGCTGGACAAGTCCAGCGACGGCAAGACCGTATGGCGGCGTGTCGATTACTTGGTAACATAGCGGCGGCCGCGCAGGCCGCTACCTGTAATTACCCGCCTGGTGCAGGCGGGCCTCACCGGGCATAAAAGTTACGATATGAATAGCTCAATGGGCCGCTCTCTGATCCAGAATTTTCTGGGCAACTCGCCAACGTGGTACAAGTTGACCGTATTGGGCTTTCTGGCGGTGAACCCGATCATCGTGTTTGCTCTGGGCCCCGTGGTCGCCGGCTGGGCCCTGGTGGTCGAGTTTATCTTCACGCTGGCTATGGCGCTCAAGTGCTATCCGCTGCAGCCCGGGGGCCTGCTCGCGATAGAAGCGGTGGTGCTGGGCCTCACGTCCGCCGAAGCCGTGTATCTCGAGGCCGAGCACAATTTCCCGGTCATCCTGCTGCTGATGTTTATGGTGGCCGGTATCTACTTCCTCAAAGACATGCTGCTGTATGTCTTCACTAAGATACTGCTCGGCGTGAAATCCAAGCGGTTGCTGGCCTTGTTATTTTGCGTCGTATCGGCCTTCCTTTCGGCGTTTCTCGATGCGCTCACCGTTACCGCGGTGGTTATCGCCGTGGCTGAGGGTTTTTACTCGATCTACCACAAGGTTGCGTCCGGCAAGCGCTACGAGATGATGCATGACTCGGGCAACGATTCGGAGATCATTGAGTTGCACCGGGACGATCTCGAGCGCTTCCGGAGCTTTCTCCGCAACCTGATGATGCATGCGGCCGTCGGAACGGCGCTCGGCGGGGTAACCACCATGGTGGGTGAGCCGCAGAACCTGTTGATCGCCGAAGAGGCCGGCTGGGATTTCCTTGAGTTTGCGGTGCGCATGGCACCGGTCACCATACCGGTGTTCATCGTTGGCTGCCTCACCTGTGTAATGCTGGAAGTCACGGGCTGGTTCGGCTATGGCGTCGAGTTCCGGCCGGCGGTGCGCGAGATCCTCGAGGATTTCGATCGGCACCAAATGGATATTCGTACGACAAAGCAGTGGGCAGCAATCCTGGTTCAGGCGTGCGTAGCCGTATTTCTGGTGCTGGCTCTGGCGCTGCACCTGGCCGAAGTCGGTATTATCGGTCTGGTAGTCATTGTGCTGGCGACGGCATTCAATGGCGTGACGTCCGAGTCGCAAATTGGTCATGCATTCGAGGAGGCGCTGCCGTTCACGGCGCTGTTGGTCGTGTTTTTCGGCGTAGTGGCGGTTATTGATCAGCAGCACCTGTTCACGCCGATCATTAACTGGGTGTTCTCGCTCGAGGGCCAGCTGCAAACCGCGGCGTTTTATGTCGCCAACGGTGCCCTTTCCATGATCAGCGACAATGTGTTCGTCGCGACTATCTACATTTCGCAGGTTAAAGAGGCGCTCGATGCGGGCACGATAACCCGCGAGGCTTTCGATTCGATGGCTATCGCCATCAACACCGGCACCAATATTCCCAGCGTTGCAACGCCGAACGGACAGGCGGCCTTCTTGTTCCTGCTGACTTCGGCGCTCGCGCCGCTGATCCGCTTGTCATACGGTCGTATGGTGTGGATGGCGCTGCCCTATACCTTGACGATGAGCGCGACAGGATTGTTCGCGGTTTATTTCCTGCTTTAATGTGCTCGTGCAAGGGTGAAAAGCCATGCGATCGATCGAAGAAACCCGCATCTGTGTCGTTGGCCTCGGTTATGTGGGGCTGCCTTTAGCGGTCGAGTTTGGCAAATCGTTTGATACGGTCGGCTTTGATACCAACGTAGCGCGTATTGAACAACTGGCTGAAGGCTTCGACCAGACTCTGGAAGTCGGCGAGGCGGAACTGCGAGGCTCACCGCGGCTACGCTATGTCAGTGACATCGCAGCGGCAGCCGACTGCAACTTTTACGTCGTTACTGTCCCGACGCCGATTGATGCTGCCAAGCGCCCGGATCTGAGTGCCCTGCAAAGCGCCAGCAGAGCAGTGGCCCGGGTGCTGGCGCCCGGCGATGTGGTTGTCTTTGAGTCGACCGTGTACCCGGGTGCCACGGAAGACGATTGCGCGCCGATACTCGAGCAGCTTTCCGGGCTGCGCCTTAACCAGGACTTTTATCTGGGGTACAGCCCCGAACGTATCAATCCGGGCGACAAAGCGCATCGTTTGCCGGACATCAAAAAAGTCACTTCGGGCTCGACTCCGGCGGCAGCCCGCTATATCGATGACATATACAAGACGGTGATCGCCGCGGGCACCCACTTGGCCTCCAGTATTCGCGTCGCGGAAGCGGCGAAGGTTATTGAAAACACGCAGCGTGACGTCAATATTGCGTTGATTAACGAACTGGCCATGATATTCAGCCGGATGGGGCTGGACACGCTGGAGGTGCTGGAAGCGGCCGGCACCAAGTGGAATTTTCTCAATTTCCGGCCGGGGCTCGTTGGCGGGCATTGCATCGGGGTGGATCCGTATTACCTGACGCATAAGTCGCAGGAGGTCGGGTATCATCCGGAGATGATACTGGCCGGGCGGCGTATCAACGACAATATGGGGCTGTACGTCGCGTCCCGCGTCGTGCGGTTAATGGTCCGAAAGGGAATTGCGCTGCCGGATGCCCGTATTCTGATCCTGGGCGTCACGTTTAAAGAGGACTGCCCGGATGTGCGTAACACCCGGGTTGTGGATGTTATTGAGGAATTGGCCGGGTATGGCGCATCGGTCGACATTTACGACCCCTGGGCCAATAGTCATGAAGTCAAGCAGCAGTACGGCATCGATTTGCTGGCAGAGACGCCGGCGTCCGGCGCATATGACTGCATTGTCCTGGCGGTTGCGCACCAGCAGTTTCGTGATATGTCTGGCGCAGCGGTGCATGAACTCGGAAAGCCCACCCACGTGGTCTATGACATCAAGAGTGTTCTGCCCGCCGATACCGTCGACGGGCGGCTTTAACGGATGAAAGTTCTCGTCACCGGAGCCGCAGGCTTCATCGGTTTTCACACCGCCCGGCAGTTGCTCGCTCGCGGCGACACCGTGGTCGGGCTGGATTGCCTTAACGATTACTACGACGTCGCGCTCAAAGAGTCGCGCCTCCAGCTGTTGCTGCAGGAACCCGGCTTCAGTTTTGCGCGGCTGCATCTTGAGGACACCCGGCGCGTATCCGAGCTGTTTGCTGCGGAACGGTTTGACCGTGTCGTGCATCTTGCCGCGCAGGCGGGCGTGCGTTACTCCATTGACAATCCACGTGCCTATATCGACAGTAACATCGTTGGTACGCTGAACATTCTGGAGGGCTGTCGCCACTATCCGGTCGAACACCTTGTGTATGCGTCATCGAGCTCCGTGTACGGTGCCAATACCAGCATGCCGTTTTCAGTGCACGACAACGTCGATCATCCGCTCTCGCTGTATGCTGCATCCAAGAAAGCCAACGAGCTGATGGCCCATACCTATTCAAATCTGTATGAGTTGCCCACAACCGGGTTGCGCTTTTTTACGGTTTACGGCCCCTGGGGGCGTCCGGACATGGCGCTGTTCCATTTCACGCAGTCGATCCTTGCAGGCAAGCCGATTGATGTTTTCAATTATGGTAATCATCGGCGCGACTTTACCTACATAGATGATATCGTTGCGGGCGTCATGCTATGCCTCGACCATATTGCTACCCCAGACCCGGACTGGCGGTCTGATGCGCCCGATCCGGGCAGCAGCAGGGTGCCGTACCGTGTGTTCAATATCGGTAACAGCGATCCCGTGGAGCTCAATCACTATATTGCCGTTATTGAGCAGTGCCTGGGGCGCAAAGCCATCAAGAACCTGCTGCCGCTGCAGCCCGGCGACGTTCCCGACACTTATGCCGATGTTGCCGCGCTGACCGCGGCTACCGGATACCAGCCGACCACGTCGGTCGATGAGGGCGTGGCGCGTTTTATCGACTGGTATGTCGACTACTACCATGTTGATCTGCAGCGCACCTGAGTATCGACATGGTGGCTGATAGCTCCGTCCCGGATCCGTCCACGACACCGGCCTGGACTGCACTCCGCGAGCATGCTCAGCACCTGAGCTCAGTCAGTCTGGAGCAGCTGCTGGATGGCGATCACGATCGCTACAGTCAGCTCAGCATCGGGGTGGGCGACCAACTTGTTGCGGATTTTTCGCGATGCCGCGTTGATGTTACTGCACTCGACTTGCTCCAGCAGCTGGTCACTGACCGTCACGTCCCGGACAGTATCGAACGTCTGTTTGCCGGCGAGCTGGTAAACAGCACCGAGCGACGGGCCGCGCTGCATACCAGCCTGCGTGCCGCAACAGCAGAGGGGCCTGTCGTGGCCGGGCAGGACATCGGCGCAGAGGTGCGTGCTGAGCTCGAGCGCGTCCTCGATTTTGCGGATGCGGTGCGCAGCGGCTCGCGTGGGGGTCACAGTGGCGAGCGTTTCACGCGGGTTATCAACATTGGCATCGGTGGCTCCGATCTGGGGCCCCGTTTCGTCTCGGGCGCGCTCGCCAGCGGCGCGGGTAATGCGGTTCCGGATGTTCGCTATGTCGCCGGCCTTGATGGGATCGAGCTTGCAGCTGCACTGGCCGACGCCGATCCGCACACCACGCTGTTTATTGTATGTTCGAAGACATTCGGCACGTTAGAGACGCTAACCAACGCGCGAGCGGCACGGCAGTGGCTGCGGGCATCGCTCTCGGCAGAACAGGCGGTGCAGCATTTCGCTGCCGTAAGCGTGAATGCGGCCGCGATGGACGATTTTGGCGTCGCTGACGACGCGCGCTTTACCCTGTGGGACTGGGTAGGCGGGCGCTATTCAGTCTGGTCGCCGGTTGGACTGGCGGCTGCAATTGCGCTGGGCAGCGATGCCTTTCAGGAGTTCCTGGCCGGTGGCCGGGCCATGGATGAGCATTTTCGTTCGACGCCGCCGGCGCGGAACCTGCCGATGCTGATGGCGTTGATGACGGTCTGGCACCAGAACTTTCTGGGCCTCGATCAGCACGTGGTGCTCCCCTATGATCAGCGGCTTGCCGGACTGCCAGACTACCTGCAGCAGCTGTGGATGGAGAG
>JAZBOT010000065.1:0-9411 GCA_036351295.1 Gammaproteobacteria bacterium | reverse complement strand
GCATCAAAGCGCCGCTCGACACCACCCGCATCAACCGCATCGCGGTGCTGGGCTGGATGCGCGAGTTTCACGCGGACATCGGGCTGGCCAAAGTCTGGCTGTACAGCTAGGCGCAGCAGTCCGCAGCGTTTTGCCCGCGCGCTGCAGCGCAGAGCCTGCTAGTCAGCGCGCTCGTTGTTGAGCTCGATCATGAAGGCCTCGTCGACCAGCGTGACGCCGCGCGCCTTGGCCTGCTTGATAATGCCCTTCAGCACCTGCTGCACAAAGGCATTCGGCACACCCGACAGCTGCTTGCTGGCATCCAGCGTAAACTTGACCTCGTCATCAAGGCGGTTGGCCTCGTAGTGAATTACCTCGTAGTTGGGGCCGAGGTCGGGAATGGGCAGCTTGTAGGCCGGCTGCGTCTCGCCAAACCAGAAGGTGCTGCCGCCGCGGAAGCCGTAGGTCATCGGCACGCGCGGCATCTTGTCGCCACCGCCGTCGATGTAGTCCACCCAGTCTTCCTTGACGAGTATGTTGTCGATGTTCAGCAACAGGTGCGCCGACGGTGAGTCGCGCAGGATGGGGTTCTCGTTAATGCGCTCGACGTCGAGCGTGCACTCGTACACCTGATAGGCGCTCTTGATGATCTGCGGGTGCCGCGCGTCCGGCGCGCGGCCCGGCGTGGGGCTGTCGATGAGCTCGAAGCAGTTGTAGGCCATTTTCTCGGCCGTGGTCTGGCCCGGGTAGCCCAGCTTGAGAATCGTCTCGATGGTGCTGGCATCGTACTCGACAAAATTCAGCGCGCACTTGTGCGTGCGCTTGACGTTGCCGGCGGTGTTGGAGGTGGGGCGGCTGATGACCAGCCACGAGCGGTTGTTAATAACCTCAAACGGAAAGCTCAGCTGGTAGGGCCCGATATTGGTCTGCCCGTCCTCGCTGACCGAGGTAATCAGCGCAAAGGTGGAGCCCAGAAACGAACTGCGCTGGTACCAGTTGTCCCGCATCGGACTCGAGACAAAACCATCGTTGGGGTCAGAGTCAAAACTTTCAGGGTCGGCGTCAGGCATCGGCTATCCTCATCTGCAAGCCGCCAGAATAGCAGCGCGCCGCGCCGCGATACAGCCACCGCGCGCTGGCCAACCCCCGGTCGGCGCCGTCGCGCCTTACCCGGCGGGTTGGCCTCAGACGTTGCGCGCCGGCCGGGTCTGCGCGTAGCCGTCCCACAGCCCTTTAAAGAAGCGTCGCGCGTTGCGGCCCAGCGTGCGCGTGCGGTAACCGCCCTCCTGCACCAGCAGCACCGGCAGGCCCAGCGCGCCGATCATGAAACCGTTGGCCTCAAAATCGTGCGCGCCCAGCAAAAAGGTGCCGGTGGGGTCGGCCTTGGCCGTGTCGAGCCCTAATGAAACCACCAGAAAGCGCGGATTAAACCGCCGGATACGCCTGAGCGCGCGCGCCAGCACCTCGCGGTAGCGCACCCCGTCAATGCCCTCCGACAGCGGCAGGTTGACGTTAAAGCCCATCCCGGCGCCCTCGCCGCGCTCGCGCGCAAAGCCGGAGAAATACGGGTAGGTGGTCTCCGGGTCGGCATGCAGCGACACCGTGAGCACATCGGCACGCGCGTAAAAAATATCCTGCGAGCCGTTGCCGTGATGGTAGTCGACATCCAGCAGCGCTACCTGGCCGTAGGCCGACAGGTAATTCGCCGCGATAGCTGCTGAGTTGAAATAGCAAAAGCCGCCAAAGAACGAGCGCTCTGCGTGATGGCCCGGCGGGCGCACCAGCGCATACGCGAGGTGATGGCGGTCGAGGATGCAGTCGGCCGCGGTCAGCGTGCAGTCCACCGCCGCGATGGCCGCCTCGTAGGCATTGCTGTTAATCGGCGTGAAGCTGTCGAGGCAGTAATAGCCGCCGCGCAACGGCAGCGACTTGGGCGGGCGCGCCAGCCGCCGCGACGGGAAGGTGTACGGGTACACCGCGGTGTCGGGGCCCACCACCTCGCCGGCGCGCTTGAGGTAATTGACCATGCCGGCGTCGTGCACCGCCAGAATGTGGCGCCGCGGATAGCGCCGCACCTTTTGCATTTCGAACAACCCGGTGCGCTGCAGCTCGTCGTTGATCACCCGCACCCGCACCGGCGCCTCAACATAGCCGCGTTCGCGCACGTGATGAATGTCGTGGCGCGTGTTGATTACCATCGCAATGCCCTTGAGCCGCGGCGAACGCTTGGTGATGGCCGAGCGCGGCTGCCTGACATAGCGCGGCGCGCGCAGCTGCACCGGGTCGTCGACAATCGACCGGCAGACCTTGCGGACGTAGTCCGCCGGGCAGTCACCGCGGTACTTGCGCTCGAGAAACGCCCGCACAATCTTGCGCAACGGGCCGGGGTGCAGCGGCACGTCCGCGCCGAGCCCGTCGAACACCAGGTGGTACGACTCGTCGTCCACCGGCCACGGCGTTTCGTAAGCCGTGTTGATAATCGGCCGCGCGCCGTAGCGCTCGTAAAAGCGCAGCCGCGCCTCGTTCTCGGCCCGCACGGCCGGGTCGGGCTCCAGCGCCGGGTCATCGGGACGGCATTCCAGAAACACCCCGCAGGCACCCAGCTGCAGCGCCTCGTCGCGCACCCGCTCGTACAGGGCGCCGCCAATGCCGCCGCCGGTCTGGCCGACCCCGGCCGAAATAAAGTCGAGCACGCACGCGTCGAGGTCAGACAGGTGCAGCAGCACCGCAAAGCCCTGCACCGCACCTTTCTGCTCGGCCACAAACAGCGTGGTCTTAAAGCGGTGGTACAGCGGGTCGCGCACCTGCGTGGACATGGCGGCGACTTCGTCGTCCGTCAGGTCGGGAAACTGCGCGCGCAGCATGTCCTGCACCTTGAGCAGCAGGCGCCGGTTGGTGGCGGTGGTGTCGTCATACACCCGGTGAATTCGAAACATCGTCGTCCGTCCTGCAAAACAGGCCTAACTATAGACGCTTGAGCATCGGCCGGCACAGGCCGAACCGGTATACTGGGGCGCATCTCCAACGAACACCGGCACACACTGATGGGGCGACTGGCCGACACGCTGCGCCGGGCGCAGACGCGCAGCTACCGCGATCCGAGCCTGAGCGACGCGATTGCGCCCTACGGGCACCGCTACCCGTGGCAGCTGTACAGCAAGCTGCGCGGCGTGCAGCTGACCGCGCGCCTGCCGCAAACCTTTGCCGTCGCGCAGCTGCAGGCCGAGCTCGCCGCGGTACTGGAGAGCCAGACCTTTCTCGACCAGTTCGGGCCGTATCACTACGGCGGCTGGAATGCGGTGGCGCTCAACGCCGTCGACGGCGACCCGCTGAACCAGGACGACCCGTTTGACGCCAGCTTTCAGAAAACCGCGGCGCTCAAACACGCCCCGCTGATGGAACAGATCATGGACTCGCTGCCAGGCGAAAAACGCCGCGTGCGCCTGATGCGTCTGGAACCCGGCAAGAAAATTTTCTGGCACCGCGACCACTGGCACAGCTACGACCTGCGGCTGCTGCGGCTGCATATACCCATCGTCACGCACGCCGACGTGGGCTTTCAGATCAGCCACACCGACTGCCGCTGGCAGCCCGGCGAACTGTGGTACGGCGATTTCACCTTTCCGCACCGCCTGCAAAACGGCGGCGACACCGCGCGCGTGCACCTGGTGATTGACATCATTAACAACGATGCGCTGCGGGCGCTGCTGCCCGACAACCTGCGCACGCAGACCCCGCTGCGGATTACCGCCCGCTACCACTGCACCAAGCTGCTGCACGCGTGGCACAAACTGTTTGCGACGGGCCAGCGGCTGAGCGAGGCACGGGAAACCCGCCTGCGCAGCTGATTAAGGGGTCAGAGTCAAAACTCGGGCCAACCCGGGACGGGGCGCGTTACTGCGGCCGCTGCGCCAGCCAGCGGTCGAGCTGGTTGGCGAAATTCTGCCGGTCGGCCTGGCTCAGCGGCGGCGGACCACCGCCCACGTCGAGTCCGCTGGAACGCATCGTGTCCATAAAGTCGCGCATGTTCAGCCGCGCGCCGATGTCTTCGGCCGTGTGCAGCTCGCCGCGCGGGCTCAGCGCCAGCGCGCCCTTGGCAATGGCTTCGGCCGCCAGCGGAATGTCGGCGGTGATGACCAGGTCGCCGGCGACCAGCCGCCGGACGATCTCGTTGTCGGCCACATCGAAACCGGACGGCACCTGCACCGAGCGGATGTTCGGCGCCGGCGGCACCCGGATGTACTGGTTGGCCACCAGCGTCAGCGGCTCGCCCGTGCGGGTCGCCGCCCGAAACAGAATCTCTTTAATGACGACCGGACACGCGTCGGCGTCTACCCAGATGGTCATGCAATGGCCTCGGTCAGTGCAGACACAGGCGGAAATTGCGTATGTGCCCGGCTGCCACCAGCGCGCCGCCCGCGAGGCTGAGCGCGGTGTCCGCCCACGGTGCGTAGTCATGCGCCCACAGCGCCCCGAGCACCAGCAGCAGCAGGCCCGAGCCCACCAGCCGCAGCACCCACGCGTCCGGGTGGTGTCGCCGCGCCAGCGCAATGGCGATCACGCTGGTGGGCAGGATGACCCACAGCAACACCCGGTGAAACAGCTCGTCGGTGAGCAGCGTATCGCCCAGCAGCGGGAACAGCAGCAGCAGCGGCGGCAGCGCGAGGCAGTGCAGCGCACAGATGCCGGAAATGCCGACGGCGCAGCGGTCAAAGAGGGCTTGGAGATTCATACGAACAGGGGCGGGCGGCCGAGCAGTTTCCGGGCCGGGTATTCTACGCGGAAACGGCACACAGACCGACATTGGCCGGTCACGCCGCGCGGCCAGTGGCTACAATGACAGAATGACACCGCCCGAGAATGAGTCGCAACCCACCGTCGGCGTGGCCGGCGCCGGCCTGCCGGACGCCCCCGCGCAGGCTGACGCCGCGCTGCGCGACGCGGGCATCGACCCCGACCGGCTGTCGATCACGTATTTTGGCAACCCGCAGGCACCGGCGCCGGCCGTGCGGCCGCGGCTGGCGCTGCGGTTTGCCGCGGGCTTCGCGCTGTGGGCGCTGCTGACCGCGCTGCCGGCGCTCCGCGTCGAGCTGCCGGCCGCTTTGGAGGCGCCGGCCGCCCTCGTCGTCGGGCTGCTGATACTGTCGGCCGCCTGCAGCGCGCTGGTCACGGCCAGCCAGCGCCTGGCCGCGCGTCTCGACTGGGACCACTACGTCGCCGGCACCGTGGCCGAAGTGCTGTCGACGCTGCCCGAGCTGGTGGTCATCGGCTTTATCGTGCCGGTCAGCCCGCTCACCGCGTTCGTCATTGCGCTGGTGACGATCTACAACAATGCCGTGGTGTTCAGCGTGTACTCGTTCTTTCTGCCCAAAGACCGGCACGGCAAATTCATGATGCCGCTGCCCATCACCAGTGCCGGCGCGCAGATCCTGGTGGCCGGCGCGGCGATGGGCCTGATCCTGGGGCTGGTGATGATGGTCATGGCCTTCAGCGAGCACCCCAAGGAGAGTTTCACGCCGCTCGACCTGGGTGCGGTGGGCGCGGTGCTGCTGGCGATTTTTGCCGTGTACCTCTACCGGCTGCTGCACGGCTACGCGCAGGTCGAACACCGCGTGCACGGCGCACTGGAGCTCACCGCGCAGCAAATCGACCGCCGCCGCGCGCTGGTCTACCGGCCGGTGCACAGCAGCTCGTGGGGCCTGATTGCCGGCTACCTGCTGGCCGGCATTGCCGGCGCCGTGATGGGTGGCGAACAAGTGGCCGAGTTTGCCACCATTGCCATTGAAGACTTCGAGCTCAACGCCATTGCGACCGCGCTGCTGCTGGCCGTGTTCGCTGGCATGAGCGAGTACATTATCCTGTGGCAGTCCCACCGCCGCGGCGAATACGGCATTGCGCTGGCCAACAGCTTTGGCGGCATCACGCAGGTGATGTTTATGGTGCTGCCGTTCACGCTGCTGGCCATCGGCGGGTACCAAGCATTTATCAACCCCGGCCACCCCGAACTGCCGCTGACCTTTTCGTTCTCCAACATTCTGTTGCTGCTGTTTTTGTTCCCCATGCTGTTCGTGCTGGTGGAGCTGCTGGAAGAAGACCACACCCTCGACGTGCTCGACACCACCATCATGCTGGCGATTTTCTCGCTGTTGATTGCGCTGTTGCTGGGGTACGGAGCCGTGGGGTAACCCCGCTTGCCACAGTGATGCAGCTGTCATTTGTGATACCCGCGTTTAACGAGGCCGCCTGCATTGAGGCGTGCCTCGGCGCCATCGCAGAGGCCGTCGCCGCCTGCCAGCCCGGCGGCGCTGACGAGCACGGTGTGGCCTTTGCCGCCGAAGTGATCGTCGTCGACAACAACTCCACCGACGCGACCGCTGAGCTCGCGGCTGCGGCCGGCGCCACGGTGGTGTTCGAGCCCGTCAACCAGATCGCCCGCGCCCGCAACGCCGGCGCCGCTGCGGCCAGCGGCGACTGGCTGGTGTTTATCGACGCCGACAGCCTGCTGTCCGCCGGCCTGCTGGCCGACGTGCTGCGCCTCATTGCGGCGGGTCAGCACGTGGGCTGCGGCAGCCTGATGACCATGGACGACATGCCGCCCTCGGCGCGCTGGATGCTGAGCACCTGGTCGTGGCTGTCGGCGCGCCTCAACTGGGCGGCGGGCTCGTTCATCGTCTGCCGCGCCGACGCATTCGCGGCCCTCGGTGGCTTCGACGAGGCCCTGTATGCCGCCGAAGAGATCGACTTCTCACAGCGCATCAAACGCTACGCGCGCAAGCACGGCAGCCGCTTTACCGTGCTGCGCGACCACCCGCTGCACACCTCCAACCGCAAGGTGAAGCTGTACAGCACGCGGGAACAGTATGCGCAGCTGTGGCGGCTGATGCTCCGGCCGCGGAAGGCGCTTAGGGATAAAGCGGCTTTGGGGGTCTGGTACGACGGGCGGCGGTGATCGATGGGGTCAGAGTAAAAACTACCTGCGGGCAGCGGGGCCGCGCTTCAGCGGCCGCTGGCTTTGCCCGGTCAGTTGCTCGACTTCGGTTTTAAAGCGGTCCGAGCCCAGCACCAGGCCCTGATTGACGGCGGCCCGAATGTCGTCAATCAGCGTCTCAGCCAACGCCCCCTGAAAAAACTCGCGGTACGCGGCGCCGCGGCGACCGGGCGTGTCACCCAGCGCCAGATACTCCGGATGCGGTGACCAGAGCCCGACTAGCTTGCCAAAGGCATGGGCCCGGTAGCTGGACCAGGTGTAGTCGGCCGGATCACGCACCATCCCGGCCCTGACAGGATTCAGCTCGATGTAGCGCTGACAGATCAGCAGATACCGGTGACTCTGCACGATGCCGGACCTGAACCGGCCCTCGAACAAAGTACCGGTCCGCTGATAACGATCGTTAAACCGTCGCACATAGTGCCGCCCCAAATATTGCATGCAGCGTGAAATGCCATGCGCTGAGCTCGGCGTTACGAGCAAGTGGACGTGGTTGGTCATGAACACCCAGGCATGAATCGCCACCGAGTATTTATCGGCCGCCACACGCAACCAATGCGCGTAAGCCTTGAGGTCCGCTTCATCGGCAAAACAAGCCTGCCGATTATTGCCACGCTGAACCACGTGAACCGGCAATCCCGGCGGACAAACACGGCGTTTGCGAGGCATGAGCAGGCCACCCGACCGAAAACAATCAGCAGCATGACCGACCGGCGCGCGCCGCGGCTATACTACTATCCGCAGACTCTCACGAGTTTTTACTCTGACCCCACTAATCAGGTTCCGCAAGCGTAATGGATCAGCGCGAAGCCAGACATCGACTGATAGAAGATGACTTTATCTCGCCTGACGAATGCAGGCCGTTGATTGAGCTCGTCGAACAGTACGGCCCGGTGGGTGATGGCTACCGGGGCAATCCACACCCGCACACCGCCAGCGAGATATTCCACGGCTACTCACTCGATGGTTTGCACAACCGCACCCAGCGGGTGCTTCCAGGTCACCGCGAAGCACTGTTAGTCATGCAGAAAGTGCGCCACAAGCTAAAAGCGCATTTTGGTTTACCTGTGCTGTGGCTGGAGTTCGGTCACCTTGTGTACCGGGAACCCAACCCGGAAACGCCGGCACCAGACACCGAGGAATTCAGCCACCCATGGCACTACGACAATCAGACATCGCAACGCCGCACGCACACTGCCATTCTGTACCTCAACAGTGAGTTCAAAGGCGGCTTAACGCGGTTTAAAGAAACCGAGTTTGGGCCGTATCGCGAAATTCAGCCACAACCGGGCCGGATCGTCGCCTTCGAGGTGGCCCACAACCCGCACGCCGTCAGCAAACTCATACAGGGCAAACGCTACGTGCTGAATATGTGGTTTTCCACGCACTGGCACACGCTGAACCGTCACCGCAAAATATTTGCGCCGCTGTGGTTCAACACATTAATGGGGTCAGAGTAACAACCTGGGGGAGCGCCGGGCACTGCAGCTCACGGCGACCCTAAAAGGTCTAAACTCCCCTCATGCAAAGCGAAAACGACAGTTTGCTAACTGCAGTTGCGCTGCTCACAGGAGCCATGCTGATGACCGCTCCCACCGCGTCGGGCGCCGACGATGACCCACCCGCCACACTGTTGCTTGCAGACTTCACCGCAGACGCCCCCGGCCCCGACTGGTACGTGCAAAACGACAACGTCATGGGCGGTCGCAGCAAAGGTGGCTTCGAAATCACCGCCGGCCAGCTGGTGTTTACCGGCAACACCAACACCAACGGCGGCGGGTTCAGCTCAATTCGCACGGTGCCCTTCAAACTCGATTTATCCGCCTACACCCGCATCCGCCTGCGCGTGAAAGGCGACGGCCGGCGCTACACGTGGCAGCTGCAGTCCACCGGTCGCTACCGCGGTTTTCAAATCAGTTACTGGGCCGACTTCGAGACCGTCGCGGACGAGTGGATTTGGGTCGACCTGCCCTTCACCGCGTTTCGGCCGAACATCCGCGGCTTTCCGTTCGACGGACCACCCGTACCCACGCAGGACATCGCAGAATTCGGGCTGTACATTTATGACAATCTGGACGGACCCTTCGAGCTGCGCCTGGACCGCATCGCTGCCGCGGGGTCAGAGTAAAAACTATCGGCCGGGTAAATCGAGTCAATCACCGCGCCGTCCAAACGACGCCGGCCCCGCTACCCGCTGCGCCGCTGAGTTTTTACTCTGACCCCACCCCAAATAGCGCCGCCGTGTTCACCTAATGGACATGGGTGCAGATTCCGGACTGTAGGTGCGACGAACACCTTTGCTGCGTGACAACATACTCTTTAAATCACTATTTATTGCGCTCAGTTGCTTGGGTTACGGAAGTGGGCGCCCTTGTGAGAGGCGCACACTGCATGGCCACTTCAACTGTCGATAGCAACAGCAGCATCCGGCGCACTGCGACTGC
>JAZBOT010000064.1:0-2103 GCA_036351295.1 Gammaproteobacteria bacterium | reverse complement strand
CGATCTCGCGATCCGCATTGGTGAGCTGCCCGATTCGTCGTTGGTCGCCCGCCAGCTCGGGGTCTGTCGCCATGTGGTGTGCGGGTCTCCCGCCTACTTCGCGCGCAACGGCGTGCCTCAGTCACCCGAGGAGCTCGTGGATCATCCCGCGTTGACCTACCGCTACCAGGACGCTCCGGCCGACTGGCGACTGATCGACGGCGACGGCAACGTCCACCAGGTGGCGATCAACAGTCGCTTGCAGATGAACAACAGCCTCGCATTGCGCGAGGCACTGCTCCAAGGGGCCGGTGTCACCTTGACGCCGACCTTCGTGGTTGGCGCTGATATCCAAGCCGGGCGGCTGATGGCGGTTCTTACGGCCTATCGGGCGTTGCAAGTCTCGATCTATGCCGTCTACCCGCAGCGCAAACACCTGTCGCCGAAGGTGCGCGCATTCATCGACGATCTGGCGGAGACGATCGACGATCCACCCTATTGGGAGCCGGGCGCCTTGTCTGCCGGCCCCAACTGAAAGCCCGGCGCCAAAGCGATCAGCGACCGGTTCGCTGCGCCGCGATCGTGATGCTGAGACCGACGGCGATGACGCCGGCGCCGAGCCAGGTTGTCGCGCTGTAACGCTCGCCAAGAAACAGCGTTGCCCCAACCAGTCCCACGGCCGCCGCAACGTAACCAATCTGGCTGAGCAGGACCGGGCCACCTTTCTGCTGTAGCCGGAAGAAGACCGGGAAGGTCATACCGGCAACCACGACTTGCGCCAAGGCAGCACCGGCTGCGGGTGCGATCTCCTCGAGAGGAACCCTGCCACGGGTCAGCAGCAACAGCAGCAAAAACACGAGGCCGGAGACGGCATGACCCCAGAACGCCAGCACATTGGGCGATTCACCCTCGGGCCAATCCAGGCTCCGGTAGACGTTGCCGGCGGCGAGCGCGACCGGAATGGCCAGCGCCGCCAACAGCCATGCGAGACCCGGACCGTCCGGATGGATGCCCCGGCTGAGACTCACCACAGCTGCGCCGGCCAGGCCGACAGCAATGCCGATTCGGCCCAGCCAGCCCGGCACCTTCAGACCAAACAGCGACGCGAACAGGAAGGTGAACACCGGCGAGAGCGCGAACATCAGTCCCGCATAACCGGCGCCCGTCTGCGGTATCACCGTGAATAACAGCAGATTTGGCGTGACAAAGGACACAATCGCTGACACTGCCGAGTAGCGCAGGACCCGCGGCGGCGGCAATGCCAACATCCGGGTTGCCAGCAGCAGCGGCATCAGGACGAGTGTGGCGCCCAGCGAGATCAGCATCGCCCAGATCTGCGGGGAGACACCGGCCTCCCCGGCAATCTTTCCCAGCGGAAAGTTCAGGCCGATCAAGGTGCCGGTGATCAACAGGAGCACCACCGGTGCTTGCATCATGTTGGCAAGGCCAGTGCTCAGCCCTGCCATGGCGATCGGCGATTGGCCGTTCATCGCTGAGCCGCTCCCGCCGCCTGCGATACTGAAACCGCATCGATTGGGTTCGGGTCAAACCGTGCGCGGAATGCGAGCTGTGCAAGTGGTCGTCGGAGACTGGGCTTCTCTCGCGCCTGCAGTGCCCGCGGCAGGTCGCGCGAATCCGTTTGCCGGCCAATGGCAACCGCGATCTCGACGTGATAATGCTCTGGTACCGACAGCCGCAGTTTGACCTGATCGAAGTGGATGCCAGCCATCGCGTGCGCTTGATATCCCAGCGCCGTTGCCTGCAGCGCTAACTGCGCCCAGGCCGCGCCGGCGTCGAAACGATGGGTTCCTGAAGGCTTTGCTGGCCTCGAACCCTGGGCGGGCATGAGGGTATTGGAAACAAGAAACAGCAGTGCGGATGCATTTTTCGCCCAGCCCGCATTGAATGGATCGAGTAAGCTGAGAAAGTCCTCCCAATGAGCGTCGTTGCGCAATGCATAGATGAAGCGCCAGGGTTGGATGTTATAGGCAGACGGTGCCCAACGGGCTGCTTCAAGCATGGTATACAAGTCACCTTCAGGCATGGCGACCGGCTCGAACGCGCGGGGTGACCAGCGGCTCACAAAGAGTGGATCAATCGGGTGGTCGGGTTGCCGGTTCTCTG
>JAZBOT010000063.1:0-4933 GCA_036351295.1 Gammaproteobacteria bacterium | reverse complement strand
CGTCGTCAATGCCGAAGCAGGTGTCTGGAGCTGCACATTTGTCGGCTATTGTTCGACGGTCTGCCCGCAGGCGGTCGACCCGGCGGCCGCCATCAATCAGCAGAAAGTGCTGAGCCTCATTGATTACGCCACGCATGTCGGCGGCCTGGCCGATGCGCAGGACGACCCGTCATGAGCGCGCGCCGGCCGTATCACCGCCAGGTTACCGGGCGCTGGTGGCTGCGCAACCCGTTCTTTGTGCGCTACATGGTGCGCGAAGCCAGCAGCGTGTTTGTGCTGGGTTACAGCCTGGTCCTGCTGCGCGGCCTGTGGGCGCTGCGTGCGGGGCCTGACGCTTACGCGGCTTATCTGGCGGCGTTGCAGTCGCCATGGGCTATCGCGGTGCACGGCGTCGCCTTGCTGATGGTCGGCTATCACACCGTCACGTTTCTCAGCATGACGCCGCGGACCATGCGCCTGGAATGGCGCGGCCGCAAGCTCGCTGATCGCACCATTGTCGTGGCCGAGTACGCGGCACTGGCTGCGGTATGCGGGCTGGTCGCGGCCGGCTTCGGGGTGCTGTAGCCATGCGCCGTTATCAGCGTTCGCACGAACCGGTGGTCTGGGCGTTGTTCGGCGCCGGCGGCATGGTGGCGGCCTTTTTGCTGCCGGTGCTGATGCTGTTCACGGGTGTGCTGGTGCCGCTGGGTATCGTTGACAGCGCCACGCTGAGTTATGCACGCGTGCAGGCCTTTGCGGAGCACTGGCTGGGCGGGCTGGTGGTGGTCGGCGTGATCGGGCTGAGTGCATGGCATGCCCTGCACCGCATCTTCCACAGCCTCAACGACCTCAAAGTCGGTGCGCGCCGGCTGCGGTTTATGCTTTGCTACGGCCTGGCCGCCGCTATCACGGTCGCGGCCGGCGTGCTGGTGCTGGCGGCTTGATGCGCCCGCGGCCGGTCTCGCGCCCAGCCGCCCTGACCGCGGCCGGCTGCCTGCTGGCCGCCGGCGGCACTATGGCAGCCACCCCGGTCACGTCCGCCGCCGGGGCGGCCCAGCGCACTGTAGACGAAATCATTGTCACGGCCCGGCGCCGCACTGAATCGCTGCAGGCGGTGCCGATTGCGGTCACCGTGCTGTCGGGTGCCGAGCTGCGGCAGCGCCAGGTGTACACGGCCGATCAGCTGGCGCCGCTGGTGCCGAACCTCGAGTTTGATATCGCCGCGCCGGCCTCCGGGGCCACGGCGATCGGGCAGATCTTTATTCGCGGCATCGGCCAGACGGATTTCACGCCGGTAACGGACCCTGGGGTGGCGCTGTATGTCGACGGCGTGTACCTGGCACGCTCCCCCGGCAACGTGCTCGACCTCGTCGATATCGAGCGGGTTGAGGTGCTGCGCGGCCCGCAGGGCACCTTGTTCGGGCGCAACTCGATTGGCGGTGCCATCAAGGTGCACAGCGTGCGCCCGGACCCGGACGGCCCCACGCGTAGTGCCGAACTGCGGCTGGGCACCGATCGGCTCGCGGCGGTTACGCTGAAGGCCAACCAGCCGCTGGCACCGGGTGTCGCGGGCAGCCTGGCAGTGAATGTGATCAGTCGCGATGGCTACGTACAGCGTCCGGATGGTGTGGATACGGGCGACCGCAGCCGCTGGTCGGCGCGGGGTGCATTGACATGGGAGCTCGGCGAGCGCGTCAGCGCCTATGTCGTGGCTGATTTCGCGCGCATCGACGAGAACGGCGCGCCGACGGTGTCGGGCGGGGTTAACGACCGGCAGCCCTTCGCCACGTTTGGTAACGCGCTGCTGCCGGACTGCAGCGCCGTTGCCATTAACCCCGGGTTTGACGGAACTCCGGCCAGCGGCCCGCCGAGTTTTCCGCCGCCGGGTGCACCCACGGGCTCTGCCCCGGGTTGCTTTGGCCCGGCGTCAGTTCCCGGGCCGTTTGTCTCCGAGGGCACGTTTCCGCTGGGCACCCGACTCGACAGCTCCGGGCTGGCTGTCGAACTGGACTGGACGCTCAGCGACGCCTGGTCGCTGGTGTCCACCACGGGATGGCGCACCATGACCATGATTTCCTCGCGCGACGGGGACAACACGCCGGCGAATATCTTTGCGACCCGCGATGATTACGACCACCGGCAGCTCAGTGAGGAACTGCAGCTGCGCTATACCAGCCCGAACAACGGGCTGCGGTCGGTGCTTGGGCTGTATTTGTTCGACGAGCAAGGTTTTAACCTGGTGGATGTCACCCTGCCCACCGGCGCGCTGCGCAGTGGCGGCTTTTATGACACCCAGTCGTACGCGGTGTTTGCGCACAACTCGATCGACCTGACAGAGCGGCTGGAGTTTTCGTTCGGGGCGCGGCACACCCGGGATCGCAAAGCGTATCTGCCCGACCAGTTTGCCCGCGGTGACGCATCCATGGGTTCTGCGCCGGGGTTTTTCGGGCCCACCTGGCCATTGCTGGCCGGCAGCTACCTTGCGCCCTCGGGTCCGCTGCCGGCCGGCACCCGCATCCTCGATTTTCGCGAGAGCCAGGTGACGTTCGACTCGACCGACTGGAGCGCCAACCTGAGCTACCAGTTAAATGCAGCGCTGATGGGCTACCTGAGTTATGCCACCGCCTACAAGAGCGGTGGCTTTGATCAGCGCTTTGTCGGGCCGACCCCGGACGGCCTGCCGAGTTCCTACGAGCCCGAGTCGGTGCGCAGTGTCGAGATCGGCGCTAAAGGTGACTGGTTCGCCGGGCGGCTGCGCGCCAGCGCGGCCCTGTTCAACGCCGACTATGACGACCTGCAGATCATTGTGCGGGAGTCATTTAATCCGCTGACCCGCAACGCCGGCAAGGCGCGGGTGCGCGGCGGTGAACTGGAAGTTGACTGGGTGCCCACCGACGCCTGGAGCCTCCGCGCCGGTATCGGTTACCTGGACTCCGGTTACCGCTCGTTGAGCGCCGCGGCACAGGCCTCCGGGGTGCAGCTGGACAACGTGCTGGTAAACGCCCCGGAATGGAGCGCCAGCGTCAGCGGTGCCTACCGCGCCGAAGTGCAGCGTGTAGGCACGCTCACGACAAGAGTCGACTGGTCGTGGCACGGTGAGCAGTTCAACGACGCGATCAACAGCCCGCAGATCCGCCAAGCCTCGTATCAGCTGTTGAATGCATCGCTCGCGCTCGACACGCGCGACGAACGCTGGCAGTTTATGCTCGCTGCCCGCAACCTGCTGGACGAGACCATACTGATTACCGGCAATTCAGCGTTTGACACCGCGGCAGCTTACGTCGAACAGGTGTTCGCCCGGCCGCGCGAAGTGCAGTTTACGTTGCGCCGCAGTTTCTGAGTCAACCGCATGCCACCGGATCTCGACAACAGCTTTGGCACCGAAAACGTGACGCCCGCCGAGCGTCAGCGCCGGGTGTGGGATTTGTTTAACCGCGTCGCGCCGCGCTATGACCTGATGAATGACGCCATGAGTTTTGGCATTCATCGCTGGTGGAAACGGCGCTTTGTGCAGGGCTTGCCCGCCAGCGGTCTGTGCGTGGATCTCGCCGGCGGTACGGGCGATGTCGCGGCGCTGCTGGCCCGCTGCCCGCAGCGAACCGTGGTCGTCTGCGACCCCAGTGCTGCCATGATGAACACGGGCCGCGCCGCCGGGCGCGACGGGCGGATCCTCTGGGTCGCCGGTCAGGCGGAGCAGCTGCCCTTTGCCGACGGTTCGGTTACAGCACTGACCGTCGCGTTTGGCTTGCGCAACGTGACGCATCTGGAGGCCGCCCTGCGCGAGGCGTGGCGGGTGCTGGCGCCCGGCGGTGTGTTCGTCTGCCTGGAGTTTTCGCGTCCCTACGCCTGGTTCCGCCCGCTGTACGACGCGTATTCCTACCTGGTTATTCCGCGCCTCGGCGCCTGGATTGCGGGCCAGCCGGATGCGTATCAGTATCTGGTTGATTCGATCCGCCGCTTCCCGGCGCAGCAGCCTTTTGCAAGCTTGCTTGTCGACGCCGGGTTTGCGGACGTCCGCTACCGCAACGTGTCGCTCGGCATCGCCTGCATTCACCGCGGGCTTAAACCGGACTAGGCCATGAACAACAGCAACAACATGGCTACAGTGCGGCGCAGCGCAGCGGTCTGGTGGCTGGGAATCCGGCCGCAAACGCTGACGCTGGCGCTCACGCCGGTGGTGGTGGGGAGTGCGCTGGCCTGGTCGGAGGGTGCGGCGATCCACGCGCTGGCGTTTCTGGGGGCACTGTTGTGCGCCGCTTTGATCCAGGTGGGTACCAATTTGCTCAACGACGCCGGCGACGCGGCCCGCGGCGGCGACGGGCCGGAGCGGATCGGGCCGACCCGCATCACGGCCGCGGGGCTCGCCAGCGCCGCGCAGGTGCGGCGCGCAGCGGTCGCCAGTTTCGCGACAGCGCTGCTGGTCGGCGGATACCTGGTGTACATCGGCGGCAGTGTCATTCTGTTGATAGGGCTGGCCTCCCTGGCGGCCGGTTACGCCTATTCGGCGGGCCGCCGCCCCATTTCGCATTCGCCGTGGGGGGAGGCTTTCGTGCTGGCATTTTTTGGCGTCGTGGCGGTCGCCGGGAGTTACTACCTGCAAGGCCGGTCGGCCGTCGAACCGGCAATTGTGATGGCCGGGCTCGCACTGGGGTGCCATGCCGCCGCTGTGCTGCTGGTCAACAACATTCGCGACAGCGTGGCGGATGCGCGCGCCGGACGCACGACCCTCGCACTGCGGCTCGGACCGCAGCTGGCGCGGCAACTGTATCGGCTGCTGCTGCTGGCGCCGTTCCCCCTGCTCGCCGCTGCTTTCGGGGTGCGCGCGCTGGGCGTGGCCTGGCTGGCGCTGCCGGTGTGCCTGTGGCTTGCGTGGCGCTTCGGTAAGATGCCGGCGGATGCGGCGATGAACACCCAGCTGGCACGCACGGCGCTGGTGCAGGTGTTGCTCGGCGGT
>JAZBOT010000062.1:0-21623 GCA_036351295.1 Gammaproteobacteria bacterium | reverse complement strand
TCGCCGCCAGCGCTGCGCCCACGGCGCGCGCCGCGCGCGGCCGCCCGATGGCAGCTGCCACCTCGCCGTAGCGGCGCACGCTGCCCGGCGGAATCTGCTGCACAGCCGTCCAGACCTCACGCTGAAAATCGCTGGCGGCCGCCGCAATATGCGGGACACCCTGAGCGCGCAGCCCGGCGCAGCAGTGGGCCAACAGCTCACTGGCCAGCACATCACTTCGCCGCCAGCTAATGCGGCTAAACTTCCCGCCTGACGGCGGTCCGGCACCGGGAACCGGAGCACCATCGAGCCAGCAGAGCCAGCCGGCGGAGCCTGCCGCCAGCATGGGCCCAAAGCGCGTAGGCACTAGCCCCCAAATGCCAGGGCCAGCCCCCGCAGGCAACGCAGCGGGCCATTCCGGCGGTGTGCCAACCCCGGCCTGATTCCGGGGCATGCTGCGTTCCTCGCTGACTGCGTTTATGCTGCCGCTCATGTGCCTGACCATTTATTCAATACGCCCCGTCAGCATACTGGCAGAGCCGGGCCCCGACCAGTGAGCCGTATCCGGACAGGGCTGCTGAACGCAGCCTGCTGCATGCTGGCACTGACCTGGTCGGCACCGCAAGCCGCCGAGCCGGCCGGCCTGCTGCGCGATTTCGGGCGTGGCTTTCTGGTGATCGAATCATCGGCGCAGCGATGTATCTTCCTGGATGTCTACGTCGCCACAAACCGGCGCCAGTGGCAGCAGGGGCTGATGCACGTGCGCTCGATGCCACTGTATGAAGGCATGATTTTCCTCTATCCGGAGGAACGTGAAATCACGATGTGGATGAAGAACACCTATATCCCGCTGGACATGGTGTTTGCTGGCAGCGATAACCGGGTGGCCCACCTGCACTACGATGCGGTCCCGCACAGCGAAGCCGTCATCAGCTCAGTTGCACAAGTTAACCAGGTACTCGAGCTGAACGCCGGCGCCATTAAGGCTTTCGGGATTCAGCCGGGGGACCGGCTGCTGCTCAGCGCCGACTGAGCGGGCGGCATCCGCCCCGACCTAGGCGGGGTCCGGACTCAGATTGCCCGGTGCACAGCGTACCTTGTAGCGCAGGTCGAAGCGGGCGGGGTTGTGCTCAAGAAACGCAAACGGGCGGCGTTCGAGCACTTCATAGGCCTGACCACAGGCACTGCGCGCCGCCATCCAGCTGGCCAGCCAGGCCATGCGGCGCGCCTCTGCCACGTCGTTGTCAGCCGGCATCTCCGCGGTCAGCTTCACGTCAAACCAGTAAAAATCGCCCCCTTCGAGAGGAGCACTGAGCTGACTGAGCGTATGACGCTCGAAATCCCGGCTCTCGTGCATATCGACGTTGCTGCAAGCTGTGCTGCAGGCAAACGCCAGTATGGCGGCGGTCAGAACCAGTCGTGACACAACGGCTTACCCCCTAGCTTCCCGGTGACACCCGCGCACCCGAATCCGGCACGCCGTCGCTCACTGCAGACCCCTCGGTGCGGCTGCGGCGGTTAACGAAGTCATCGCCCACCCCGAGCAAGGCCGGCACAAACAACAGCACCAGCGCCGGTGAGAACAGCATGCCGAATACCAGCGTAATAGCCAGCGGCTGGACCAGCTGCGCTTGCAGGCTGGTCTCAAACAACAGCGGGATCAGACCACCCATCGTGGTCAGGGTCGTCAGAATAACGGGGCGCAAACGGTCGCGGGTACCCTGGACGACCGCCTCATGCATAGGTTTACCCGCGGCGAGCAACTCCCGCACCGCCGCAACGAGAATGATCGAGTCGTTAACCATCACGCCCGCCAGGCCGACCAGGGCAAAGATACTGAACATGCCCAGGTTAAAGCCCATCGCCCAGTGTCCGAAGGCCGCGCCGATGAAACCGAACGGAATGATCGACATGACGATCAGCGGGGCCCGGTAGCTGGAGAAAACCCAGGCAAGAATGATGTACATGGTTGCCAGCGCCACCGCCAGTGACTTGAAGACATCAGCCGAGGCTTCCGCCTGCTCTTCGGCCCGGCCCTTAAAGCCCAGCACAACGCCGAATTCACGCTCGATGTCTGCCGCGTAGTTCTTGTTGAAAGTCTGCAGAACCACATTCGAAGTGCTCACTTCCTTGTCGACATCCGCTGTCACTGCAACCTGCCGAACGCCGTCCTCGCGCCGCACGATTGAGAAGCCGAGCCGGGTCTCAAGGTGTACCACCTCAGTCAGCGGCACTTGCTGGCCGTTGGGCGCCTTGATGAACAAATCACGAATAGAGGTCTGCTCCACCGTGTCTTTCGGCAGGCGCACCCGGACGATAACCTCTTCTTCATCGCGCGCAAACCGCTTGGCGATGGCCCCTTCAAATGCATTGCGCACCTGGCGGGCGACCGCCTCTGTGGTAAACCCCATCGCGCGACCCGCCGGGGTTAGCTCGAGCACGATCTCCTGCTTGCCCCAGGGGAGGTTGTCTTCGATCGCCATCACGCCGGAGATATTGCGCAACTGTTCGCGGATGCGCATGGCCGCGGCCTTGAGCGTGCGGAGATCGCCACCGGTAACCCGGATATCCAGATCCTTACCGGGCGGGCCGCCGGCACTGCGCTCGATCATGATCAGGTTCTCGACGCCAGCGACCCGCTGCGCCTCGGCATCCCACTCGCGCAGAAACACCGAATTGCGCACCGTGCGCTCGTCGCTGGGGACGAACTCAATCAGAAAACTGCCAATGTGGTCACCACCGGCCTCAGCCTCCCCGTCACGCCCTTCGGTTGTCGCCACACTGCCTACTGAATACACAATCACATCGCGTTTGCCGTCGGTCAGCTTGTCTTCAACCGCGTAGGCTGCACGCTCGAGTTCGCGAACCATTTTCAGCGTCGTATCGCGGGGCGTCCCGGGACTGAGCGAGAAATTGGCGTAGACGACATTGGTCTCGGGCGTCGCGAAGAACTCGAAGCCAACCCGTCCGGAGATCATCAAAAAGACCGCGACGACCAGCGTGGCGAACGTGGCGACGACCACCGTGTAACGCATCGTGTAGGCAGCTTCCAGCAGGCGCGTAAACGGACCGTCACGGTAGGCATTGAACGCCAGCAGGAAGCGATTGCGTTTGGGCTGCCGCGTTGCATCCATCCGCGTCAGCGCACTGCTGAGGTGCCGCGGCAAAATCAGGAAGCATTCAATCAAGCTCGCCAGAATGATGAGAATGATGGTGACCGGCAGATCGCCGATCACCTTACCGATAACGGAACCGATCATCAGGAGCGGAAAGAATGCCGCTATGGTTGTCAGCGAGGCGGCCAGCACCGGATAGAACATGCTGAATGCACTTTCGAGTGTCGCCGCCTCGGGCGACATCCCCCGTCGATGGAGCGTTTCGGTGCGCTCCCCCACAACAATGGCGTCATCGACGATGATGCCGAGGCCCATGATGATGGCAAACATGCTGATCATGTTGAGCGTGATGCCCATGACATACATGCAGCCCAGTCCCATGAAGATAGAGATCGGAATGCCGGCCGCAACCCAGAACGCGATGCGGCCGTTCAGGAACAGATAGAGCGCCCCCATCACCAGCAGCAGCCCGGTAAAGCCGTTCCATACCAGCATATCGATGCGCTGGGTGACGTTTTTGGCGAATACATCGTACATGTCGATGCGCAGCGAGCCCGGCAGCGTCGGGCGCACATCGTCGAGGTATTTTTCGATCAGCCGCTGGGCTTCAATCGAGTCCTGGCCCGGCGAGCGGGTCACAATCAGGCCAATCGAGCGCCGCCCCTCATGAAACCGCGATACCGAATTTTCTTTAAAGCTCTCGTTGATACTGGCGACATCGCTGAGCTTCACTTTCTCGCCGGAATCACGTGACACAATCTCGATTTCGCCCACTTCGGCCGGGGTGCGCGCCAGCCCTTCGCTGCGAATCTGTCTGGACCGGCCGCCGGACTCAACACTGCCCGACGGCAGGTCGAGGCTGGCCTCGCCGATACGTCCGGAGATATCGCTGAGGCTCAAATCGAGCTCGCGCAGGGTAGCCTCCGGCACCTCGACCCAAATCTCGGAACTGCGTCCGCCGACGATATCCACCTTCGACAGGCCGCGATTTAACAGCTCGTCGCGAATCCGCCGTGCGTAAATCTTCAGAGCCTGCTCGGAAAACGGCCCGGTGATTTCGAGCTTGCAGACTTCGTCCGCATTGGTGACCTGGTTGATAACCGGGCTTTCGATGTCAGCCGGGAACGTGGTGATGCGCGCCACGGCGGACTGGACGTCCGTCAGCGCTTTGGACATGTTGGCGTTTTCGTCGAAGGTGATATTGATGTTGGCGCGACCTTCGAAAGCCGTCGCCTGGACTTTATCGACGTTATCGAGAAACCGCACCTCAGGCTCGATGGCTTCGAGAATATTTTCCTCGACATCCTGCGGGCTCGCGCCGGGCCATTCGACATCGACTGAGATGATTTCGAGCGTGAAATCCGGCATGACCTGGCGGTTCAGCTTACTCATGCCGAACAAGCCAAACATGAGCATCAGGATCATCAGCAGGTTGGATGCCACCTTATGAGTGGCGAAAAATGCGATGGGCCCGGTCGCCATGTTCGTCGAGGGATTGCTGCTCATCTTTTGCTACTCACCGCGATTAATACTCAAGTACGCACATCGACGCGGATGCCGGCGCCGCCTTCGCGAATCTGCGTGGTGATCACCTGGTCCCCGTCGACCACGGCGGGGTCACCCGCAGGCACGAACAAAATTTCATCCCCAGTGTAACCAACAACCTCTATCCGGCGCTCCTCCATCCGTGCATCCCGCACCACGTAGACGATATCGTTGCCATACAGGGCGCTGTCCGGCGCCCGGAAGACGTTGCGGTAGGTACGATCCGGCATGCGCGTCCAGACAAAGGCGCCCGGCCGCAGCGGCGTGGCCGCATCGCTCTGGATATCCGCATAAAGCTCAACGCCGCCGGTGGTGGAGTCGATCTCCGCGCCGACACGCGCCAGCGTGGCTGCGAACTCGAGTGTTTCGTTCCCCACCTCCCAGGCGACACGCACCGGGCGCCCCTCAAGTGCTGATCCGTCGCCCAGAATACGGCCGAACTGCGCATTGGACAGCGTGAAGCGCACCTCGAGGCGGCCGGTATCGATCACTTCGGCGACCTTATCGTTGACGCTGAGCTGCTTGCCGAGATCGGCCGATACGCCATTGACGACCCCCGCATAGGGTGCGGTTAGGCGCGCCTCCTTGAGTGCCCGCGCGGCGCGCGCCAGTCCGATACGCCGCTGCTCGAGCGTGGCGGCCTGCTGCTCAACCGCCAGCAGCGCATCGTCGAGATTCTGCTCGGACACGTTATTTTCGTCGTACAGCTCGCGAATTCGTTTGAGGTCGCGTTCAACCGTGCGCATGCGCACTTCAGCCTCGGCGAGCAGCGCTTTTTGCTCAGCCACATCATTCTCGTATTCGAAGGGGTCGATTTGCACCAGCAGCTCACCTTTAGCGACCTTGGCGCCCTCCCTGAAATTGGGCCCGACCGCGACAATCGCGCCGGGCACGAGGGCCCGCAGCTCGCTCCGCCGGCCCGATACCACCTCGCCGAACAGCTCCAGCATGGGCTGCACGTCGCCGCGCTGCACCTTTACCACCTCGACCGGCCACACCCGCTCTTCGTTGACAACGGGCTGCAGCTTGGGTCGCGTTGCCATCAGCAGCGAAATCGCCACGGCGGCGGCCACCACAATAAGTACCGGCAGAAAAAACTGCGGGCGTTTAATGCGGGCTAACACTCCGGAGAGCCTGCCCTCTGCTTTCAGTGAACTCATTAGCTGATCAGTTGCGGGCAGAGACTACTGCCCATGGGTTCCATTCTAGCCCAGCGCCGCCGGGCCTCACAGTATCGCGCCGCTATACCTGGCCCGAAGTTCCGACTGCTGCAGCCTATTCGCGGAGCTGAATACGCAAACGGCCGTCCTGCACTCGAATATCCTCGACGCCCGCCGCAAAGGCCTGCCAGAAGCCGCGATCGCCAAACTGGTCGACGAGGTCGACATTCTTGATATTGCCGAGCCAGGCGTTGGGGACCGGCACGCCCATCAGGCTGACGCCGCGGACAGCAACGACGGGTTTACCGTCCGCGTACGCCACCTCCGCGCCTCCGGTGACGCGGACAATGCGCCCGGGCATGACCGGGAAGTCCTCCGGTACCGGGACCAGCAGCGTGAAACTCACCAGGTCAGGCGCCAGATCCACGGCGAGACTGGACGCAAGCTGCGGGTCCCCGGCAATCAGGCCGTTCAGCTCACGCTCCGTGAAAAACACCTCGCGACTGGCATCCGCCTCGGTGTAGGGCTCAGGCCGGGCGCCCGCGCTCACGTCACCCGGTGGCAGCGACGATCCGGTGACGATCCCGATGCGGCGTAATTTGCGACCCAGCTCGACCTGCTCGCTCTGGCTGAGCGCCACCGGCTCCAGTTGCTTCGGAAATACGTAGGTACGCAGCACCCACCAGGCTACGAACATCGTCACCAGCACCGTGGCCAGCACGATCAGCGTAACCTGCAGGCCGCTAAAACCCCGTGGCGTTGCGGTTGAGCCTTCCGGCGTATCCATCTGAACGCTCCCGTGCAGACCGCTGCAGTTGCTCAGGGCCCGGAATTATACGCCAGCCGCGGCATCAACCGCCGTCCCCTCACCCGGCCGGTCAGACGTTGCCGCCCGGCACCACCGTGGTTTCAGCGGCGTCTTTCTTCCATATCTGCCGCGGCGCGTAACCGTACTTGCGATTCAGGTGCTCGGTAAACACGATACGTTCGGGGTCAATACGTGCCAGCTGTCCCTGCGGCGGCTGCACCAGCGGGCGCCCCAGTTCGGCCGACGACGCCTGCCATTTGAATATCTTCATGCCGCGCTCCCATTCCGGCGTACCCACATCCAGAATGGTGACGTTGCCAAAGATCTGACAGCCCATCACACAGGCCCAGCCAGCCATGGGGTTGGCGACGGCCAGCGACACGCGGGGATCACGCTGCATGGCTTTGAGCTTGGGGCTGTTAGGCTGCGGGAATATATAGACGGTCAGCCCGTCTATGTAGAACTCGAGCGGGCTGACGATGGGCGAACCGTCCTTGCGCACGGTGCCCAGATAGCCGATGTTAGTCATGGTCAGCACACGTTCGATGCGCTTTTCGAGTTCGTCGCGCGGCATCGCCGCGGTGGGCCAGGGTTCCTGTTCCAGCCAGGGGTGCGCCAGACTCATAGTGCTGCCTCCTTTTGTGCTTGCCGTTTACGCCGCCAGACTTCCTGCTTGTTCTTCTTGGCCTCTTCGTAAAACTCGTCCCAGCCGGGCTGGACGTCTTTTTCGTACAGGTCCTCAATATAAACCATAGCCGTTTTGGGCGACTCGGCCCAGTGAATGTACTTCCAACCGTCGGCGGTATTGCGCAGCACGGCGCTCACCCGAACTTCCTCGCCAATCGGCTTGCCGGCAATGGTTTTCATTTCGAAGTGCATGTACCAGATCGCAATGGCCAGATCGTCGGCAATCTGTTTCACCTGGATGTCGTAATAATCTTCCCGAATGGCCTCGATGGCCGGATTGGCTTTCGGCGGATCGAGGTAGGCGCGCAGGCGATCCCAGCCAACAAACCACTGGGCCTGTTCCTCGGCCAGATACGTAGGAAAGGCATCCGCGTCGTCCCACAACTCCAGCAAGGTGGCGAAATCCTGCGAATTCCAGCGCCTGGCGGTCTCCAGCAACGTGGCGGTCACGCCCGCCTCGACCTGCTTGTCCACCGGAATCGCGACCGGGGGCAGGACCACCTTGTGCCCGCCCGCGAGCGCCGGAGTGACGAAACTCACCAGCAACGCCACGGCTGCAGCGTCGCACAAAACCCTGATCTTCATCGTCTGCCCCTTGTGATGGTTGGTTTTATGATTGTTTAACAGTATTCCGCATGCGCGCCTGCCGATAAGCCGCAGCTGAAGCCTTGCTCACCACGCGGACAACAGAGTGGCCGGAAACGGTGAACTGGGTCAAGGCCGGCTGTCCGACAGCGGCGTATCGTGTCCGCTAGTCTTAGCGAGTATTAACATGCGCAGCAGTACTGTATCCATCTTCAGCCTGTACCTTGCCCTGGGCACGAGCGGACCGGCGTTGGCAGCAACGGTGTCCCTTTACGAAGGCACGCAGGAACTCGTGGTCCGCGACACCGTGGCCGAAGCTCGCTACCGCATCAGCAACACGAACTGGGATCAGATGCTGGGCACCGGCGCCGCCAAGCCCACTGCACGAGATATGACGACTGCCGGGCTCGGCACAGCAGGCGAACTGAACGGGATGCAGTGGGACTTCAAAATCAGCTATGAAAGCGGCGACGACGGGGCGCGCGGGTTTACCTTCTCGATGGCTCAGGGTGACTACCGGCGCGCTATAGACCCTGGCTATCCGGTTGCCAGGGCCGCTGCAGTCAGCCAACCCTATGTCTCGACGCTGTTGTTCGATGCAAAGCATCCGCTCACTGACAGCGGCCCGCTCGGGGCTTTCAACGCAATCAATTTTGAGACCCGGGCCGGCGCGCTGCGCGACGAAATGAGCAAGGCTATGCTCGAGGTCACCAAGGTCAACTTTTACGCAGGCAAAGAAACGACGGCCCTCAAGGACCTGAGTGCCTTCAGCTCATCGCGGAACAACGAGTGGTCGTCCTACTGGACAACCAGTAACAAGGACCTCAGCTCGTTCGACTGGACGGTTAGCGGCATCGTGCAGGGTCGCTTCGCCTGTGCAGACGGGAGCACGCGCTGTCTGAGCGACGAGAGCCTCAAGCTGAACATGCGCTTCGCGCAGGTCGACACCGTGCCGGTACCGGCTGCTGTCTGGCTGTTCGGCTTCGCGCTCGGCGCGCTGGCGCTGCAGCGGCGGCGGAACCGCCACCACTGACGCGTCCGATCTCAGGCCGGAACAAGCGTCGCGTCAACTTCATCCTGCTGCAGCACAAACATGCGCGCGTACCAGCCGCCCTGTTGCATCAGTTCTGCGTGGGTGCCGCGCTCCGCCACTTTGCCTTCCAGCATGACCAGAATCTCGTCACTGTCCATGACCGTCGACAGCCGGTGGGCAATCGTCAGGGTGGTGCGCCCTTCGGTAAGCCGCCGCAACGCCTGCATGACCCCGAGCTCCGTCTCCACGTCGAGGCTCGAAGTGGCCTCGTCAAGCAACACGATCGGGGCGTCCTTGAGAATCGCGCGCGCGATCGCTACGCGTTGCCGCTGACCGCCTGAAATCTTGCTACCCCGCTCGCCGCAGTCGGTATCGAGACCGTCAGGCAGCGACGCAATGAATGCCTCCAGCCCGGCCTGCCGGGCCGCTTCCATTATCTCGGCGTCGGTGGCGTCGTACTTGCCCAGGCGGATGTTTTCGCGGATGGAATCGTTGAAGATAAAACTGCGTTGCGAGACGACCGCGAACAACTTTTGCAAGTCATCCAGCGGAAATTCGTTGAGCGCGCGCCCGCCGACCTTGATGGAGCCGGATTGCGTGTCCCACTGGCGCAGCAGCAAATTGACCAGCGTGGACTTGCCTGTGCCACTCGGCCCTACCAGCGCGACGTGCTGACCGGGCTCGATGCGCACGGAGAAACCATCAAACACCTTCTTCTGGCGGCTCCAGGCACTGTCGTCCATATCGTACTCGAAAGTGATGTTGTCAAAATCGATGGAGGAATCCGCGATTTCCGGCGTCGTACTCGCGGTGTCCTCAACCGCCGGCGCCTGATCCATCATGCCGAACAGCCGCCGGGCCGAGTACAGTGACACGCGGAAATCGGTGTAATTGTTGGCGAGCCCGACGGACAGGTAGAAGCCCACCACCGAGACCGCGATGACCGCCGGCAGCTCGGTCAGCGGGTTGATCTTGCCGGCCAGCGCCAGCTCGGTACCCCAGACCGCAGACGCCAGGATACCCACTGTGATGAATACTTCGGCCAGCGCCCGCTGATTGGCATCGGCGCCGTACAGCTTTTCCTGACCCTTCTGCATGGTGGCGCCAATAGCAAACAGTTCTTTGGCGCGTTGCTTCTCATAACCGAACGCAACGGTGTCACGCACACCCTGAATACTGTCGGCGACAAATGCATTCACTTCGCCGAGCTGCCGGCGGTAATCAACGCCGTCACCACCCAGCTTGGCGACAATCCACGGCAACAACAGGGTGTTTGCCAGATAAAACGGCGCAAGCACATAGACGAAAGACGGATCAACGGTGTAACACCAGGCCAGCAACACAATCGGCACGACGAATGCCGTCACGGCCGGTGCCACCGTGTGGGCGTAAAACGGCTCAATACGTTCGCAATCCGTCATCACTCGCGACACGGCATCGCCCGACTGCAGCTTGGCTGTCTTGGCGGGTGCCAGGGGCAGCATGGCGTAATAGAAACGATCACGGAACGCGGCCAGAATCTTGAAAGCGACGTAGTGCCCGGTATAGCTTTCAATGTACGAAGTGATGCCCACCAGCGTGCCGGCCAGCGCAATCCACCTGACCTGCCGCCAGATAACGTCGTAGTTGACGACTCCCGGTTCGTAAGCTTCGATATAGATGCCCACACTGGCAGCGGCTATACCCAGCACCGCGGCCTGACCGATAAACTTGAGCGAGCGTGCCACCAGCGAACTGATCATGATCAGGTTAAAGGGCTTCATGAACGCCAGCAAACGCTTAATGATCTGATAATTACTGCCGGTCGCGAGACCCTCGACGGGCGCTGCAATACTGTTCATATCGGGAATCCTTTAATTAAACCGCTGCGGCTGCACGCAGCGTCGAGTTTTCAATGTTCTGCTTCGTCCGAATCATTGCGGCATATATTCCATCGCTGGCAAGCAGCTCGCTGCGCGTTCCGCTTTCCGCCAGCGCACCCTGATCAAGCACGATTATCCGGTCCGCCTGTTCGATCGTGCTCAGACGATGCGCAATCATCAGGACGGTCTTGTTGGCACAGAGCCGCTCCAGTGCACGGTTCAGCAACGCTTCGGTTTCGACATCGATTTGCGAGGTAGGCTCGTCGAGAATCACAATCGGGGCATCCTTGAGAATGGCACGGGCAATAGCAAGGCGTTGCGCCTGGCCCCCGGACAACGCCATACCCTGATCACCGACCTTGGTATTGAGCCCATCCGGCGAAGCCGCGATAAACTCGCCCAGCTCCGCGTCCTGCAGAGCCGCCAGCAGTTCGGCATCGGTGGCGTCTTTCCGCGCCATCCGCAGGTTGTCGGCTACGGTCCCATAGAACAGGAACGGATCCTGCGGCACCAGCGCAATCTGTTGACGAATCCAGTCGAGCGACAGCTCTTCTTCGGGTATGCCGTCGAACAGAATCTGCCCCGAGTCGGGGTCCAGCGTGCGCAACAGCAGGTTGGTCACCGTGGTCTTCCCCGAGCCGCTCTTGCCGATCAGCGCCACCGTTTCGCCGGGCTCCAGCTTCATGCTCAGGTTGCGAATAGACGGCGCTTCGGCACCCGGATAGGTGAAAGTGACATCTTTCAGCTCAACCGATACCGCCTTCCCCCGCGCGCCACCGAGCTTGCTGTCGGCGGCTTCCTTGACCGGCGCCGCTTCGTCGAGAAACCTGGTTACATTGGCCGCGACCTCGCGGCCCAGCGCGCCGGCAAAAAAGAACTCGCCGATCAGCAGCAGCGTGCGGCTGAACTCGAGGCTCAGCAGCACAACCGCGACCACTTCACCGGGGGTCATAAAGCCGTTGGTAAACCGGTAGAGCGACACGCCCATGGCCACGGCCGTCGAGAACAGCGCGAAGCCCAGCTCGAGAAACACAAATTGTGACTGCGCCACAAGCAGCAGCTTCATCGTGACTTTACGCTGCTCCTCGTTGTCGTCTTCCATCTGCTTGCCACGCCGCAACGCCTGATTAAACATTTTCAGCGTGGACATGCCCTGCACGGAATCGAGATACTGCGAACTATTTCGATTTTTGACCGCCTCGTTCTGCTTGCTGATACGGCGAAAGCCGCGGGCTGACGACCCGACAAACAGCGGGGTCAGCGGCACCCCGGCCAACATCCAGAGGCCCACGACCCAGGCAATCCAGAATATGGCTACGCAGAGAAAGATCGGGATGGCGATGGCGACCCAGATCTGCACGAAGTAGACGCTGAAATAATAGTCGAGGTATTCCACGCCCTCGGTCGCAGTGTTGGCAATCTCACCGGTGCGGCGCTTGCCCAGAATACCCGGCCCCAGCCGCACAACCTGCTTGTAAATCTGGTCGCGGACGTTCAGCTTGGCTTCGCTCGAGGCGCGAAACTGCCCGGTGCGGAACAACCACGACAGCCCCGCCTTGAGCAACACCAGGCCGATGAGCAGGGGCGCATAGACCACCGCAATATTGCCGGGCGCGACGCTGATGGCCTTGCCCTGATAGCTCGCCTCGGTACCCGCATTCATCAGGTACTGCAGGTAGGCCGAATCGATGGCCATGCCCAGCAGGTAATACAAAAAAATCGTCGCCGGCACGGTGGCCAGCCCGGCAATCAACCCCACCTTGACCCACTTAATGGTGCCGGGGGTAATGAGCCTGTCGTCTACGCCTAGCATTGTCTCACTCCAAAACTTCAGGGTAACCTAGGGCCTAAAGTTAGGTTTAAGGTCAACCCCATGAAAGCAGAGCCTGTGACGATCGGCGAACTCGCCAAACGCGGCAACGTGGCGACTTCACTCCTGCGCTACTACGAAAAAGAGGGCTTGCTGGAACCCGCCGGCCGCACCCCGGCCGGCTACCGCCTGTACGCCCCCGACGCCCTCAAGCATCTGCTGTTCATCCGCAAGGCGCAGCGGTACGGATTTTCTCTTAAGGATATCAAACTGATGCGCGGGGCGGCACATGCCGGCAACCGGGCCCAGGACATCCGCGATATCGCCGAGCATCGGTTTCTCGAGATCGAGCGGCGGGTAACGGAAATGCTGGTTCTGCGGCACGAACTGGAGCTGTTCCTGGACGATATTACCGAGCAGATTGGCGCGGCGGCCGACCCGCAGCTGGCCCAGCAATACCGTGAGCTGATGGAACAGGTGTGCGGCAATGATCGCCATGACCATCGCCGCAGCTCGATTGACCGACTGATCGAGCGGCTCGGCTGCAACCTCGCCGACGAGGAATGGCATACGCTGCTGGCCGACCTGAAAAGCGAGCACGTGCATATCTGGCGCGAGGATGACGACGGTTATTCAATTCTCTATGTGAACAACACACCGCGCGTCCGGCGGGCGCTCGACCGGCTGGCTTCCAGTGAGGCACATTGCGGCGCGCACATGACGCCGGAGGTGGCGCCGGTCGACGAGGGCATCATGTTCCGGGCGCGGGGCGCCAACGCCTTTTTGTTCGCGCAGTTGTTCCTGTCGCTGGAGGCCGCGGAGGCTTAACCGGGCGCGCACAACGCCGCGCAGCATACAGCGCCCGCGATAGCGCGGCTCCGGGCTTGACCTTTAAGTAAGGTTAAAGCCTGAAAATACCTCCACGATGAACTGAGGCTCAGTGTGAGGGCTCACCATGAACCAAACTGTCGGCAGCGCCGCGGTCGCCAATGTGCGCCAAGTGAAAATCGCCGGCATGGACTGCGGCAGCTGCGCCATGACGATCGAAAACAGCATGCGCCAGCTCCCTGGGGTGGAGGACGTATCCGTCAGCTTTACCACCGAAACCATGGACCTGGCGGGCAATGTAGCGCTGGAGGACGTCGAAAGCCGGCTGCGCGAGCTCGGCTATCGGCTCGCCACGGCCGGCGACGCGCAGCCTGCTGCACCGACTGAGCAGCGCGGCCTGGGCGGCTTTCTCACCTTTATGTGGCAGCAGCCGGCGCTGCGGACGGCGGTGTTTGTCGCAGTCGGTGCTTTGCTGGGCGTGATCCTTATTCCGGCGCTCGGTCTGCCGGGGGTCGGGGGTATTGATGCACTCAGCCTGCTGTTCGGGGCAGGCGTGGTGGTCGCCGGCGCGCCCGTATTCAGCAAAGGCATCAGGGCGCTGGTGTTTGCCCGGCGCATTACGATCGACCTGCTGATGGCGATTGCCGCCGCAGGTGCGCTCGCCATCGGCGCTACCGGGGAGGCCATCACCGTCATTCTCCTGTTCATGCTGGGTGAGGCCCTGGAGGCGTATAGCGCCGAGCGCGCGCGCGACTCACTCCGCAGCCTGATGGCGTTGCAACCGCAGGAGGCAACGGTGCTGCAGGCTCACGGGAGCGAGCACAATGACGCATGCGACGGACACGATGAGCATGACCATCGCCCGCATGCTGACGGACATGATGAGCACGCGCACGAGAAGCATGCGGATCACGATCACGGCGCTCACGGCAGCGGCCATGACCATGCAGCCCATGACCATCAGGTTGTAAAAGCCGTCGCGGAAGTGCGGGTCGGCGACCGCGTGCTGATTCGCCCGGGCCAGCGTGTGCCGGTGGACGGCGAAATCATCAAGGGGATATCGTCCATTAATCAGGCGCCGGTGACAGGAGAAGATATACCGGTCGTCAAAGCGGTAGGCGACGCCGTGCTGGCGGGCACCGTCAACGGTGAGGCCGCACTCGAAGTCCGGGTGACCCGACCCGCTGCAGAAGGCACCATCGCCCGCATCGCACGCCTGGTCGAGCAGGCGCAGTCGCAGCGCAGCCCGGCAGAACGCTTTATCGACCGCTTCGCGCGCTATTACACACCGGCGGTCGTTGCGCTGGCCGTGCTCGCGGTGGCGATACCGGTGCTGCTGCTGGGACAGCCGTTTCTGGACACCGCTGACGGCACGCGGGGTTGGCTGTATCGCGGGCTCACCCTGCTGATCATCGCGTGTCCGTGTGCGCTGGTCATCAGCATACCGGTCACGGTGGTCAGCGGACTGACCCGCCTGGCGCAACTCGGCGTTCTGGTGAAAAGCGGGGCGCTGCTGGACCGGCTGGCTGACGTCCGTGTCGTTGCTTTTGACAAGACCGGCACGCTCACCCACGGTAAGCCGGTGGTTGCCGGCGCGCATGCGCAGTACTGTGAACATCCGGCCGAGGTGTTCGATCATTGTGAACCCTGCGACCAGGTGATCGCCACCGCCGCTGCGGTCGAACGGGCGTCAGAGCATCCGGTTGCGCACGCTATTGTGGCCGCCGCCGGCGCCGGCGGTCGGCACGTGCAGCTGGCGCAGAATGTCGAGGCACACCCGGGCCTCGGGGTCAGCGGGACAGCCGACTGCGGTCACAAGGTCGCGGTGGGCAGCAGCCGCCTGTTCGATGAAACCCTGGCGGGCTGGCAGGATATCAAACCGTATGCGGCCGCCGCAGAAAGCGCGGGCCAAACCGTGATGTACGTTGCCCACGACAACAAGGTGATTGGCTATATCGGTGTGCAGGACGAAATTCGCAGAGATTCCGCTGCGGCGCTGGCCGCGCTCGCGCGGATGACGCCGCCGGTGCGCCGCGTCATGCTGACAGGCGACAACCTGCAATCCGCCCAGCGAGTTGCAGCGCAGGTGCAGGGCATCGATGATGTACGCGCCGGACTGCTGCCGGCCGACAAGCTGAGCGCCATCGAGTCGCTCGGCGCAGATGGCAGTGCGGTGGCGATGGTGGGTGACGGCATCAATGACGCCCCGGCTCTGGCGCGCGCCGATATCGGGATTGCGATGGGTGGCGGCGGCACCGCGCAGGCGATGGAAACGGCGGATGTGGTGCTGATGACGGACAACCTGGCACACGTCGCGCTCGCACTGCGGATGGCCCGCAAGTCACGGCAGATCATCAAACAGAATATCGCGCTGAGTCTCGGGCTGAAACTGGCCTTTCTGGCGCTCGCGGTACCCGGCCTGACCACACTCTGGATGGCGGTACTCGCCGACGTTGGAGCCACATTACTTGTTACACTGAACGGTATGCGCCTGTTAAGGCAGTCCTGATCAGCTCCAGCGGTTCGGCTCATGACATCTTCGACCAGCGGCTCATTCGGGCCGATTCGGCTTGCCCCGGGCGTGACGACTCGTCACGTTCTGGCCTACCTGTTTGCAGCAGGCATCAGCATAGGCATGTTCACCTACCTGATGTCGCTGACGCCTTATATCCTTAAGGTCAATCTGGGCATACCCGAGGCCCAGCATGGGCGGGTCATCGGCAACCTGCAGTTCCTGCAGGAAATTATCGTGATGGGCTGCATCGGCTGGTGGGGCGCGATGTCGGACCGTTACGGCCGCCGCGCGATCTACATCGTCGGCTGGTTACTGATGGGCATCGCGTACAGCATCTACGCCTTTGCCACCTCACTGCCCGAACTGTTTGCCTATCGCATTGTGTTTGCGCTCGCGGTGGCGGCCACCACCACAAACCTGTCGGCCATCATCGGCGACTATCCGCTGGACGAATCACGCGGCAAGATGACCGGCCTGTCTTTTGTACTGAACGGTCTTGGCGCAGTGGCCTTTTTTGCAGGGCTGAACCAGCTGCCCGATATTCTGCAGCAACAGGGCATCGGCGAACTGAACGCTGGCCGCTACGCTTACCTTGCCATAGCGGGGCTGGCCTTCTTCGCCGCGCTGGTCATGCTGGGCCTGAAGCCGGGGCGTCCGGAGGGTGTGGAGGAAAAAACGCCGATCGTGGCCCTCGTGCGCGAAGGTCTCCGGGCAGCCCGCAACAAGCGCATCGCCCTCGCCTACTGCGGTGCCTTCGCCGCGCGGGCGGACATGGCCATCATTACACTGTTCCTGATTTTGTGGGTCGTGCAATCAGGCAACGCCGCGGGCCTCAGTACGGCAGAGGCGCAGGGGCGTGCCGGCATGTTCGTGGGGATCTGCTCGCTGACGGCGGTCGTCTGGGCACCGATTTTCGGGATGCTGTGCGACCGCTTCGATCGCCTGACGGTAACGGTGGCGGCTTTCGGCCTGGCCGCCTGCGGCTATGGCTGGCTTGGCCTGCTCAGCGATGTGGTGTCGTTTGCGGCAACTATTCCGGCCTTGATCTTTGTCGGCATTGGACAGTCCAGCACAGCGCTGGCGGTTACCGTGCTGCTGGGACAGGAAGCGCCGCTTGCGCTGCGCGGTTCCGTGTTCGGCGTGCAAAGCTTCTTCGGAGCAGTCGGTATTCTGGCTATCTCTTCGGGAGGCGGCTGGTTGTTTGACATCGTCGGGCCCAGCACGCCGTTTATTGCGGTGGCCGTTGCCAACGGCACAGTCATGCTGATAGGCCTTGGCCTGCGCACCAGTGAAGCGCGCAAGCTGGCTACGGCATAGCCGCAACGGGCGGCCGCAAACCACCCTCCTGCAGAAAACCAATCAGCAATGCGCCGACTACGAGCGTGACTGAATCGCAGGTAGCCGTCACCATCAACGGCCACCAGTTCACGTTACCCCAGCCGGAAATGAAGGTATAAGTGCCATAAAAAGCGCCGAGGCTCATCAAGAGTGCAACAACCACGGCACGCGCGACCCAGCCGGCCGGACGCGGCAGACTTGCCTGCAACCAGGCCATAACCAGCAGCGGCAGCATCAGCCCCAGTGTCATGCGCACAATGTTCAGAGGGTCTGCGCCGCCGGTCTCGACGGTGCGCATAAAGCCATTAAACTCAGGCATGGCCCAGTCGTTGAGTACGAATTCGGCAATACCCCAGTTCAGCATGCTGGCCACCAGGAAGCCGATGGCGAAAGTCCAGATAAAACGGCCCGGTGCGATATTCAGCATGTTGTCTCCTTGTTGTCGTGTGAATGGGCTCCGGCAAGCGGGCGGTGTGCATCACCGGCCGGAATCGTGCAGTGTATCGAATGATGAATAAGAACGGCCCGGGCAAACAGCTTTGAGCACGCAACCGGCCATTATTTGGTTCCGCAGTGACCTGCGTCTCGCCGACAATCCGGCGCTCACCGCGGCGGCGGCCAGCGGGCGGCCGCTCGTAGCGCTCTACATACTGGATGAGAGCTCACCAGGCCGGTGGGCCCCGGGGGGCGCCTCGCGCTGGTGGCTGCATCACAGCCTGGCCAGGCTGGCTGATGATATCGCTGGTTACGGCGGCCAACTGATTCTGCGGCGCGGCAGCAGTGTTGACCAATTGGCCGCGCAGATCGGCCAAGTCGATGCAGGGGCAATTTACTGGAACAAAGTGCACGAGCCCTGGGCTCTCGAGCTGGATGAGGCGGTGCGGGCCGAGCTGCGGGGGCGGGTCGAGTTGCACCGCAGTCTCAGTAACCTGCTGGTACAGCCGGGCCACGTGCTCAACGGGAGCGGCGAACCGTTCAAAGTATTCACGCCGTTCTACAAGAAACTGCTGCAACTTGAGACGCTCCGGGAACCGCTGCCGGTGCCGCCCCGGCTGACGGTAACCGTGCCAGCAAACCACGCCGGTGAGACGCTCGATGACTGGCAACTGTTGCCACGGCAGCCGGACTGGGCACGCGGATTTACCGACTGCTGGGAGCCCGGCGAAGCGGGTGCCGAGCGCTCGCTGATGGCTTTTGCGGACAACGCCATGCGCGACTACATGGACACGCGCAATTCGCCGGACGTCCGGGGCACATCGCGCCTGTCACCCCATTTGCGCTTCGGCGAAATCAGTCCCGCGCAGGTGTGGCGCACAGTGCGCGAGCTGTCTGCGGCCCGGTCCAACGCGACCAGGGGTGCCGACGGCTTCCTCCGCGAACTCGTGTGGCGGGAATTCTCCTATCACTTGCTGCATTTCTGGCCACAGCTGCCCGAAGAGCCATTTCGTGAGCAGTTCGCGGCCTTCCCGTGGCGCCATGACGCCGCCAGTCTGGCCGCCTGGCAACAGGGTTTGACCGGTTATCCGCTGGTGGATGCAGGCATGCGTGAACTGTGGCAAACCGGCTGGATGCATAACCGCGTGCGGATGGTGGTCGCTTCCTTTCTGGTCAAGCACTTGCTGGTCCCGTGGCAGGACGGTGCGCAATGGTTCTGGGACACGCTGGTCGACGCCGACCTGGCCAACAACTCGGCCAGCTGGCAGTGGGTGGCAGGTTGCGGTGCGGATGCCGCCCCCTACTTTCGTATTTTCAATCCCATCCTGCAGGGCACCAAGTTCGACCCGGCAGGCGATTACGTGCGTCGCTGGGTGCCCGAACTGGCGGCGGTACCCGAGCGCTACATCCATGAACCCTGGCGCATGAGTGCTGCGGAAGCCGCCGACTGCGGAGTGCAGCTCGAACGCGACTACCCGCTGCCGATGGTTGACCATGCGAGCGCGCGCAAGCGCGCGCTGGACGCATTTGCAGCGCTGCAGGAAACCTCCCCGCGTTGATGCCGGATCGCACTGAAAGTGCGGCAACATAATTCTGCGCCGGTCGCGGGCTGCATGCCATTGGTGAGATGCACTGCGGCTGCTTATGTCGCCGCACCGGCAATCATGCAGTGTGCGCAGCTATGCATCACTCATATCAATGATTTTGTTTGCTGCCCACATAGTCTAAAATGCACTCACGGGGATGGCGTATCTACACGCTTTTCAAGCGAAATCAAAACTTTATTAACGCGGGCCGGGTTCATACGGTTGCGCCTGAGGGCGGGGTGCAGTGACGACAATTGCCATCATAGGCTGCAAAGGTATTCCGGCGCGCTACGGCGGGTTCGAGACCCTCGCCGAGAACCTGGTGCGACATCTGGGTGAGCAATACGACTTTATCGTTTACTGCAGTAGGGACGCCTATCCCGAGCAACCCGAAAGTTTTCTGGGCGCAGAGCTCAAGTATCTGCCGCTGGATGCGAACGGCGCCCAGAGCATCCCGTACGACATCTGGTCGATGATTGACGCCAGCAGGCGCGCTGATGTGCTGCTGATACTGGGCGTGTCCGGATGCATATTCCTGCCGCTGCTGCGACTGTTCTGCCGCGGCAAGATCATCGTCAATCTCGACGGCATGGACTGGAAACGGCCAAAATGGGGGCGCGCGGCCCGGGCATTCCTGAAATTCTCTGAAACGGTTGCAGCGCGGTTTGCGGACTACCTGGTGGCTGATAATGAGGCCATTCACGACTACATACTTGAGTACTACGGCAAGGAAAGCCAGCTGGTCGAGTACGGCGGCGACAATGCCCGCGCCGACGCGCCGGAAGCGCGAGCAGAGCATTCGTCGGTAGTCCCCATGCATAAACCGGACACCGGTAAGGAGCTGATGAAGACCGGGTTCGACGAGTACGCTATTGCCGTCTGCAGAATCGAACCAGAAAATAACGTTCATATCATTCTGCAGGCATTTGCCGAAGCACAGACGCTGCCGCTGGTATTCCTTGGCAACTGGAACTACAGCGACTACGGTCGGCGCCTGCGCGTCCAGTACGAGGGACACGCTAACCTGCTGTTGCTCGACCCCATTTTCGAGCAGCGGCAACTGTATGCGCTGCGTAGCAATGCCGCGTTGTATATTCATGGCCACAGCTCTGGAGGCACCAACCCGTCACTGGTGGAAAGCATGTCGCTCGGGCTCCCGGTCATTGCTTTTGACGTGGTGTTCAATCGCGCCACGACCGAGAATCAGGCGGCGTACTTTAACGATGCCGCGACGCTGAAAGCAGCCCTCAAAGACCTCCTGGCGCTTGATCTGGCCGCCAATGCGACACGCATGGGCGAGCTCGCGCGCCGCCGTTACTCCTGGGCAATCATAGCCAGCAAGTACACGGAGCTGTTTGGATTAGCAATGGGTCGCGAGCGGCGGCGGCGCAAGCCCCCCGCCAAAGCTGATGCCAGCGATACGCAAGCCACCACAACAGCCGCCGCTGAAACCTCGGCCGAAGCCAAATCGGCGCAGCTGCCCTGACGCCAGCGGTTACTGCACGACGCGATCTCCCCGTGCCGCGGACTTCGGCCACGGCACTGCAGGAGGCGGCTCAGGGGTTAATTAGCACGACGTTGCTGAACATCAACGGCACCGGTGCCGCGCCCGGCGACTCCAGGTACACCTCGAGTCGGACAAAACTGGACCCGGAGGTCGCGAGCGACACATTTTGCGTGGCGGTTATGTCTGTCCGGTCCTGCAGGTAGTCGACCGTATACGTGTCCGCGGGATCCAGCTGCCCCTGCACGAGATAGACGCGCGCGTCGGTTGGCAACGGATCAAGCGTATACGTGAGTTCCGTCGTGGAACGGGTGGTTAACAGGGTTTCCCCCATCTGCGCCTGCCCCACACTAAAACCAAAGCGGCCGTCCCAGAGGAACTGGTTGCCAAAGTACGCGTGGCCGGCACGGAGGCCATCCAGCAAGGCCGCGCGCTCGTCGGCCACGGCCAGCACCCAGGTGCTGAAAGGGTTGGGCAGCATGGCGGCCCCCCAGGCGTTGCCGTGGGTGTCGGTCACGCCCGTGCCAATCAGAAACAAGCGATTCGCCGTCAGGATGTCCCAGGTGCGCAGGTGCGTATCAAGGTCGGCATTGCCCCGGCAGATATAGCCAATTTCCAGCAGATCCGCGCCGAAGGCGCGATTAGCCAGCAAGGTATCTGTGACGGCGCGGATGCGCGGCGCTGGGTCGGTCTGCGGACACTCTCTGGCTGAGCCGGTGCCGAACAAATGATTGAACGAGGTCAGCCCGCCCTGCGAACGAATGATCTCCACCATGTCCGCCGGCGGCAACCCGGCGGCTGCCACGGTATCGGCGTCTGCGTTGCGCGGCAG
>JAZBOT010000061.1:0-31806 GCA_036351295.1 Gammaproteobacteria bacterium | reverse complement strand
TGGCACGATGTCGACCTGACGGAGCAGGGCCGCGCTGAAGCAAAGCGCGCCGGCGAGGATCTTAAAGCGCTCGACATTCACTTCGACGTCGCCTACACGTCGGTGCTGAAACGCGCTATCCGCACGCTGTGGATTATCCTGGATGAGATGGACCTGATGTGGATTCCGGTCATCCGTGCCTGGCAGCTGAATGAGCGCCATTACGGTGATTTACAGGGCCTCAACAAAGCCGAAACCGCGGCCCGGCATGGCGACGAGCAGGTGCATATCTGGCGTCGCAGCTACGATGTGCCGCCGCCACCGATCGCTGCCGACGACCCGCGTCATCCGCGACATGACAGCCGCTACGCGGGCATTGCCAACCTGCCGGCGACCGAATCCCTGGCAACGACCCTGGAGCGCGTCGAGCCGTATTTTCGCGAGCACATCGCACCGCGGTTGCGGGCCGGCCAGAATGTCCTTGTCGCCGCCCATGGCAACAGCCTGCGCGCGCTGGTCAAAATGCTCGACAAGATATCGGATGAGGAAATTACCGCTTTCAACATCCCCACCGGGGTCCCCATTATTTACGAGTTCAACGACGAGCTTGAACCGCTCAGCCGGCAGTTTGTGGGCGATGCGGCAGCCGTGGCCGAAGCCGCCGCTGCGGTTGCCAACCAGGGTAAGGCCTGAGCCTTGCTCTACGATCTCGGCACGCAGCAACCGACGATTGCGCCGGACGCTTACATTGCGCCCGGGGCTGTCGTTATCGGGGATGTGCACCTTGCTGCCGAATCCAGCGTGTGGTTCGGTGCCGTGCTGCGTGGCGATATCGAGCGGATTACCGTAGGACGGGGTACGAATGTGCAGGACGGTACGGTCATGCACACGGATGCGGCCAACCCCTGCACCCTGGGCGATTACGTCACGGTCGGGCACATGGCGACACTGCATGGCTGCGCGGTCGGCGCGCATTCGCTGATCGGCATCGGCGCCACTTTGCTTAACGGCTCCGCGGTCGGCGAGCACTGCATTGTCGGCGCTCACTCCTTGCTGACACCGGGCAAGCGCTTCCCCGACGGAGTCCTGATCATGGGCACACCGGGAAAAGTGATCCGCGAACTCACGGACAGTGAACTCAGTCAGCTGCAGGCGAACGCCGAGCGCTATATTGTTCGCGCGCGCCGCTATGCAGACGAACTAAGACCGCACAGCCCCGACTAGCTGAGCGGCTTACTCAGCGGGCGTGTCGCCCCGCACCCGGATCAGCCCCTCCTGGGCGCTCGACGCCACCAGCAACCCGTCCTGCGTGTAGACCTGGCACCGGGCCAGCCCGCGCCCACCCGATGAACTGGGGCTGTCAAAAGCGAACAGCAACCACTCGTCGAGTCGGAATTCATGATGAAACCACATGGCATGATCGAGACTGGCCATCTGGATGCTCGCATCGGCGAAGCTGATGGCGTGCGGCAGCGTGGCGGTGCCCAGCAGTTCATAGTCCGACACGTAGGCCATCAGCGTCTGCTGCAAGGCGAGATCATCGGGCAACGTGTCTTTGGCCTTGATCCAGACATACTTGACCGGCTCGAGCTTGGTGGGGTTCAGAAAATCCGGCTGCGCCAGCGGCCGCACGAAAAAAGGCCTCTGGCGGGTAAGATAGCGGCGCATTTTTTCGTGCACCTGCTCCAGCACGTTGCCGCCGATCTCACTGCGATCCGCCAAACCTTCCGGACCCGGCACTGCCGGCATCACCGACTGATGCTCAATTCCGGCCTCGGGCACCTGAAACGAGGCTGCCATGTTGAAGATCGGGCGCCCGTGCTGAATTGCGACAACGCGCCGGCTGCTGAAGCTGCCCCCGTCCCGGGCCCGGTCCACTTCGTAAACAATCGGCGCGTTCACGTCGCCGCGCCGCAGGAAATACGCATGCAGCGAGTGACAATGCCGCCCGCTGACAGTCTGCGTCGCCGCATGCAGCGCCTGGCCGAGCACCTGCCCGCCAAACACCTGAGGCGTGCCAATATCGCGACTCTCGCCACGATAGATGTTTTGCTCGATTCGCTCCAGCGTCAGGAGCTCCAGGAGGTCGGCCAGTACGGGATCCATGAACAAGGCACCTTCAATGAGCCGCATGGAGACAGATTGTCGTGTAACAGGGGACGGGCGGCTTCGGATGCCCTATGCTAACGTCTGCAAGCAACAGGAGGAATACCCGATGGCTGACAATCTCGCACCGGCAACCAAAGGCGCCAGCGCCTGCAGATGGGCGGGTCGGCTCGCCGTAGCAAGCCTCGTTCTTTTGGTTGCCGGCTTAGCTGCCGGCCAGCTCGGTGTGGGCCCGTTTATTGCGATGCTGACTATCACCGCGGCCACGCTGATCGCCATCGTCGCCGGCATCACCGGTGCCGTCGGCCTGCTGCGCAGTGGCGGCAGCGGCGGCGGCAACCCCACGGGCCTCGTCTGGCTGGCCGTAATACTTGGCCTGGCCGGCATCGCCAACACCACGGCACGCATGGGCGCCGGCGGCGCTCCCATTCATGACATCAGCACGGATACCGCGGACCCGCCGGCCTTTGTGGCCGTCGCCAAGCTGCGCGGGCCGAATGATAATCCTGCCGAGTATGCGGGCGCAGAGACGGCGGCTAAGCAGGCAGCCGCGTACCCCGACCTCAAGACGCTGGTGCTGCCGGATCCCTATAGCCTCGTCTTTGCTACGGCACTCGAAGTAGCCGAGAGCATGGGCTGGGAAATCGTTGCGAGCGATGTCAGTGGCGGACGAATAGAGGCCACCGCAACCACCCCTTTCGTCGGGTTTAAAGACGATATCGTTATCAGAGTGCGTGACCAAAGCCCGCAGACTCTGGTAGACGTTCGCTCAAAGTCACGGCTGGGCATGGGCGACATGGGCGTTAACGCGAATCGCATTCGCGAATACACCGGCAAACTGGTGAACGCACTGGAACCCTGAGCCAGGCCACAGCACATTTCTGCGGCCCGGGCGTTGGGCGCTCAGGCCACGGAGGCCGCTGCTACAGGTCTTTGAGGAAATACATCACGATTATTTCGGCGGTCGCCACCGGCCGCATGTGACCTTCCATCTCGATCTCGCACTCGATCATAAGCTGCAGCGCCCCGGCGCGCTTGCGTGCCGATTTCAGGTGCGCGCGCAACCGTACCTGCGACCCTGACGGCACCATCGTACGAAACCGAGCTTTGTTGATGCCGTAGTTGATCAGCCGTTCGAGGCCGGGAAATTCCGCCATCCCGGAGAACAACGCGGGAATCAGCGAAATGGTCAGGTAGCCGTGAGCACAGGTCGTGCCGAGCGGGAATTCGCGCGCGGCACGCTCAGGATCAACGTGAATCCATTGGTGATCATCCGTTGCATCGGCAAACCGGTTGATGCGCTGCTGATCAACGACGATCCATTTGGAGACCCCGATCTCCTTGCCCTCGAGTGCCTTGGCATCTTCAAACGTATTGATGACGTGCGGCATTTAAGCCCTCTGCGATTGGTTACCGGCTGCGCCAAGTGTCGCATGAAACCGCGCAGCCGCCAACGCGACGAGCCTAGCTGATGCGCGCGGCGCCCTTGGCAACAACTGCCAGAAACTCGGCGCGCAGCTCCGGGTCGGTCTCGAAGCACCCGAGCAGCGTGGTGCTGACCATATTGATATTGTTCTTGTAAACCCCCCGCGTCGTCATGCACTGATGCTGTGCCTCCAGCATCACCGCAACCCCTTTCGGGCGGAGCTCACCGTGGATACATTCGGCAATCTGTTTGGTGAGCTTTTCCTGCACCTGCAGGCGTTTCGCAAACGCATTTACTACTTTCACCAGTTTGCTGACCCCAACCACACGGCCTTCGGGGACATAGGCAATATGGGCCCGGCCGATGAACGGCGCCATGTGATGCTCACAATGCGACTCAAAATCGATATGGGTTAACGCCACCATATGGCGAAAGCCATCGGCGTCGGGAAAGCTGGAACCCAGTATTGCCGCCGGATCCTCGCTGTAACCCCCGTACCACTCACCAAAGCACTTCAGCACACGTTCCGGGGTCCGCCGCAGACCCGCGCGATCCGGGTCCTCGCCGATAAAACGCAGCAACACTCGCACCGCTTCCTGTGCGTCTGTGTCGCTCGGTGATTTCTTAAAGTTATCCGCCATGGGCTTTCCCGTCAGTGATTTTGGGCCGCACGCCAGCGACTGAGATTCGCAAGTTCTGCGGGTGTATTCGCGCTGCGCAGCCATTCGGACGAGCTGTCCGGCAAGTATTTCACCTCGGCAGACTCCAGCCAGCCGCGTAAGCTGCTCGAACCACCCTGCTCAATATGCCTCGCCAACGCGGCAAGCGTAGCGGGTTCGTATATCGCACACAACGGCTCCGGTTTGCCGTCATCCGGCGAACGCCATGCGGTCGCGGCGGCCGCGGCATCGCGGGCGCGCACCAGCCGGGCCAACTCGGCTGATGTCACGAGTGGCATATCAACCGCGAGCACCAGCCAGGCGGCAGCCGGAAACAGTTCATGGGCTGCCAGCAGTCCCGCAGCCGGCCCGATGCCAGCGGTCTGATCCGCAATCAACGCATACGGCGCACGGACGTCGCTGCCTTCCTGATCTGCGCGTGAGGATACATAGACGTGCTCGACCACACCCCGCAACTGCGCGACGGCGCGCCCCAGCAGCGTGCTCCCTGCAAAGCTCAGCGCAGCCTTGTCAGAGCCCATACGACGGCTACGACCGCCCGCTAGTACCAGACCGTGCAGCGCAGGCTTCATGACAGCTTGCTGCGCGCCTACTCTGGCGGGGACAGGCTGGCACCGGGAGCGCTGTAGTCGCTCTTGCCCCCTGTCTTGGACTGCAGCTGTACGTCCCCGATGATGATGTCGTGGGACAAGGCCTTGCACATATCGTAAATGGTCAAGGCCGCCACCGTCGCGCCTGTCAGCGCCTCCATTTCCACACCGGTCTTGTGCTCAACCCGCACACGACAGTCGATACGGGCGGCGGCGCCCTCCTCCAGCGTTATCGTTATCTTGCACGATTCGAGGCCCAGCGGATGGCAAAACGGAATGAGCTCGTGGGTACGCTTCGCCGCCATGGTCCCGGCCACAATCGCGGTCTGAAACACGGGCCCCTTCTTGGACTGAATGTCGCCGTCCGCAATCGCGGCGGCTACCGCGGTGGGTAAAAACCCCCGCGCCGACGCGTGGGCGGTACGCACAGTGACAGCCTTGTCACTGACGTCAACCATCGTTGGCTGGTTGTTGTCATCGATATGGGAAAACATGCCGTGATTATAACCGCCCTGTCACGCTGACGGGTGGGACCTCGGGCAGCACGCCGGTACCCGGACGCAAAAATTCCCGGGCAACGCAGACTGTGAAGGAGACCGCTCCCCAGGTCAGACCGACCACCACGCCGGCATCGACAATGGCGCGATACGGCTGAGCAACCGCACGCAAAGCGAACACGAGCAGGACAATGAGGGCTGTACCAACCCAGGCGATCAGCAGGGTGCGGCGCGTCGCCCGGAAGAAACCCATGCAAAACAGCGGCGCCAGCAAGCCGGTCAGCCACCCCGGCTGATCATAGAGAAACCGCGCCCGCGCCGCGGCACGGGGCGCAAAGCTGCGCTGAAAACCTCGATACCCCTCGACGTAAGCCATGAACACGACGAAGCTCACGAGGCCCACGCCCTGACCGGTTGACAGCCCGGCCAACAGCGGTGGTGCGGCGAGAGCAGCCAGCCGGAATACCGCATCCAGCAGTATCCAGACGAAGCCGATAGCCCCCCAGGCCGCGGCGAGTGTACCCGCAATTTGGCGTGTGGTTGAGGTTGTCACGGTACTCCTGCTCATGCCCACGACAGTCCGGCCGGGCGAATTCGCGGCACACTATAGCAGCGCACAGCGTCATGCAGTACTGCGGGGGTCGCCAAGCTTGCTATCATTCGGTTCCGTTTTTCACTGCGTGCGGACGTCACGATGCCTACCACCATTATCGAGAAAATCTGGCAGCAACATGAGATCGCCGATCTTGGCGACGGCACCAGTCTGATTTACATCGACCGTATATTCCTGCACGAGCGCACCGGCAGCGTGGCACTCAAAGGCCTCGAAGCCATGGGGCGCAAGGTGCGCAATCCCGAGCAGGTGTTTTGCACGATGGATCATATTGTCGACACCTTCCCCAACCGCAGTGACGTCACTACGATGCCGGGCGGCACGGCGTTTATCCAGACCACGCGGGAAGCCGCGCACGCTGCCGGCATTACGGTGTTTGACCTTGGCGATCGCCGGCAGGGCATTGTGCATGTCGTGTCGCCCGAGCAGGGAATTGCGCTTCCCGGCGTGACGCTGGTGTGCCCTGACAGCCATACGGGTACGCTCGGCGGGCTGGGCGCACTTGCCTGGGGCATTGGCTCCACCGAAGCTGAGCATGCGCTGGCCACCAAAACACTGGTGGTGCGTAAGCCAAAAACCATGCGTGTGACCTTCAACGGCACACTGCCGCAAGGCCTGACCGCCAAAGACATGATTCTCCGACTGATTAGCGAGTACGGGGCGAGCGGGGGCATCGGCTATGCCATTGAGTTCAGCGGGACTGCGGTTGAGGCGCTGCCGGTTGAAGCGCGCCTCACCCTGTGCAACATGACGGTAGAGTTCGGCGCCTGGTCAGGACTGGTCGCGCCCGATGCCGCCACCATTGAGTATGTCAAAGGCCGACCCTACGCGCCGCGCGGCAAAGAATGGGAGCAGGCGGTGACCTACTGGCAGACCCTGAAAACCGATCCCGGGGCGACGTTTGACCGGGACATCACGCTCGAGTGTGATGACATCATCCCGCAAGTGACCTGGGGGACCAGCCCCATGCACGCTACCGGTATCGACGGTCGCGTTCCGGACCCGGCGGACGAGCCGGATCCGGCCAGGCGGGCAGCCATGGAACGGGCGCTTGAGTACATGGCGCTTGAGCCCAATCGGCCGCTGGCAGGGATACCGATTGACGCCGCATTTATAGGCTCGTGCACGAACAGCCGGCTCAGCGATCTGCGCGCGGCCGCCGATATACTGCGGGGGCGCACTGTGAAAGCGGGTGTAAAGGCTATTTGTGTACCGGGCTCCGGGCTGGTTAAAGCGGCCGCTGAGGCGGAAGGCATCGACCAGGTATTCAAAGAGGCAGGGTTTGAGTGGCGCGAATCGGGCTGTTCGATGTGCTTCTATGCCGGTGGCGAAAGTTTTGGACTGGAAGAGCGCGTGATTAGCAGCACCAACCGGAATTTTGAAAACCGTCAGGGTCCACGCACGCGCACACACCTGGCGAGTCCTGCCACCGTCGCCGCGTCCGCGGTGGCAGGCTGCCTGACGGATGTGCGTCACCTCGACTGAGCAGGAATTCGAAGCATGGAAAAGTTTACTTCACTGACGGCCATCGCCGCCCCGCTGCTGCGTATGAATATCGATACGGACGTGATCATCCCGAGCCGCGAGATGAAGCGCGTGTCAAAAGAAGGCTTGAGCGAGGGCATGTTTGCCAACTGGCGCTACACCGAGCCGGGCGGACGGATTGAGAACCCGGACTTCGTGCTGAATCAAGAACCCTACCGGCGGGCGCAGATCCTGCTGTCAGGCGACAACTTCGGTTGTGGCTCGTCGCGTGAGCACGCTGTATGGGCGCTTGCGGAATGGGGCATTCGGGCGATCATTACCCCGGGTTTTGGCAACATCTTTTACAGCAACTGCGTCCGCAACGGCATTCTGCCGGTGCGGCTGCCTGAAGCGACGGTGCAGGAGCTGGCCGACCAGGTTACCACCGACCCCGAGCAACACCGGGTCACGGTCGACCTGACAGACTGCGCCGTGACCGGACCGGACGGTCGCAGGTACCCTTTCGAGATCGCTCCGGCCGACCGCGAAATGCTGCTGGAGGGTCTGGACGCCATCGCGGTGACACAACGCCGGGATGCCGACATACTCGACTTTCAGCGGCGCGACCGCTCGATCCGACCCTGGATCTACCTGCAGAAAACAAGCTAATAAACATTATAAACAAAGCATTATTAGCTACTCCGCAGAAACCTCCTTAGCTGCGATCATCGCTTCAATCTCGGTCTCGCTCACACCGTACTCCAGCAAGACAGAGCGGGTATGCTCACCCGCCCGCGGGACCGGCTGGTGCAAGCCGAAGCGCGCCCCGTTCATCTCCAGAGGGAGGGCGGGAAGCTTGGCCGTCTCGCCGGCCCGGTCGCCATCCGTGACGGTAAACGGGACCAGGCCGCCGCCGGCATTCAGGTGCGGATCGTCAAACAAATCTTCAGGCCTAGCAATCGGCGCGAACGGCAGCCCGGTCTTCTCCAGCTTGGCCATTAACTCAGCCTTGGTATACCCGGCGAAAACCTTCTTAATAACGGGCAACAGCCGGTCTTTGTGAGCCACGCGGTCGTTATTGGTCGCCAACGTCGCATCGGCCTTCAGATCATCAAGGCCAAACGCATCACACAGCATGAGCCACTGCTTGTCACTGACCACACCGACAAACACCATGTCGTCGTCTTTGGTCGCAAAAACCTGGTAAATGGCCCACGCCGAGACGCGGGCAGGCATCGGCGCCGCCGCCTGGCCGGTAACGGCATACTGCGCCATGTGCTGACCCACCAGGAACACGGTGCTCTCGTACAGCGATGCGATAACCTTCTGCCCCTCACCCGTCGCGTGGCGCTGGTGCAGCGCGCCAAGGACACCCAGCGCGCCGAACATGCCTCCCTGGACATCGATTACCGACGCGCCGGCGCGCAGGGGCTGACCGGGAGGGCCGGTCATGTAGGCCAGACCGCCCATCATCTGCGCCACCTCGTCCAACGCGGTGCGGGACTCGTAGGGCCCCGCAAGGAACCCTTTCTCGGAGCAATAAATCAGGCGCGGATTCAGCTCGCGCAGCGCCTCGTAGCCGAAGCCCAGCCGATCCATGGTGCCCGGGCGAAAATTCTCAATCAGCACATCGGCTGTGGCCAGCATTTTCAGCACCGCAGCTTTCCCGGCAGCGGACTTCAGGTCGACACAGAGACTGCGCTTGTTGCGGTTGTACATCGGGAAGTAGCCGGCACCCGACCCGGGCAGACGTCGCGTGCTGTCGCCGCCGACCGGCTCAATTTTGATCACGTCCGCCCCCATATCGGCAAGCATCAGGCCGGCCGCTGGCCCCATGACCATATGGGTGAATTCGATAACCTTGACGCCCGCGAGGGGCAGCGGCTGCTGTGCATTCATAGTTTTGCCTTGTTACCAGAGACCGGGTGAACTCAGACCTGCAGGTTGCATCTGCCGCCGGACGCGCCGGCGCACGTCCGCGCCGGTTTTCCGTTAGAATTATTAACCCCGCGGAGCACCAACGACAGCGCAACCACTGTGCTGGGCATTGATTATCGCTCAGCGGCAGAATCGATAACAACCCGGCAACACCACTCAGAGAGTTTTGGCAGGCAACGACATGAGCAACATCGACATTCTGGTCAGTGAGGTAGGGCCGCGTGACGGCCTGCAGAGCATCAAGAGCATTATGCCCACGGCGGCTAAGAAGGCATGGATTGCGGCCGAGGCTGCGGCCGGCGTGCCGGAGATCGAAGTCGGCTCCTTTGTGCCGGCGAAGCTGCTGCCGCAGCTGGCCGACACCGCCGAAATCGTAGCCTACGCGCGCACCCTGCCCGGCCTGACTGTGGCCGCGCTGGTGCCGAACTTCAGGGGGGCTCAGGATGCGATCGCTGCCGGCGCGCACAAAATCACGCTGCCGCTGTCAGTCAGCGAAACCCACAGTCAGGCCAATCTGCGCAAGACGCATGAGCAGGTGTATGCCGAGGTCCGTAAAATTACCGAGTTGCTGGACACACTGCCTGCCGATCAGCGCCCGAGCCTGGAAGGCGGCCTGTCAACCGCCTTCGGCTGCACGCTGGAGGGTCCGATAGCCGAACGCCAGGTGGTTGATGCAGCGATTAAACTGATCGAGCTGGGTTGTGATGAAGTCGGGTTGTCCGACACCACCGGCTATGCCAATCCGGCGCAAATCAAACGCCTCATCAAACTGGTGCGGGCGGAAGTGGGCGCCGATAAGCTGCAGGGCGTGCATCTGCACAACACCCGCGGCCTCGGGTTGGCCAATGTGCTGGCGGCGCTGGAAGAAGGCATCACCACCGTCGACGCGTCACTCGGAGGTCTGGGCGGCTGCCCGTTCGCGCCCGGCGCCAGCGGCAATATCGTCACCGAAGACCTGGTGTTTATGCTGGATGCCATGGGCCTGCGGACCGGCATCGACCTGCAGCAACTGCTGCAAGTGCGCGACATCATCATCGAGGCGCTTCCGGACGAACCGATGTACGGCTTCACTCCGGACGCCGGGCTGCCGAAGGGCTACGGCGCTGACGGGAAACGGGGCTGGGGTATCGCAGCCTAGACCCGGCTCAGGCCGCCACCGGACGCGGCTAACCGATGCGGCCGGTAACGTAGTCTTCGGTCAGGCGGTGTACCGGGTTAGTGAATACTTTATCGGTAGCACCGACCTCAATCAGGTGCCCCATGTGAAAATAGGCGGTGCGCTGCGAAACCCGTGCCGCTTGCTGCATGGAATGGGTCACGATCGCTATCGAAAAGTTTTCCCGCAGCTCCTCGATCAGGTCTTCGATCTTCGCTGTCGCAATCGGGTCGAGTGCTGAGCAGGGTTCATCCATGAGGATGACCTCTGGATTGACGGCGATGGTACGCGCGATGCACAGACGCTGTTGCTGACCACCCGACAACGCCGTGCCGGGTTCTTCCAGCCGGGATTTCACCTCGGAATACAGCCCTGCCCTGTCCAGACTGGAAAATACGATGTCATCCAGTTCGGCACGACTGCGGGCCAGGCCATGGATGCGGGGGCCATAGGCCACATTTTCGTACACCGACTTCGGAAACGGGTTCGGCTTTTGAAAGACCATCCCGACGCGGGCGCGCAGCAACACCGGGTCCACTTCTTTAGCATAGATCGAATCACCGTCAAGGCGGATTTCCCCGTCGACACGGGCCGTCTCGATCGTATCGTTCATGCGGTTCAGACAGCGAATAAACGTGGACTTGCCGCACCCCGACGGCCCGATCATTGAAATGACCTCATTGCGTGCGATGTCGAGGCTGACATCCTTGATGGCATGGGTATCGCCATAGTGCACGTTGCAATGACGAATCGAGATAATGGGATCGTCGACCGTTGCTTCACCCACGGTCGCAAATGCTTCGAACTCTCCGATTTGATCGGTACTACTTACCACGCGTTTCCCCAGCTGCACATCTTTTAGATCAGACTCGTTGTTGCCGATAAATCCGGCCTGCTTGCTTCCGAGCGGCACTTACCAGCGCCTTTCAAACTTGGTACGCAGCCAGACGGCCGACGCGTTCATTACCAGCAGGAACCCCAGCAGCACCAGAATAGCGGCACTGGTGCGCTCAACAAAGGCCCGCTCCGGACTGTCTGCCCACAGATAGATCTGGACCGGCAGTGCCGAAGACGGATCCAGGGGCGTGTTCGGCGCCTCAACGATAAACGCCACCATGCCGATCATCAATAGTGGCGCGGTTTCACCCAGCGCCCGCGCCAGCCCCAGTATCGCGCCCGTCAGCATACCCGGCAGCGCCAGCGGCAGAACATGGTGGCTCACCGTTTGCACCCGCGATGCTCCGAGGCCCAGGGCTGCCTCCCGAATAGACGGCGGTACCGCCGTTATAGCGCTGCGCGAGGCAATAATGACGGTCGGCAGTGTCATGAGCGCGAGGACCAGTCCGCCCACCAGTGGCGCTGACCGCGGCAAACCCAGGAAATTAATGAACACCGATAGGCCGAGCAGGCCGAAAACAATCGACGGCACGGCCGCCAGATTATTGATGTTGACCTCGATAAGGTCGACCCAGCGGTTACGCGGCGCAAATTCTTCAAGGTAAATAGCGGCCGCCACGCCCAGCGGAAAGGCGAGCCCCATACAAATTAGGAGCATAAACAGGGAGCCCTTGGCGGCTGCCCAGATACCCGATAATTCCGGGTCACGAGAGTCGCCGGCGGTAAAGAACGTTGAATTAAAGCGCAATTCAATCCGCTCATCCTCGCGCAGCTGCTCAACCCAGGCAATCTGCTCGTCACTGACTTTACGTCGGTCACTGTCGAGCTCAACGTCGACATTGCCCTTCATGTACATGTCGATCTCATCGTCCGCCAGGACCCACAGGCTGCGACGCGAACCGATCAGCCGCGGATCTGCAACGGTCATATCCTGCAGGGCATACGCCGCACCGTTGCTGATGATGCGGCGCAGCTCGCGCGTGGAGCTGCGGCCGGTAACCTTTGGAAACAGTCCCTGCAAAGCATCCTTGACCAGCGCGGCGTAGTTGGCGCCGGAAAGATCTTCAACCGCGCGGGTACCGCGAGGATCAATAACAGCCGGGTCAAAATAGATATCGAGCTTGATGTAGGTCTGCGAAAACGCGCTGTAGCCCTTGCCGACAATACTGGTGAAAAAGAACAGGACAAAGCCGACGCTCAACAGCACCGCCACCACACCAGCCGCCTGAAAAATTCGCTCACGCCGGTAACGCCCCTGCAAGGAAGCGGTCACCAGGGCACGCGTCTCATCCAGATTCGCGATGGGCTTGCGGACGCTGTCAGTCATACTGTTCCCGATATTTGCGTACCACGCTGAGCGCGATAACGTTGAGGATCAGCGTTACGATGAACAGAGTCAGCCCGAGACCAAATGCGGCGAGTGTCTTGGCGCTGTCGAATTCCTGGTCGCCCACCAGCAGCGTGACAATCTGCACGGTTACCGTGGTTACGGCCTCCAGCGGATTCAGCGTCATATTCGCCGCCAGACCGGCCGCCATGACAACGATCATGGTCTCGCCGATGGCTCGTGACACGGCCAGCAGAAAACCGCCGACGATGCCGGGCAGCGCTGCCGGAAGGACCACGCGCAGGATGGTCTCTGACCGGGTCGCCCCCAAGCCGTATGAGCCGTCGCGAATAGCCTGCGGCACAGAGTTGATGACGTCATCGGAAATCGATGACACGAAGGGCAGGATCATGATGCCCATCACCAGCCCTGCGCCCAGCGCGCTCTCAGACGAAATCTCAAAGCCGAAATCAACACCGACGGAACGCAGAAAGGGTGCGATGGTCAACGCCGCAAAATAACCATAAACGACCGTCGGAATACCGGCCAGCACCTCCAGCAGCGGCTTTACCACCGTGCGAGTCGCGGAGTTGGTGTACTCCGACAAATAGATCGCGACCATCAGGCCGATCGGCAATGCAACGAACATCGCGATACTGGAGATCATCAGGGTACCCAGGAACAAGGGTACGGCCCCGAAGGACCCCGAGGACCCGACCTGGTCGGCACGAATAGCCGTCTGCGGACTCCAGTTAACCCCGAACAAAAACTCGTAAAACGGCACCTTCTGGAAGAAGCGGATCGACTCGAACAACACCGAGAACACGATGCCCACTGTGGTCAGCACCGCGACACTCGCAGCGAGCCCCAGGAAAACCATCACCACGGTCTCGACCTTGTTGCGGGCCCGCAGCGTGGGCCGCAGGCTGCGCCAACCCAGCACGCACCCGCCGGCCGCGATGAGCATCACCACCACACCGAACGCCATGGAGGTCATCTCACGCAACCGGTTCAGCTGTTCCGCCGCGAGCTCAGTTGACCCGGTCGGATCCTGCGACGCAATGGCCGTCCCGGCCGCGATGTTACGAATGTCGTTGATGATCAGGTTGAGCTGTGGCTCGGGCAACCCGCGTACCGATTCCGGCAGCGAGGCAACGACCTGATCGATGACGAGCGCATCGCTGAACACCAGGTAACCCAGAATGACGGCGAGTGCCGGTAGCGCACCCCACAGCATGACGTAGTAGCCGTGATAGTCGGGCAAGGAGTGCATCGCACTCACTCCGCCGGAGCCGTGGCTAAGCAGCATGCCTTTGCGCCGACCGGCAAAATAGCCGGCCAGCAGAATGGCCGAGTAGATCAGCAGTATTGAGGTCAGGCGCATCTGCGGTCAGTGTTGCCGGGTTGGCCGCATGCAGGCGCTTTAGAGCGCCAGCGTCTTCAGTGCAGCGACATCCGCACGCACCGCGGCATACTCGTCTTCAGGCAGAGGGATCAGGCCGCGGTCAGACAGATACCCGTCCTCACCGATCGCCCGCTCACTGGTGAACTCATCAACAAATTCGCGAATGCCGGGGATGGTTCCGATGTGAGCTTTTTTTACATACACATACAGCGGCCGCGAAACCGGATATTTGCCGTCCGCGATATTGTCGAAAGACGGCTCTTCGCCGTTAATCAGCGACCCCTGTACCACATCGGAATTCTGATCCAGGAAGCTGAACCCGAAAATCCCCAGGGCAGCGGGATTGGCCTGCAGCTTCTGCACGATCAGGTTGTCGTTTTCGCCCGCCTCGACAAACCGCCCGTCCTCGCGGAGCGTATGGCAAATACCCAGAAAGCGATCGCCATCCGTGTCTTTAAGCTCGGCGATCCAGCCAAACTGGCTGCAGCCGCCCTCCATCGCGAGTTCGACAAACGCGTCCCGGGTACCGGAGGTGGGTGGCGGACCGAGCACTTCGATACCCTCGTCTGGCAACCCGGCACGAATATCGCTCCATTTCGCATACGGATTCTTAACCAGCGTAGCGCTGCCGTCCGGATTAGGTACCTCCTTGGCCAGCGCCAGGAATACATCCCGGGTCGTCAGGTCGAATACGGCGGCCGTCGCAGAATTAGCGATGACAATGCCGTCGTAGCCAATCTTTACCTCGACAATCTCGGTCACGCCATTGCGCGCGCACATCTCGACTTCGGACGCCTTGATGCGGCGGGACGAATTCGCGATATCGGGGGTGCCGACGCCAATCCCGGAACAAAACAGCTTAATACCGCCGCCGGACCCGGTTGCCTCGACGGTAGGTGTCTTAAATGCAGAGGAACGCCCGAACTGCTCGGCAACCACCGTTGCAAACGGATAGACCGTCGACGAACCGACGATACTGAGCTGGTCACGGGCTGATTGTGCGACGGCCGTGCTGACAGTGCCACCAGCAACGATCAGGGCTGCCAGCACGCTGGCGGTGAAGTTTGAAGCTCTCAAGGCGTTCTCCAGTGATGTGGTCTAGCCGGACGCAGTCTAGGCTATGCGTGTTACACAAATATTACAGGCTGTAACGAACATCCTATTGTTATTTAAGGATTTTATTGGCGCGCTCTACCTGCTCGCGCACGGCTTCTATCTGGGTATGCCGCACGTCTTTACCCTGCACCAGGTAAATAACGTACTCGCTGATATTCTTGGCATGATCGCCGATCCGCTCCAGCGCCCGCGCCGCCCAGCTCACGTCCATAAAGCGGTGGATCGTGCGGGGATCCTCCATCATCAGCGTGATGCACTGCCGGGAGATCATGTCGTATTCTTCATCGACGATCTTGTCTTCCTCCACGACCTTCAGAGCATCTTCCGCGTCGAGCCGCGAGAATGCATCGAGCGCATCATGCAGCATGTCGAGCACATGATCCGCCAGCGTTTTTAGCTCGTCATAGCGGTCAGCCGGCTGCTTTTCTGTAGCCAGCCGTGCGGCCAGGATACCGATACGCTGGGCCTCATCGCCGATGCGCTCAAGGTCCGTGATTGCCTTAATGACTGCTACGATCAGCCGCAGATCCGCGGCAGCGGGGGCACGGGTCGCCAGAATGCGGCCGCATTCCTCGTCGATCTCGACTTCAATCTGGTTGACCTGAACGTCGCGACTGGCGACCTGCAGACCGAGCTGACTGTCCGCCGAAACAATAGCTTCTATGGCATCGGTGAGCTGGCGCTCGACCAGGCCGCCCATTGTGCTGACCTGACTGCGCAGACTCTCAAGCTCTTCATTGAACTTGCGCGATATATGCTGCCCGAAAATCTCGCTTTCCATAACTAGGGTGCACCCCGGTGCCTGATGAAACTCAATTATAGAACTCTGTGGTGCTAATCAACAGCAACAATGCGGGAAGCCGGAAACTGGCAGGTAAACGTGCTGCCCACGCCCAGCGTGCTCTCAATGTTCAGGCTGCCGCCATGCCGGAGCAGCGCATGCCGCACGATCGCCAGCCCCAGCCCGGTACCGCCCTCGCCGCCGATCCGCTCGCGGCCATTTTCGACCCGGTAAAACCGTTCGCAGAGCCGCGGAATATGCTCACTGGCTATGCCGCGGCCCGTATCGCGAACGGACAGGAAAGCGCCCGCCTCGGTGGTCCACCAGCGAATGACAATCTTGCCGGTCGGCGGCGTATAGCGTGCCGCGTTTGACACCAGATTGGAGACGATGGATTGAATGTCCTTGCGCACACCGCGCAATCCTTGCTCGCTGTCGTAGACGCTCTCGACCGTCGCCGGGCAATCCGGCAGCGCCCGGGCCTCCTGGCGCGCCGTTTCGATCACCGCACGCATGTCCACGCGGGTCCCGCCGACCGCCCCCGGCTCGGCTTCCAGCTCGGACAGGCGCAACAGTTCATCCACCAGCTGCCGCATGCGCTGGGACTGCTTCTGCATTTCGTCAACCGGCGCGCGCAGCTCGGCTGACAACTGCGGATCGTCAGCGATGGCCTCGAGATAGCCCGTGATCACCGTAAGCGGGGTACGCAACTCGTGCGAAGCGTTGGCGACAAAATCCCGCCGCATATGCTCAATCTTATGCTGCTGGGTAACATCCCGAACCAGCAGCATCTTCTGACTCAGCCCGTAAGGCACGATATGGCACAACAGCCAGGCATCAGGCTGCAGCGGGGACTGGATCTCCACCGCCTGACTCTGCTCCTTCGCCCTGAGATACTTGACGAAATCCGGGTTGCGCACCAGGTTTTCGATACGCAAGCCGCGATCCTGGTTTTTGAAGCCGAGCATCGCGCCGGCAGCCTGATTGAAGACCACAATCTCGCGGCTGTCGTTAAGAATCACCACACCATCGGGGAAGCTGCGGGTTGCCTGCCGTAACTGCTTGACCAGCGCCTTGAAGCGCTTGCCGCGGCGGCGGGCCCGCTGGCGCAGGTAGTCGATGCGGGAGAACACCCGTGCCCAGACACCCTCACCTTCCGGAAGAAACGCGAGGTCTTCGCCGTTTAGCCAGCTGTCGAGCCGCGCCAGCCAGACCAACTGATACACGAGGCCCACCAGCATCGCGGCAAACAGGCCAAGCCATACCTCACCGTACAAACCGCCAATGGCGCCGCCCGCGGCAGCCAGCAATGCCACGCGCAACAAGGCTTGCTGCCAGAAGCGCGGCACGGTGTTCAGCCCGCAACCACAGAGAAGCGGTAACCTGCCCCACGCACAGTCTGTATGTATTGATCAGCGCCGCTCGCGGCCAGCGCCTTGCGCAACCGCTGGACGTGCACGTCGACCGTGCGCTCCTCGATATAAACGTTGCGCCCCCAGACATTGTCCAGAATCTGTTCGCGGCTGAACACCCGTTCCGGGTTGCGCATGAAAAAACTCAGCAGACGAAATTCCGTGGGCCCCACGTTCAGCTCGCTGCCGTTCATGAACAGGCGATGCTCATCGGGGCGGAGCTCAAGCGCACCCAGCGCGATCGGCTCGCCGCTTTCCATGCCGGAACGCCGCAGCACGGCGTTGATACGCGAAATCAGCTCACGGGCGGAAAACGGCTTGGTGATGTAGTCGTCGGCCCCGCTGTCCAGACCGAGGATCTTGCTTTGCTCTTCAGCACGCGCGGTCAGCATGATTATGCCAATATCCTTGTAGGCGTCATCGCGTTTCAGGGCTCGCGTCAATTCTAATCCACTGGAGTCCGGCAGCATCCAGTCCACCAGCACCAGATCCGGCCGGTTGTCAGCAATACGGCTGCGTCCGGTGGCGCAATCGGACGCCTCGTCGACATCGAAACCTGCCCGGTTCAGATTGAACGCAATCATCTGCCGAACCGGCGTCTCGTCTTCGACTATCAATATTTTTGGTTGTTTCATAAGCCATTGATTTCTCAATCCAGGCTTTATTACACCAAGCAATTATTTCACATTGGTGACGCTAATGTTACAACCGTATGACAGCCTTCGGCTCCCGCGGTCCGGGCCACTGGCAAATGCTGACCCCGGGTTACTCGCCAGCCGTCGCCACCTCGAGGTAAGCGACCAGATCAGCGCGCTGCTGGGCGTCCTGGATGCCCGCAAACACCATCGTCGTGCCCGGCACCATTTCGCTGGGACGTTGCACCCATTGATCGAGCGCCGCGGCATCCCAGACAATGCCCGAATTGGTCAGAGCGTCCGAGTAGATAAAGCCCTCTGCCTGCGCAGCGGCGCGACCGAAAACACCATGCAGGTTCGGACCGACCTTGTTCATGCCGCCCGCATTAACCGAGTGGCAGGCCTGACAATAAAGAAAGACACGTTTGCCTGTCTCGGCGTTTCCTGCCACCGGAGCAGACTCCGCGGCCGTCGTTGCTGTCGCGGTGGCGGCCGCGGCCGGCACGCCCGCCTGCTCCGCCGTGGGCTCCGGTGCACACCCGCTAAGAACCATTCCTGCCGCCAAACCCAATCCCGCCAATATTCTCATTGTCCTGCTCATCCTCGTTAATTTTACAAAGCCTATACCATTGGGCGCGTCGCCCGGCACTAACCGTCTGCCACAGCCGCCCGCTTTAGTTCCGCTGCTGCGTGGATTGCGCGACGAATCCGTGGGTAGGTGCCGCACCGGCAAATGTTGGTGACCGCGGCATCGATATCGGCGTCAGTGGGACGCGTATTCTGCTGCAGCAATGCCTCGACCGCCATAATCATGCCGGGCTGGCAGTAGCCGCACTGCGGCACCTGCTCGGCAATCCAGGCCTGCTGCACCGGGTGCAGCTCGGTATCGCTGATCGCCAGCGCTTCAATCGTCGTGACGCTTTTACCGGCAACAGCGGAAACCGGCACCGCACAGGACCGCACCGCGGCACCGTCCATGTGCACCGTGCAGGCCCCGCACACGGCAATGCCGCAACCGTATTTGGTGCCGGTCAGCTGCAGATGGTCACGCAGTACCCAGAGGAGCGGCATCTCGGCCGCAACATCGACCTCGACAGCGCTGCCGTTGACACGAAAAGCGATCACTTGCGCGCCACCGTCAACCGCTCCGGGTATTCGGCTTCGGCGCGCCGCCGGTATTCGTCCGGCAAGGCAGCCAGCGCAGGCAGCTTGGCACCGGCCGCGTGCCACAACAGGTGGCCTGCCCGGTCGCCCATGTCCATCCACTCAAGCCAGGGCATCGTCACCGTGGAACTGAAAACCGTCGGCAGCCGGGGCAGACTGGCGTCACTGAAAGCACTGAGCGGTGCAAACATCGACTGCGCCTGCGCGCGCGGCGCCGGCAAACCCGGCGGGTAAACGGTATCGTTGTTCATCCATACGGTACCAGCCGCCTGATTCCACCACTTGCGCAGAGGTTCATCAGGAATGGTGTCTTTCAGCTTGCTGAAGCGCACCCCGTTAACGGACAGATTAAATCCGCGTCCCGGACCACCGCCCTGAATCGCCGCCGCTACAGTGTTGCGCTCGCCGGTAAACGGGTTGTCGAAACGCGTCAGCCAGCCTTCACCGGCCAGATCGCGAAAGAAAGTGACGGTATTGCCGGTCAGCTCATAGGTACCGTCTTCGAGATGCGTCACGAGGTAGAGCTCCATGCCGGAAAAGCGGAACAGCGGCTGCGGGTTCATGGTTTCACCGACAACGGCGTAAACCGTGCCGTTGTACCACCACGGACAATCCACCTCTTCGAGACTCGCCATCATGCGAATGAAATTGGCCAGGTTCGCTTCAGGGCTCGCGAGTTCAACGCTGCCGGGAGCCCCCTCCCCCTCACGCCAGTCAGGCAGCGCTCCGGCTACCGAGCTCGCCAGCAATCCTGTTGTACCCATTAATAAATTCCTTCGGCTGAGAGGCGACATGAAAAGGCCCGCAATATCAGCGGCTGCACAGGCACTGGCTGCGGTCAGAGACCGAGACCGCCCGGGTTCATCAGCCCCTGCGGATCCAGCTCGCGTTTGATACCGCGCAGCAACCCTTCGGCGCTGGCCTCCCGCCCCCGCAGATAGGGATAAGCCTTGCCGATCTGCATGTGCACTGCGCCGAATTCATGAAACAGGTCGATAATGCGCGCCTTCATCTCCTTAACGAGCGCCCTGCCTCCGGGGTTTGCCGGATACTCGGGCAACATATCAAGGTACTCTTGCGGCAGATAACGCTGGTGGAAGGCCGTCCGGTCATCTTCCCAGTAAAAGACCGGCTCATACAGAAACCCGTTGGTGCTGATGCTGGTAAACATCGCCGCATACTCCACCTTGTGTTCTGCCATCCGCTCGGCGTATTCGGCATAGAGCTGCTGCAAGCGCTGGTGAAAGGCGTGCAGCTTGGAAAACGGCAGGATACCGTGCTGCGGCACCCAGCGTTGACCGCGGGGGCCCAGAATCGGATAGAGCGGTATGAATGGCATGGCCATCAGCACTGTCGGGATGGTGTTGGCAATCTCGGCGCCGTGCGGGGCGCAGGCCTGGCGCACGAGGTCGAGCTTGGTGGCCACTTCGGCGCGACTGTAGCCCTCCACATTAAAGTGCATCGCATAGGGGTAGGCCGCCAGAAAACGCTCACCGGCCAGCGCCATTTTGGCCAGCTTCAGCAGGCCGTCCACCGGGCCACGGGAAGCCGCATACACCGCTTTCGCAGCCTGCAGCTTGGCGTTGGTGTCCTGGCTGCCCAACTGCCCCTGCTGCAGCTTGGGGTCGAGACCGAAATTGTCCGAACAAACCCCCTGGCGGGCCGCCTCGGCGGCACCGAGGGCCATCGCCTCAAAGGTATCGAAACCGAAGGAGCACGACATTTTGAAACCGGGGTTCCTGATCAGCCGCAAGGTGATCCGGGCCTTCAGTCCGAGTATGCCCGCATCGCCGGTGAACAGTCCGGTCAGGTCCGGCCCGTAGCCGCGGAAAAACGGCGAGCCGGTTGCAATCGCGGCCGACCCGGTGCGCAGCACCCGGCCACCGGGGAGAACCACCTCAAACGCCAGCACCGAGTCGGCCGAGATGCCGAACAAACCCGAGCCGAGACTGACACTGTTTTGCGACATTGAGCCGCCGATGGTGGCCTTGATACCGGAGAACGGCCCCCAAAAAGGAGTCCGCAAACCCTGCTCATTCAGCGCCGCCGTCAACTCGGCCCAGGTGACACCGGGTTCGACCGTCACGTACATGTCTTCGGCGTTGATCTCCAGAATGCGGTTCATACGCCCTGTATCAATCAGCAGCGACTGCGCTGTATCCGGCAAATAGGCGTCGGTGTATGACGCGCCGCCGCCGCGCGGGACGAGTGCGACGCCGGCATCGGCGGCGATGCGGGCAACCGCCACCGCGTCCTCCAACGAACCGGGCTGCACGACCGCCAGCGGCAGCTCCCGCTGGGAGTAGACGTCCATCGCATAAAAATTGCGGTCGGCATCGTCCGTCAGCACGTGTTCTGCACCGAGCACAGCAACCAGTTCGCTAATCAGGTCCTGCGTGGCGGATTTGTTGGCAACCATAAATATTCACCCGGCTGTTTGGCTCTGTTATCTCGCGCTGGCTCTATTTTAGCGCCTTCCCGGCCTATTTTGAGGTCAGGGGCGCAGAAATCCCCGCGGGCAGCGAATAGTCCCGCCACAGCTTGATCTTGCCGTCACGGACCAGAAAAAAGCCTGCGATTTCCGGATGATTTGACCGCTTGTCGTCGTGCGCGATGAAATGATCAACCCGCTCGTTGATCACGAGTTCACCAATTGCAAAACTGCGCCGGATTTCCCAGTCAACGGCTTTAAGACCTTTAAGGAAGCCGTCCATGGTTTTGATAAAGGCTTCCGGGCCAATGATGTCGGGGTGCCCCTCGTACATCTGATAGACCACGTCGTCACTCAAGTATTCGGCGAGCGCATGGGCATCGCGGTTTGACCAGTCCCGGCAGAACTGGGTTACCAGCCGCTCGTTTTGTTGTTCCAAGGACATGCTCACTGCTGAAATCTCCATAGTCTGGTTTGTCGGGACGAGTTTAACCTCCAAATCCGCTGCATGGCAGCGCGGGGAATGCGATACTTGTTACTCGCTATTAGCAAACGGCGTTACGCACCAATTCTATGGCTCTCGTTTACGAATCGTTTCCGGTCGGCCCCCTGCAATGCAACTGCACGGTAATCGGCGATGCATTGTCCGGCCGCGGCATCGTGATTGACCCGGGCGGCGACCCCGAAAAAATTCTCGACGCCGCCCGCCGGCTTGAACTGCGCATCGAGATGCTGGTGCATACGCACGCCCATTTCGACCATATTCTCGCCGCGGGCACCCTGCAGAAAGCGACCGGCGCCCCGATTCACCTGCACCAGGAAGACCTGTTTTTGTGGAACGCGCTGCGCCAGCAATGCGAACTGTTCGGGGTGCCGTATACCCCGTTGCCGCACCCGGACGCCTGGCTCGAGCATGAGCAGCCGCTTCCGGCCGTGGCCGGAACCTGCGTCCATACTCCCGGACACACACCGGGTTCCATCAGCTTCCATTTTGCTGCGGCGGGGCTGCTGGTTGCCGGCGATACACTGTTTCGTGGCTCGGTAGGTCGCACGGATTTACCCGGCGGGAGCACGCCGGCACTGATCAATTCCATCCGACAGCACCTGTATACGCTTGACGAAGCTACGCAGGTGGTTACCGGACATGGCCCGGCAACAACCATCGGGTACGAGCTGCGCAACAATGCCTACGTCACCGCCCGCGCGTGAAGCGGCTGTTCAGAGCCGCAGGCGCTTGAAGATAAACTCGGGAATCAGTCGCACCACCCACATGATGAGTGCCCAGTAGCGCGGCAAGTAGACGACCGAGGCGCGGCGCTCAACGGCCCGCACAATCCCCGCGGCGATGACCTCCGGCTGCGACCACAACAAGCCGGTGGCGGGCAGATGCCGCGTCATCGGCGTAGCGACGAAACCGGGCTTAATCGTGACAACGTTGACGCCAGCGGCCCACAGCCGATTGCGCAGCCCCTGCAAAAAGGTATCGAGCCCGCCCTTCGCCGCCCCGTACACGTAATTGCTCTGGCGCCCGCGGTCTCCCGCTACCGACGAAATGACGGCAAGGGTCCCGCTGCCCTGCGCCAGCAGCGGCGCGCGTAACGTCAAGGCTATCGACATGACGCTCAGCAGGTTGACATGCATCGCCTCCAGCGCTGCCGCCGGCGTCGCCTCGACAGCGCCTTGCTCCGGCAGCACGCCGTGCGCAATCAGCACTACATCAAGCGTCTGGCACGCGTCCAGCGCTGCAGCCACCAGGGCACCGTGACTGTCATAGTCGAGCAGATCTGCGGCCAGGGTATCCACCCGAGTGGCGCCGCGCACCGTTAAGTCCGCCGCCACAATGTCGAGGCGCGCCGGATCGCGCGCCACGAGAAACAGCTGCGCGCCCCGCTCGGCATACCGTCGCGCCGTGGCAGCGGCAATGGCGGAGGTCGCGCCGACTATCAGAACCCTAGTCAAGACCGTCACCGGTGACCCGCCGCCAGAAACTGGACGAGAATGCCGGGTCGACATGCGTCGCAAATTCTTCCCACTGCGGAAAGCCGGCGCGAAACAACCGCGGATCCATGCAGGCATCTTTGGCAGGATAAACCGCACCGCCGCATTCGAGCGTCAGCGCGTCGAGGCGCCCGAGCAACCGCAGGGTATCGGGGCTCATCGGGAAATCCAGCGCGAGGCTGACGCCGGGCCGGGGAAACGACAGCATGCCGGGCGACTTGACTGCACCAAACACCTTGGCGACCGCTAAAAACGAACCCGTGCCGGCACGCGAGATCTGCTTCAGCATCTCGCGCAACGCGGCAGGCCCGTCGGCACCGGGCAGCACCGCCTGATGCTGCAACATACCGCGCGGACCGTAAATACGGTTCCAATGCGCGATGGCGTCCAGCGGATAAAAAAACGCGTGCATGGGCACACGCCGCGCGCGCCGGCGCTCACGCTGCCGCGCATACCAGACTGCGTTGAACAGCCGCACGCTGTAGCGATTCACCAGCGACACCGGTGGCGTGAACGGGACCCCGGGCGCCCGGCGCCGCGGCATCGCCGCCGCTGTGTCGGCGTGGTTCGCGCGGGTAAACAGGCCGCGCCCCAGTCGCGCTCCGGTTGCCGCACAGTCGAGCCAGGCCACGGTGTATTCATGACCAGACTCGCTGCCGGCGCTGAGTTTAAGCAAGTCATCCGCATGGCCGAACTTCAGGGTCTCCGTGTCGAGCCATGCACCGCGGACCGGACGCAGTTTGATCTCGACCCAGGTGATCAGACCGGTGAGCCCGAGCCCGCCGATGGTGGCGGCGAACAGCTGCGCATGCTGCTCCGCCGTGCAGACCCGTCGGCTGCCGTCGGAACGCAGCAATTCAAAGCGCAGCACATGACAACCAAAGGTGCCGACACGATGATGGTTCTTGCCGTGCACATCGTTGGCCACGGCGCCGCCGACGGTGGCGAAGGCCGTGCCCGGGGTCACCGGCAACCACCAACCCGCGGGCAGCGTCAGGCGAGCGATTTCTTCCAGCGTGACGCCCGCCTCGCAGCGCAGCGTGCCGGCCTCCCGATCGAATTCAATGAAATGCCGCAATGCCCGTGTCGCCAGCACCGTGCCGCCGCGATTGAGACAGACGTCGCCGTAGCTGCGGCCTGCTCCGTAAGGCAGCATCTGACCCGCGTCAGCCGGGAGCTCCGGCAGCGGGTCGCTGCGCCAGAGCAGTTCCGTTCCGGCTTGCGGGAAGCGCGGATAGCGGCCCCAGGAAAGATAGTGCGACTCGGCCATCCGCTATGGCCAGGGCACCGCAGCGCGCAGCTCGGGCCAGAAAATAGCCACCAGCAGCACCGCTCCCGACAGCGCGGCCAGCCACCAGGTACGCAGGTCACGAATGGTAAACACCACAGGGTCTTCGTGCATGTCGCCCCGGCGAGTCAGCAACCACATGCGACTGACCCAGTAGAGCATCATCGGGCACAAAATCCACAACGCTTCGGGGCGTGCATACATCTGCTCGACTTTTTCACCGTTGATATACAGCGCGAGCACGAGTACCGCGAGATAGCCGCTGGCGGAACCGAGTTGCGCCAGCGTTTCCATATCAATCGGCACGTAGCCGCGGCCGGCGATACGGCGGTCATCACCCGCGTTCGGCAACAATTCTGAGTAGCGTTTGATAAACGCCAGACTGAGAAAAATGAACATCGAAAAGGCCAGCAGCCAGAAGCTCGGCAAGACCTCAATGACGGCGGCACCCGCGATCAGCCGCAGCGTATACAAACCCGCGAGCACCAGTCCGTCCACCAGCGCGGCGCGCTTCAGCCATAACGAGTACGCCACCGTCGACAGATAGTAAACAATCAGGACATAGACAAAATAGCGCGGCAGCAGCAGCGCGATCAGCAATGCGGCGAGCAACAGGCCACCCATGCCAAGCACGCCTGTCACGACCGGCAGTTCGCCCGCGGCAAACGGCCGCTTGCGCTTGGTCGGGTGCCGGCGATCGGCCGCCAGGTCGAGCAGGTCATTCAGCAGGTAGACGCTTGAGGCACACAAACAAAAAGCCACGAAACCCAGCGTCGAATTGACAACCAGCGTGACGTTATTGAGCTGATGGGACAACACCAGCGGCACAAAGACCAGCAGATTCTTGAGCCACTGATAGGGCCGCATAGCGACCAGCAGTTTGCTGAGCCGGTCCTGGCGCGCCGCGAAGACGCGGCTGACGTTGCCGACGGCCTCTGCCAGGCTCGCCACCCGCGGTGGCGTGTTCACCAGCACCGCGGCCGCAGCGCCCTGCCAAACCGGCAGGTCGGCGGCGCCGTTGCCGGCATAGACAAACGGCTGCCCGCCCAACAGGTCGTGAATGTGGCGCAACTTTTCGCTGCCGGCCATATTCACTGTATTGCTACTCGCGAGAACGGCCGAAAAAATACCCAGATGATCGGCGATTGCCTGGGCGTAGCGCTCGTTCGATGCGGTTGCCAGCACCAGTCGGTCCCCGGCTGCGTGACGCTGGCGCAGATACGCCAGAAACTCCTCGTTCCATGGCAGTAGTGACGGGTCCAGCGGCACGCGGGATGCTATCGCGGCTTTCAGGAACGCTTTGCCTTGCAGCAGCCAGACCGGCAGGCGGAACAGCGCGAAGGGGTTTTGCCGCAGCAAGCCGAACGTCGACTCATGCAGCAAATCGGTTTGCAGCAACGTGCCGTCGAGGTCGACAACGAGCGTATCGGCGCGCGGGCTAGCCATCCTTAACCTCCCCCAGGCGGACGCCCGGCGCACGGCTGCCGTTCGGGTTACGGCGGGCCTCACCGGCCAGCGCGAGGACCGCCAGCAGACCCAGGCCGACGGCAAACCAGAGCGTCGCGACCCGGCAAATGATCACGGCACTGATCGCCGGCTCGCTGAGGACTCCGCTCGCCTCCAGCAGGTACTGCATCGCCAGCTCGGTGCCGCCGAGGCCTCCCGGCACCAGGGTAGCCGCGCCGGCCAACACGCTCATACCGTAGACACCGGTGGCCAGCCACGGCGACAACGAGGCCCCCAGCTGCTCGAGGATCAGGTAGAGCGCCAGCCCCTCACCGCCCCAGGCCAACAGCCCGGCCAGTACACCACCGTAAAGCGGACCGGATTGCAGCAAGGGTCGCGCCGTATGCAGTATCTGCAGCAGGCCGGCGGACCCGCGTGCCACGAGTGGCCGGTTGCCGCCAGCAGCCAGGCGCGCCAGCTGGCGGCTCAGCCAGCTGCTGTGCACGACCTGCAGCAGCACGACCACCAGCAGCAGTACGATGACAAACAAGCCACGCAGGTCGCTCACGGCCGCGAGGGCCAGCGCCGCGAGCAACAACATCGCGAGTACGTCCACGCAGCGTTCAACCAGTAGCGCGGCCAGACTGTGGGTATAGGTCACGCCGTAATGGTGGAGATACAGCGACCGGGTCGCCTCGCCGGCTTTGGCAGGCGTGGTCGTAAACGCAAACCCGGCGATGTAGATCGTCAACTGGGCACTGCGCGGCACCCGGTACCCCAGTTGCCGCAGGTAATAGTCCCAGCGGGCATAGCGCAGCAAGTAATTGAGGCCCGACAACCCGAGCACGGCGAGCCAGGTGCTGCCGCCGAGAGCCCGACAAGCTGCCATTACTGCCCGGCCGTCGGCAAAAGCAATGAGCGCCGCATAAAACGTCGCCGCGAGCGCGATGCCTGCCAGCAGCTGACGCCAAGGTATCGCATTCAACTTCAAGAGCGCACTCCGGCTAAGCTTCCTCGTCCTGCCCAATAATACCTGCCGGCGCACTATAAACATTGAAGCGCCCGTCGCGCAGAAACCCCACCAGCGTCATATCGGCCTCCCAGGCCAGATCGATCGCCAGGCTGGACGGCGCTCCGACTGCCGCCAGCAACCGGATCCCGGCCATATGAGCTTTCTGGACGAGTTCAAAACTGGCGCGGCCGCTGACGGCCACCCCGCGCTCGAACAGCGGCAGCCGGCCCGCAACATAGGCCGCGCCGATCACCTTGTCGAGTGCATTGTGGCGCCCCACGTCCTCAGCCACGGCTTCCAGCGCCCCGGACGCATCGAACAACGCCGCCGCGTGCACGCTGCCTGCGCCGGCGAACAGCGCCTGCCCCGCGCTGAGCTGCTGCGGCAGCGCATGCAGTACCGCAGAGGTTATGGAAAACCGCTCCGTGGGGCGGCGAAACGCGGCCCGCACGCGCACCGCATCCAGCGCCGCCCTGCTGCAGATACCGCACGAGGACGTCAGATAGGTGTTGCGCTCCTGCCGGAGGAGCGCATCCGGCGGCTGTGCTGCGAGCACGACCCGCACTTCGTTGCCGTCCGCCGCAGCCGCCGCTACGGCAACTTCGCGCACAACGCTGGCGGGGTTCAGAATTCCCTCGCCCCACAAAAAGCCGAGAGCAAGTTCGGCATCGGCTCCGGGCGTGCGCATGGTTACCGCCAGCGGTTTCCGACCACCGGGCCATTCAAGCGTGATCTGCAGGGGCTCTTCAATCGCGATGACGTCATCGGCCGGCGCTGCCCGCGCACCGGTATAGCGTCGCACCGGCCGCGTCACGCTGCCGCCCGCAGCGAGGACTTTCACGCCTGTGCAGCGGGCTGCTGCAGGTCGATGACCCGGCCCGGATTCAGCAGGTTAGCCGGGTCAAGTGCGCGCTTGAGCCGGCGCATGGTATCGAGCTCGGCGGGCGTGCGGCATACCGGGAGCCAGCGTTTCTTCTCCAGCCCGATACCGTGCTCACCGGAAATCGAGCCGCCCGCCGCACCGAGCGGCTCGTATACGCAGCGCTCGATCCGCCTGCTGCTCTGCGCGTCGCCGGTTCCGGCGGCGACAACAATATGCAAGTTGCCGTCGCCGGCATGTCCGAACACCCACATGCGACACGCCTCTCCCCACTCGTCCCGCAGGCAGTCGCGCACGCGCGCCACATAGCTTTCCATGCTGGCTGCTGCAAGACTGACGTCAAAGATGCTGGCGGGACCATGCTCCAGCGTGCGCTCAACCGAATCCCGCATGGCCCATAGCGCCGCCCGCTCCGCTCCTGATTTACAGACCACTGCGTCGCTCACGAGGCCGGCCGCTGCGGCGTCGGCAATCGCCGCGGTAAAACGTTCGGCATCCGTCGCCGGCTGACTGCCGAGCGCTTCCGCCAGCACGTAGTAGGCGTGGTGAGGTTCAAGCGGTTTTTGCGCGGGGCTGACCAGTTGATAGAAATCCTTCCAGAGCACTTCGAAGGCGCTCAGCGTGCCGCCCAGCGATTCATCCAGGGCGGCGAGCAACCCGGTGACCTGCGTGAAGTGATCGCAGGCCAGCAGCGCGGTTTCCTGCGTCCGCCAGCGCGGCCGCAGCCGCAACCGCACGCGGGTGATAATCCCCAGGGTGCCTTCAGTACCGATAAACAGCTGCTTGAGGTCATAACCGGCGTTATTTTTTAGCATACTGTTCAGTGAAGTCAGGACTGTCCCGTCGGCCAGCACGGCCTCAATACCGAGAATCTGCTCGCGCGCCATGCCGTAGCGCAAGACCTGGTGACCGCCCGCATTGGTCGCCGCAACCCCGCCGAGGGTGCAGGAACCACGCGCGCCCAGATCCAGCGCCAGCATCAGATCGGCCTGTTCCGCGGCCGCCTGCGCAGCCTGCAGGGTGACGCCCGCTGCCGCGAGGAGCGTGCGATTCGCCGTGTCAACGGGGTAGACCCGTTGCAGGCGCTCGGTGGACAGAACCACGTCGTCAGGGCCGGTCAGGGCACCCTCGGCGAGCCCGGTCAGCCCGCCATGCGTGATGACGGGCTGAGCCAGCGCGGAACATACCCTTAACGCCGTGCTGACGGCCGCCGTGCTGTCCGGTCGCACCAGCACCGGTGCCTGTACGGTATCGCTGCGCCAGATACCGGCCGCGCGACCCGTTACCTCCCCGCCGACGAGCACACTCCCCGGCGACAGCTCGCTCTGCAGCGCATCGACCACAGCCAGCTGCCGGGCATTCAGCCGGGACATCCGCCGCTAATCCCGCACAGCCGGAAACCGGTAATCGGCAAACTGTTCGCGCAACGCCTTCTTGTCAATTTTGCCGGTCGCCGTATGCGGCAGCTCGTCAACCACAGCAACGTCATCAGGTATCCACCATTTGGCGACTTTACCCTGGTACCAGTCGAGCAGGTCGCTGCGGCTCACGTCGGCGCCGGCAGCAGGCACGACCACCAGTAGCGGCCGCTCATCCCACTTGGGATGCGCCCGCCCGATGACGGCCGCTTCGGCGACGTCGGGGTGGTTGACCGCCGTATTCTCCAGCGCGATCGAGCTGATCCATTCCCCGCCCGACTTGATGACATCTTTACTGCGATCGGTGATCAGCATGAAGCCCTGCGGGTCGATATTGGCCACGTCCCCGGTGTCGAACCAGCCGTCCGCCGTCAGGCATGACTGCGGCGCGCGATAATAGGCGCGCGCCACCCACGGGCCCCGAACCTGCAGCGCGCCCACGGTGGTACCGTCCCACGGCAACTCCGCTCCGGCCGCATCCACGATGCGCATATCCACGCCGAACAGACTGCGGCCCTGCCGCAACCGGTGGGCCGCCCGGCGCTCCGCAGGCCAGCTGTCCGTCGCCGCCGTGCCGTGATTAAAGGTGCCCACCGGGCTCATCTCCGTCATCCCCCAGGCATGGAACACCTCAACATCATAATCGGCGCCAAACCGCTCAATAATGCTGGCCGGACACGCCGCGCCGCCGACGCACACGCGGTCCAGCGTGGGCACCTGCAGACCGTGCGCGTCCAGATAGGCCAGCAGGGCCAGCCAGATGGTTGGCACCCCCAGCGCATAGTTCACCTTCTCGGTGGTAATCAGGTCGTGCAGCTGAGCGCCGTCCGCCATGGCCGGCCCCGGCAGCACCAGCTTGGCGCCGACCAGGGGAGCTGCATAGGGCACACCCCAGGCGTTCACATGAAACATCGGCACGAGCGGCATGATGCAGTCGCTTTCGTGCAGTGCCATGACGTCAGGCAGGCACACGGCGTAGCTGTGCAGGACCGTAGACCGATGACTGAACAGGACGCCTTTCGGCTCGCCGGTCGTGCCGGAGGTGTAGCACAGCGCGCTGGCCGTCTGTTCATCCAGCGTGGGCCAGGCGAAATCGGCGGACTGCTCCGCCAGCAAATCCTCATAGCACAGCCAGTCGGGCGCGGCCGCGGCCGGCATGTGCGCACGGTCTGTTAGTACCACCCGCGCCGCCACGCCCGCAAGCGCCGGGCCAAGGCGCTCAACCAGGGGCACGAACATCGGGTCAACAAACAAGACGCGATCGGCGGCATGCCGAATGATGAACTCGATCTGCGCCGGAAACAGTCGCTGGTTGATCGTGTGGCACACCGCCCCCGAACATGAAATGGCGTAATACAGTTCGAAATGCCGGTGGTCATTCCAGGCCAGCGTGGCAACACGGTCGCCGGGCTGCAGCCCGAGTGCCGCCAGCGCATTGGCGAGGCGCCGGGTTCGCGCGAAGGCCGCACGGTAAGTATAGCGATGCCGCGGATTGTCGGCGGTGACCGCGACAATCTCGCGGTTGCCATGATGGCGTTCAGCGAACTGCATGATCGAGGTGATCAGCAGCGGTTGATCCATCATCAGGCCCTGCAGCATGTTTACCCCTCCCGCCGACTCGCGGGCCTTAGCCGCCGATGTAATACATTTCCACCTTGTCCGCAGGAGCACCGTCGCGCGCCCGCAACTCGCTGTAGCGGTCGGTGCGGTTCGACCAGATGGTGCGCACCAGCTCCAGCAACTCGGCATCTGTCACGCCGCTGCGCAACGGTTCGCGCAGGTCCAGCCCGTGCGCGGCAAACAGGCAGGTGAACAGCTTGCCGTCTGACGACAAGCGCGCCCGCGTGCACGACCCGCAAAAAGGTTCCGTCACCGAATTGATAAAGCCGATCTCGCCCGCACCGTCCGCAAACCGATACCGGCTGGCAACCTCACCGTGATAATTCTCGGCCACCGGTTCCAGCGCCCAGCGGGCATTGATGCGCTCAAGCAGCTCGCGCGCCGGAACCGTCTCCGACGGCTTCCAGTGATTGATCGTGCCGACATCCATGTACTCAATAAAGCGCACGATCGTGCCGGTGCCGCGAAAGCGTTCGACCATATCAACCACCGTGGCATCGTTAATGCCGCGCTTGACCACCGCGTTG
>JAZBOT010000060.1:0-15419 GCA_036351295.1 Gammaproteobacteria bacterium | reverse complement strand
CGGCAAGCGCTGATCGAAACTGCGCTGGAGCAGGACGACGACCTGCTTGAGGCCTCCCTCGAAGGCAACGAGCCGTCGATTGAAGACGTTAAAAAGTGCGTTCGTCGCGGCACGATCAAGCTGGACTTCTTCCCCACCTACTGCGGCTCAGCCTTCAAGAACAAAGGCATTCAGAACGTGCTGAACGCCGTTGTGGATTACCTCCCCAACCCGACTGAAGTCGAGCCGCAGCCGGAAGTTGACCTCGAAGGTAACGAAACCGGCGGCAAAGCCATTGTCGACCCGAACAAACCGCTGCGCGCGCTGGCGTTCAAAATCATGGACGACCGCTACGGCGCCCTGACCTTCACCCGCATCTACTCGGGCAAGATCAAGAAAGGCGACTCGGTGCTCAACACGTTTACGGGTAAGACCGAACGCATCGGCCGCATCGTGGAAATGCACGCCAATTCGCGGCAGGAGCTGGAGTCGGCGCAGGCCGGCGACATTGTTGCGCTGCTGGGTATGAAGAACACCCAGACCGGGCACACGCTGGCCGACGAGAAAAATCCGGCGACGCTCGAGCCCATGGTGTTCCCCGATCCGGTCATCTCGATCGCCATTGCCGCCAAAGACAAGGCCGGCACGGAGAAGATGGGCATCGCGCTCGGCAAAATGATTGCGGAAGACCCGTCGTTCCAGGTTGAGACCGACCAGGAAACCGGCGAGAGCATCATGAAGGGCATGGGTGAGCTGCACCTTGATATCAAGGTTGACATCCTCCGCCGCACCCACGGTATTGAAGTCGAGGTGGGCAAACCGCAGGTGGCGTATCGGGAGACCATCACCAAGACCGTGCAGGACAGCTACACGCATAAGAAGCAAACGGGTGGTTCGGGTCAGTTCGGCAAGATCGACTACGAAATCGAGCCGCTGGAAGCCGGCGCGGAGCCTTACGTGTTCGAGTCAAAGGTGACGGGCGGCAACGTGCCGCGCGAATACTGGAGCGCCATCGGCAAAGCTTTCGAAACGATGATGGCCGAGGGCACGCTGGCGGGTTATCCGTTGCTGAACGTCAAGTTCACGCTGCTCGACGGCGCCTATCATGCGGTTGACTCCTCGACGATGGCGTTCGAAGCGGCTACGCGCAATGCTTATCGGCAGTCGGTTCCGAAGGCAGCGCCGCAGCTACTTGAACCCATCATGAAAGTCGATGTGTTTACGCCGGAAGATCACGTCGGTGATGTCATCGGTGACCTCAACCGCCGTCGCGGCATGATCAAATCACAGGAAGTGCTGCCGACGGGCGTGCGCGTCAAGGCGGATGCGCCGCTTTCCGACATGTTTGGCTACATCGGCGACCTGCGCACGATGACCTCGGGTCGCGGCCAGTTTTCGATGGAGTTCTCGCACTATGCGCCGTGTCCGAAGAACGTCGCCGATGAAGTGATCGCGGAAGCGAAAGCCCGCAAAGAAAGGAAGTAGGCGACAACCGAGCACCACGCCGGAGGCGCCGCGTTTGGCCTCCCGGCGTGGCGCCCTAAGCCATCAGCTGCAGCGCGGCAGCAAGCACCCGGCCAGCGGCCGACTTCACTCCACCTTGAGGGTCGAGCCCCGCCGACTGCAGGTAACGGCGCAGGTTGGTCTGGGCCGCAGCGGCGTCACGCGGCCCGCGCTGCAACGGCACAACCGCAGCCAGCAGCAGCTGCTCAACATGCTCCGCGTCAATCTCTACCGCCTGCACTCGCGGCCGTAATACCGCCGCCAGCTCCGTCGTGGCACCCAGCGCATCGTGTTTGAGCGTTCGGCGCACGTAACGAATGCGCTGCACAACTTCTGTCTGCCAACTTGCCGCTCGCGCGATGCTCTCGCTGAGCTCGTCGGCCTGCAGCTCGCCCGGCCCGTGCAAGCCGGACCAAATGCAAAACAGCACCAGATTGACGTCGAGTCCGTAGTCATCCTGCAGTTCGAGGCACGCGGCCGAAACGCCAGGCTGCGCGTACAGCTGCAGCGAGAAAGGCCAGAAAGGGTGCTCAGGAAATTCCGCCGACATTGGATAACGCTGGTTTGATAAACAGCGTTTGAATATACCACCGGCTAACTGAGAAAACGTTTACCGCTGTCAGGCAGCGTGGGCCTGAAGTTCATTTCTTGCCAAGGCCTGGGCCTCGAGGTCGCGCCAGCGCACGACCTCCAGTTTCCCGCACGTATGCTCCACCAGGGCGCTGCAGGACTCTACCCAGTCTCCGTCATTGCAATAGAGGGTGCCATTGAACGACTTAACGGCCGGCTGGTGAATATGACCGCATACAACCCCATCGACATCGGCCCGCTGCGCCAGCTGGATCATTCCCGATTCAAACCGCTGAATGTAGTCGACGGCCGTCGCGACCCGACCTTTAACTTCGGCGGCCAGAGACCAGTAGGGCAGGCCCAGCCAGCGGCGGAAGCGCGTGATAACGCCATGCAGCCGCATGAGTGCGCGATAGCTGAGCGCGCCGATGAAGCGGAGACTGCCGCCACAGTGCAGTTCGGCGTCGAGCTCGTCACCGTGCACGACCAGCAGCCGCTTGCCCGCCGCCGTGGTGTGAATAAACCGGCGGTGGATAGGCACGCTCTCCAGTTTGCTGCCGACCAGCGCGCGGAAATCTTCGTCGTGGTTGCCGGGGATATAAGTCAATTCGACTCCGCTCCGGCTCAGGTCCAACAGGGCGCGCAATACCCGCGAGTGAGCGGCGGGCCAGTGCGCCGACCGGCGCATGGCTATGAGATCAACAATGTCGCCGACCAGATACAAGCGGTCGCAGTCAACGGTAGCAAGAAACGCCAGCAGCGCCTCAGCCTGGCAGCTGCGGGACCCCAGATGGACATCCGATATCCATACGGTTCGAAAGCGCATTCGTTAAACAACAACACCAACCATGTGGGGTTAGTCTTGCGGACAGCTGTGACAGCGTGGTGACGGAGAGTTCACCGTTTAATGACAGGAGTTACTCTACAGCAGGCGCCCGGCTGCCACGAAATGACTACTGTAGGGTGGTTGCCGCAGGCTGGCGACCTCAACCTGCTTGCCCGATGAGGGTGCATGCACGAAGCGACCGTCGCCGAGATAAATACCGACGTGTGACACCTTGCGCTCGAAGCTGAAGAACACCAGGTCGCCCGCGCGCGCCTCGCGCAGGGACACCTGACGACTAGCGGCATACTGGGCCGCCGATGTACGCGGCACCCGCAGGCCGGCACGCTGATACGAGAATTGCACGAGCCCGCTGCAGTCGAAACCACCGGGCTGAGCACCACCCCACCGATACGGGGTGCCGATCATGCTGGTCGCCACCTGCGCTACCCGACCGCCGGCTGCGGTCGTGACCGGCGCCACGGCGGTGGTCGGCGACTCCCAGCGCACCGCATTGCTGCAGCCGCTCGCCAAACCGGCGCAGCCGACGACTGCGAGCAGCATCAGCCGCGACAGGCGGGGCCAACAGCGATACTGCATGATGTTAACGGTTGGGGGCATGAACAACATGTCCACTACGATAGGGCGACACGGATGATGCTTGCGTGACCGCAGTCACGAATCAACAGCACCCGGTCAACTGTCCGGTTGGCGGCCGCGCTGCTGCGCTTTGGCCGCGCATTTGCTATCTTCGCCAACACCAAACTTCTTCACGGGGCCGCTGAGCTTGTCAAATTCCGCCACCGCAACACCCGTGTCCGGCGCGCCGGTGTTCCAGCCACTGCCGGTATCCACTTACGTGGGCTACGGCGTCGGGCAGATTGGCGGACAGATTTTGCGGGACACACCGGCCCTGATACTCCCCATCTATATGACCACCGTGCTCGGCCTCGACGCCGCACTCGGCGCACTGGTCATACTGATCGCCAAAATCTGGGTGGTGCTGGCGGACCCGCTTGCCGGGATCATCTCAGACCGCAGCCAGTCAAGCTGGGGGCGCCGCCGCCCGTATATTCTCGCCGGCGGGCTGATTGCAGCCGCGAGCTTCGTGCTGCTGTTTTTCGTTCCGCAGCTGGAAGGACAGTGGCTGATCTTCGCCTACCTGACCGCCGTTTACCTGCTGCTGAACACGGGCTACTCGCTGTTTTCTGTACCCTACCTCACGATGGCCTCGGAGATGTCCGACGACCCGAATGAGCGCACCACCATCATGTCGTTCCGCAATGGCTTTCTCGCGATTGGCCTGATCATCGGCGGCGCGGGAGCACCCAAAATCGTCGCGTGGGCAACTGAGCAAATGGGTGGCACCACCCGCGACGGCTACGAATGGATGGCCGTCATCGTCGGTGGCGTCATTGCGGCTTCGACCGTTTGGCTGGTAGCCGGCACGGCGAAGGCGCCCCGCAAGAGCGGCACCAACGCGACCGTGCCGCTGGTCGAGCAGCTGCGTATCGCCTGGGAGAACAAACCGTTTGTGGTGCTGATCACGGCGAACATTGTGCAGTACATCAGTGCGGGAATCGGTTACGCCGGCGGCTTCTTTTTCTTTGCCTATGCGCTCGACCTCGGCTTTGACGTGTACAACGTGATACCGATCTGGATCATCGTCATCTCGGTCGCCTCTATCGCATCGATGCCGGTTCTGGTGTGGGCCGCACGCACGTTCGGCAAAATGCCGGTGTACAAGTGGTGTCTGGTGTTGTTCGCGGTGTCGATCCAGGGCTACTTCTTTGCCGATAAAGACTCTTTGTGGATCGTCTGGCTCGTCGCTGCCGGCATCGGCTTGTTCAACGGCGGCTTTATCCTGATGTCGTTCTCGGTGCTGACGGACACCATTAATTACGACCGTGTGCGGGCGGGCATCAGTCGCGAAGGCGCGCTGTCATCAGTGTATTCCGCCGTCGACAAGATCGGCAACGCACTGGGCTCGGCCATCTTTCTGGCCTTCCTGTCGCTGGTAGGCTTTGTTGAATCGGGCGACGGGAGCTTTGCACCGCAGAGCGACACGGTGCTGCAGTGGCTGGCAGTTGGCTACATTGTGGTGCCGGCGGTGCTGCATGTCGGCAGCATATTCATTCTCAATCGCTACAACCTCGACCCGAACGAACTCACCGAGCAAGCTTAAACGCCTGTAATTTATAGTATTTATTTTTTCGAACTTTCGCGTCCGACGGGCGGTCATAGAAACATCGCAAGCAAAAGTTCGGCGCCGACGCTATGTGTACAAATACGTAGTAATCGGCAACACTGAATACCCCGGCCGTTCCGGGTTCTACCACCCTGGTCACCACCGGGGTCATCATCAAGTCAATGGAGACTTAACACATGTCGAAGCAAACCAAACCTCTCAGCATCGCACTGGGCACTGTTCTGATCGCGGGCCTCGGTTCCACCGGTATGGCCAACGCGGCGGAAGAAGGCGCCGACCTGTTCGCAATGGAGCAACTGACTAACGGCTATCTCCTCGCCGGTGCCCATGAGACCGACGAAGGCGACAGCGATGAAGGCGAAGGCAGCTGCGGCGGCGACAAGAAGGGCGAAGGCAAATGCGGCGAAGGCAAGTGCGGTAGCGCTTAAGGCCGTTTGTTCGACCTGCGTCAATGACGCCTGGCGTTAAGCAATCAGGCCCCGCATCCCGGCAGCCGATGCTGCAAGGTGCGGGGCTTGGTTTACGGCGCTCCCTGCTCAGCGACCTGCTGGAGCAGCGTCCCGACACCATCGATTTTGTCGAGGTGGCGCCGGAAAACTGGATTAACGTCGGCGGACGCTACGGCGAGCGCTTTCGCGAAGCGCTGCAACACTATCCGCTGGCTTGCCACGGACTTTCGCTGTCCATCGGCAGCCCGGCCCCACTCGACACCGACTATCTGGCGCAGCTGAAAGCGTTCTTTGCGGCGCACCAGCCGGTGCTCTATTCGGAACACCTCAGCTACTGCAGCGATGACGGCCATCTGTATGACCTGATGCCGATCCCTTTTACCGGCGAAGCCGTGCGCTATGTCGCGCAGCGGATCCGGCAGGTACAGGACGCCATTGAGCGGCCGTTGATTATTGAAAACGTTTCCTACTATGCCGCCCCCGGCCAGGAAATGACGGAGCTCGAGTTTCTGAATGCGGTGCTGAGCGAAGCCGACTGCCAGCTGCTGCTCGATATCAATAATATTTACGTCAACAGCATCAACCACCGGTATTCGGCCATTGAGTTTATGCGCAGCGTGCCGGCGGAGCGTGTCGCCTACTTCCACGTCGCAGGCCACTATGTCGAGGCGGAAGATCTGCGTATCGATACGCATGCCGCACCGGTTTGCGATCCGGTCTGGGATCTGCTCGGTGCGGCTTACGCCCATTTCGGCTGCGTGCCAACACTGCTGGAGCGCGACTTCAATATCCCGCCGCTGGCCGAACTGCTCGACGAAGTCGAGCGCATTCGGGTGCTGCAGGCACCCTACGCGAGCGCGGCTTGAGTTCGGCTGACGACAGGCTGGCCGCGCTGCATGCGCAGCAATACGCCTTTGCGGCCCACCTGCGCGACCCGCATCAGCAACCCGCGCCGGCCGGCATTGAAGAACGCCGGCTGGATATTTATCGAGATCTGTTTTTCAACAACGTTGTGAACTTTCTCGGCGGTCACTTCCCGATCTGCCGAGACATACTGGAAACCAAGCGCTGGCGCCGGCTCGTGCGCGGTTTCTACCGCGACTACCGCTGCAGCTCACCGTTGTTTGCGGACATGCCGCGCGAGTTTCTCACCTACCTCAGCGGCGACCGCGAACCGCTGGTGGAAGAACCGCCGTTCCTTGTCGAGCTGGCGCACTATGAATGGGTGGAGGCGGGCCTGCTGCTCGCCCCCGATGCGCCGGTCGCGGCTGCGGTCGACCCTGCGGGCGACCTCCTTGCCGGCATCCCGGCATTGCGGCAACCGGCATGGCTGCTGACCTACCGCTATGCCGTCAACGAGATTGGCGTCGCCCGGCAGCCGACTGCGCCCGCGCCGCAGCCGCTTTACTACCTGGTGCTGCGTAATGCCTGCCACGATGTCGTGTTCAACAAGCTGAATGCGGTCAGTGCGCGGCTGTACGCGCTGCTTGAGGACGACGAACCCCGTAGCGGGCGGCAAGCGCTGGAGCAGATTGCCACTGAGCTCAGGCACGCGACACCGGACGCGGTGATCAGCAGCGGTGCGAATATTCTGCAGACCTGGCGCGACACCGACATTATTCTCGGAACGGTAGCCCCAGCGGGGAATACCTGATGCCATTTTTCAGGACGTTCCAAAATCTGCTGGACAGCACCCGCGCTGCGGACTGGCTGGCGCCGTTATACTGCTGCTGGGCCTGCGCTTCGGCGGTGGCCGCTGACGACACACCAGGCGGGCTTTAGTCGGCCGTACGTGACTGAGACCAGAACGCGCTGATGAGCGGACTCCTGAGCTTCTTGTTGAGCACCAGCAAGCCCACTTCATAGGCGGCCAGCTCGGGCTGCACCGGTAACACACTGACTGTGTCAGCAAGCGGGCTGTTGTCGAGCACGATACGCGGCACCACCCCCACGCCAAACCCTAAACTCACCATGCTGACAATCGCCTCATTGCCACCGACCTGCGCATAAATGCGGGGCTGAATATCATGCTGCGCGAACCAGCGATCAACACGATCGCGCGCCAGACCGCTTTCGGAAAGAATCATGGGCACGTCATTCCACAGCTCAGCCGTGGGTGCATGGTGCGCGAGCGACGCATAAGCGGCCGCGCGGTTCGCAGCAACAAACACCAGCGGCGAGCGCGCGATCGGTTTGAACGCAAGCCGCGGGTGCAAATGCTCGGGACGGGCGCCAATCGCCATGTCCTCCTCCCCGGCCAGCACTCGCTGCACCGCATGCTCCGAATCACCGGTGTGGAGCTTGATCTCGATCCGCGGGTGCTCGCGGCGAAACCGGTTAAGCAACTCGAACAGAAAGCTGTAGCTGGCGGTTACCGAGCAGTAGATGCTGACCTCGCCCTGCAACTCACCCGCTTCGACCTGCAGCTGATGGCAGACCACCTCCCACTGCGACACCGCCTCACGGGCATAACTCAGGAACGCCACACCGGCCGACGTCAGTTCGACTGACCGGTTGTCGCGGGTAAACAGCGTTGCCCCCACCTCACCTTCAAGCTGGCGGATGCTCCGGCTCAGCGCCGACGGACTGACATGGCTCGCTGCCGCCGCGCGCCCGAAATGCAGGCTGTGAGCAAGGTTCTGAAACTGGCGCAGCTGGCGAATGTCCATAAGCCATTATTGCATTACTCGGCATATTGTGTTGCAAATATATCGTTTTACGCAACGAGAAGAGCGGCCTATAGTGCCGTTCTCGCGGCTCATCCGCCGCTTTTGCCAGACTATTTAAGGGTATCAACATGCAGGTTTATTACGACAGCGATTGCGATCTCAACATCATTAAAGGCAAAAAAGTGGCCATCATCGGCTACGGTTCGCAGGGCCATGCTCACGCCTGCAACCTGCACGATTCCGGCGTCGACGTCACCGTCGGCCTGCGGCCGGACTCGGGCTCACGCGCCAAAGCTGAAAACGCGGGCCTGACTGTGGCGGCCGTGCCGGCAGCCGTATCCGGTGCGGATGTGGTCATGATCCTCACACCGGACGAGTTTCAGCGGCGGCTTTACACCGATGAAATTGAACCCAATATCAAGCAAGGCGCGACGCTCGCATTTGCGCATGGCTTTGCGATCCTGTTTAAAGAAATCGAACCCCGCGCCGACCTGGACGTGATCATGATTGCACCGAAGGCGCCCGGCCACACGGTGCGCTCGGAATTCACGCTGGGCCGCGGCATCCCGGACCTCATCGCCGTCGCGCAGGACGCTTCGGGTCATGCCAAGGCCACGGCCCTGTCTTACGCATCGGCGATCGGTGGTGGTCGCACCGGGATTATCGAGACCACGTTCAAAGACGAATGCGAGACAGATTTGTTTGGCGAGCAGTCGGTACTTTGCGGTGGCTGCGTCGAGCTGGTCAAGGCCGGCTTCGAGACGCTGACCGACGCGGGTTATCCGGCGGAGATGGCGTACTTCGAATGCCTGCACGAGCTGAAGCTCATCGTCGACCTCATGTACGAAGGCGGCATCGCCAACATGAACTACTCCATCTCCAACAACGCGGAATACGGCGAGTACGTGACGGGCCCGAAAGTCATTAACGAGGAATCGCGACGCGCCATGCGCGAGGCCCTTGCCAACATCCAGAGCGGCGATTACGCCCGGCGGTTTATTGCCGAGGGTGCCGCCAATTATCCCGAGATGAACAAGGCTCGCGCGGCCAACGCCGCCCACCCGATCGAGAAAGTCGGTGCGGAGCTGCGGGCCATGATGCCGTGGATCGCCGCCAACAAGATTATCGACAAATCGAAGAACTAAGCTGCTGTCCGCGTCCCCGGCCGGCCAGGTCCGTGCCGGGGACATCCGCCCGGCCGCCGGCAGCGAAACCCTGAGTATGCGCAATACGCTACTCGGATTGATGCTGTGCCTGGCGGCCTTACCGGCAGCCGCTGACGACTTGGAGCGGCTCGATGCCGATGGCGGCACCTTTCTGCTGGACTGGCGCGGGGAATTCACCCCCGCAGACCAGCGCACGCTCAAAGCCTGGCTCCTCGACGTCGGCCGCTGCGTGGGCCTGCTGCACGGCCGCTGGCCCCGGCCCGAGATCCGCATTGCCCTGCAGCCCGTCAAGTCGGGCAAACCCTACTTCAGTGATTCGGCCGTGCCGTTTGCCCGCGTGTTGCGGAACCGGCCGGAGGGGGTGCTGTTTTACGTCGCGCCCGGCCGGCCGCTGGCTGACTACGTCAGCGACTGGACCGCCTATCATGAGCTGAGCCACCTGTTTATCCCCTACCCAGGGCGGCCTGACGTCTGGGTGTCCGAAGGCCTGGCGAGCTACTACCAGAACATCCTGCAGCTTCGCGCCGGATTGCTGACCGCGGACGAAGTCCGCGAGCGCTTTCGGGCAGCCTTCGAACGGGGTCGCGCCGATGACGATGACGCGGATCTGACACTGGCGGAACTGAGCGCGGCCATGATGGAGCGACGGGCGTTTATGCGCGTCTACTGGAGCGGCGCGCTGATGTTTATGGAAGCCGATATCGCCCTGCGCGGCCGGGCCGCAGACGGCGACAGGGCCACCTCGCTCGATGAAGTCCTGCGGCGCTACGCCGATTGCTGCCTGATTGATGGCATGGAAACCACGGGCCGGCAGCTGGTCGCCGACTTCGACCGGGTGGCCGGTGGCGACCTGTTCGCGACGCTCTACCGGCGCTACGCCGCCACCACCGCCATGCCCGAGTATGGCGCGGTCCTGGCCGCAGCCGGTCCCGTCCTCCAGCCGCAGCCCTGAGCGCGGGCCAGTCGCCGCGGGTTCATCCGCCGGCAATAGACTGTACAATGAGCGCCCCTTGTCGCCCCAGACGCGGCGGCGCAGACAGATTCAAAGGATAGACACATGATATTGCTGACAGGCATTACGGGTAACAACGGTGGCGCAACGGCAACCGCGCTGCTCAAACGCGGCGTCAAGTTCCGGGCGCTGGTGCGCGACCTCGACAAGGCGCAGGCCTGGGCAGACAAGGGCGTCGAACTGGTGCAGGGCGATCTTAACGACCCGGCTTCGGTTGCCGCAGCGCTGGAAGGCTGTGACAAGGCGGTGCTGATACTGCCCAACGGCAAAGATCAGGAGCGCCTTGAGCTCAGCTTTATTGAGACCGCAAAGCAAAGCGGCATCCGCCACTTCATCAAGCTGTCCTCGCCGGAGGCTATTCCCGGGACCAAGAGCCCGATCCCGCTGGCCCACATCGCCGCGGAGAACGCCATTAAAGCCTCGGGCATGAACTGGACGCTGGTGCGGCCGAGCTTCTTCATGCAAAACCTGACCGGCTACGCCCACGCGGCCAAGGCCAGCGGCAAGCTGTCGATGCCCATGGGCAACGGCACCGTGGCACTCACGGATTGCGCCGACGCCGGCGAATTTATCGCCATGGTGCTGACGACAGGTCCGGAGGAACACTTCGGCAAGACTTACGACATTACCGGCCCCGACCCGGTGATGGACTTTAACGACATTGCGCGGGTGATGGGCGAAGTGCTGGGACGCGAGGTCGTCTACGACGACTGCGACCCGAAGGCCTACCAGCAGGCGATCCGGCCCTTCGTCACCAGTGACTGGCATTCCGATGCGGTGGCCGACCTGTTTGCGGAAATCGCGGACGGCACTACGCCCGGCATCAAGACCCACACCTTTCAGGAGATGATGGGCCGTCCCGGCACGTCGCTTAAGGAATACCTGCAGAAAGTTGTCGGCTAGGCACGCGCCTGCTGGCACTAAGCCGTTGGCAAAATACCAGCGGTTAGCAACATCAACGAGCGGCCGGCGAGCAATCGCCGGCCGTTATTTTTCGGGCACATCCAGCGTAAAAGCGTAGACCGACAGCAGCACGAAGGCGACCACACCCACCTGAACGGGCAAGGTCGGCGAGATGCCGAACAGCAGCGTGCCCAGCAGCGGGCCCACCGACATACCCAGCACCGGCACCGCGGACAACAAGCCGCCGACGGCGCCCTGCTCATGCGGCTCCACCATCAGGCTGGCACTGGCGGTAATGCCCGGGTTCGACAACGCGAGCGCCACCCCAAACAAACCGAAGGCCAGCCACATCCAGATCATGCTCGTGGCAAACAACAGCACCACCATGCCCACAGCAAACGCGGGCAAGCCCAGTCGCAGCATTGTGCGCGCGGTGATCTTGAGTTTTTGAATGACCACCAGCTGCATGAACACAGCCAACAGCGCCATGGCCGTCAGCGCACCGGCGATGGAACTGGCGATGGCTTCGGGGTCGCTGATGCCGAGGCGCTGCGCGAACAGAAAACCCATGATCGTCTGAATAATCGTAAAGAACAGCCAGAAGCAAAAGAACAACACCAGAAATGAGCGAATGCGCGGATCAAACGGTGACAGCTTGTTGGACGCGTGCGGCGGCGCCGGCGCACGTTCCGGCTCTTTGAGCACCACGGCGAGCCCGACCAGCGCGATGACCGACAGCCCGACCGCCGCGTACAGCGGGAAAATGACGCTCACGAAAGCCAGCGCGCCGCCGAGCACCGGGCCCAGCACCGTGCCGATGCCCGACGTCATGCCGAGCAGCGCCATGCCGCGGCCGCGGTTCTCCCGCGAGGTGGTGTCAGCGATGTAACCTGACGCCGCCGGGTTGATCGCTGAGGCCAGCGCGCCGTAGAGCAGCCGCGCCAGCAAGATGACGCCAAACAGCGTCCACGGCGCCGGCGAACTGCGTACGCCCCACTCCAGCGCCAGTGCGACGCCGGTGGTGCCCAGCGCATAGCCAAACAGGCCCAGCAACAGCGTCGGCTTGCGGCCCACCCGATCGCTGCGCCGGCCCCAGAAGAACGCCATAATGGCCAGCATCAGGTTGGACGCCGACATAATGAACCCGTACTGCCAGGTCTCCAGCCCGATGACTGTTACCAGCGGCTGAAACACGATATACAGCACCGACTGGCCGATGCCGTAGGTGACCAGGCCAAACAGCAGGATGATTTTGTCGGTGGTCAGAAAATCGGCCTGCGGTGCTGCAGCTGTCGGGTCAGCCACCGCAGCCGGTTCGCCGTCATGTCCGTGTCCGTGCATGGTGTGAGGGTCTCTGTAGGAGTAGCGCAGGAAGCGGCATCATAAAGCCTCCACCCGCATGAAGGTCAACCGATGCTTGACCTTCGGGGGACTTGAGGGTTTAGCTTAAGCCTATGGAGACTCGCACATATGCTTAAGACATCGACGATGAAGCCCTTTGCCAAGGGCGATATTTTTCTCGGCTGCAGCTACCTCGATGATCCCAACGATGATCACAAGGGCGAAGGCCGCATCCTCCAGTTCGACAAAAACTGGGTGCCCAAGGGCACGCTCTACACGGCAGGCACCACCTACCTGATTGTCGGCTGCAATTTCGCCCCGGATGGCACGCTGTGGGCGTTTGACAGTCAGGGCCACGTTGTCGTGCGCGTCGCGCCTGACGGCACGCAGCTGGACAACTGGGAGCCCGGCCGCGGCTTCGGCAGCGTGAGCTGGGATGCGGAGGGGAACCTGTATTTTGGCGAGTACTTTATCGGCCATGAGATCTGGCAGGGCACAACGGCAAAAACGCTGCCCGACGGTCGTCTGGGTGAAGGGAATATCTACAAATACAGCCCGGACCTGAAGTTACTGCATACTTTCGCAGTCGAGAACGCGCCCGAGTTCACCAAATTCAAAGGCGTTACGCACAGCACCATGCATCCGTCCAAAGAATTTATCACCTACACGACCGAAACCTCGCGCCGCCTGATGCGCTACGACATCATCAACGACCAACAGCTGAATGATCTGGACGGCTACCCGGACGCCGACCCGTACGACCAGAGCGACAAACGCTGGTTTATTGCGCCCTATTACATGAGCGACGGTCGCCTGCTGTGCACTGCGTCTGACGGACTGCGGATTTACAATGAAGGTGGCGAAATCGAGCAAACGATTGAGTTACCCGGCTACGGCTGGGCACAGTGCTGCCCCGATGTCGACGAACGCTATGCGCTGGCCGCCAACATCTGGAACGGGCTGGCAGCGCGCATCGACCTGCAAACCGGTCGGGTGAAGCAGAGCATGGATTCCGGGTTTACCGCGCCGTTTCGGTCACTGGCGGGCATCGCGGTGTTCGCCGGTTGAGGCGCACGGTGGCCGCTTCGCGGCTGCGCATGATGCTACAATTTTCGCCCGCGACGAGGTAGGAAACGATGCAACATTTCATTAAGACAGCACTGCTTGCTGCCATGCTGGTGGCTCCCGGCCTGGCCGTGGCAGCAGGCGGGCACACTGACGCGGGCCATAGCGAGGCCAGCCACGGGCACAGCGATATGGGGCAAGGGCCGATTCGCGAGTATCGCGAACTGACCCCGCAGGAAGCCACCATTCAGGCCGTGCTCGACACTTACGGACGTGCGATGGAACAACGCTCGGTCGAGATCATGGAGCAAGCGGTCATTCCCGGCGATTTTTCCACCATCGAAAGCGGCTACCCCAACTGGAGCTGGGAAGATTTCCGTGACAATCACCTGAAGATCGAAATGGCGGCGGTCAGCGATGTGAGCTATGACATCGCGCTGATACTCGGCGAATTCCAGGGGTCGCTGGGTTTTGCCATCTTCCGTTACACCGCGGGCGGCACCGTGCAGGGCCGCAAGACCGGCATCACGGGTCTGGGCACCGCCATACTCGAGGCCACTGATGCCGGCTGGCGCATTCATCACCTGCATACGTCCGCGCCGCGGAATCAGCTCGAGGCGATGGAGCAAGGTACGCATTAGGAGAGCTAAAATTGCTCCTTAAACAAGCGGTTTTCCCGGGGGGGCTATGATGCAACGCACTCTGCCAAGCCGTGCCGCAAGCTATGTCTGGCTCGCGGCACTGGCACTCATGCTTGTCGAACCCATCGCGCACGCGCAAGCGACCGATGACGAAGATGATCTGGACGTTCCTGCCCGGCTGGTCGGCAATAGCCGCGAAGAAATCACGGTGCCGGCGCGCCGGCGTGAAGAAAGCCTGCAGGATGTGCCGATCTCTGTCACCGCGTTCGATTCGGACACGCTGCGCGACAAGAACATTATTAACGCCTACGACATCGCGGCGAATACACCCAACTTCAGCTTCACGCCTAACCTCGGGCGCCGCCTGGACGTGCCGAATATTCGCGGCCAGTTCGGCCCGCTGGTGGGCGGGACGGCGCCGAACGCCGGCTTTTTCGTCGACGGGGTTTACGTGGCCAGCAGTATCGGCAGCACCAGCACGGCCAACCTGGAGCGCGTCGAGATACTGCGCGGCCCGCAATCCGCACTGTTCGGTCGCGCCACGTTTTCCGGGGCCGTCAACTACATCACGCGCCGCCCCACCGAAGAGTTCGAGGGTCAGGTGAACGCGCTGGTGGGGCAGGATCAGCGTCGTCAGCTCGGCATCTGGGGCAGCGGGCCGATCATCGAGGACAAGCTGTATTTCTTTGCCGGGCTCGACTACAACGCCTGGGAAGGTGAGTGGACCAACAATCTGCAGCCGGGTCAGGTGAACAGCGTGACCCAGGCGGGACCTTTCGGGCGGTTTATCTGGCGCAACAACCCCCAGTTAGCGGGTGATCCGCCGTGTCCGCCGGGCTCGCTGCCGCCTGTCGGCGGCACCGTGCCCGGCTGCGCGCCGACGGTCGGCGACAACACCAAGCTGGGCGGCGAAGAGACCCGGACCGGCACCGTCAAACTGCTGTTCACGCCAACCGATGACCTCGATGTCGTGTTCAAGTACGAAAATTCGCAGGCGGACGACGACCATTTCGTTTACAACTTTGTGCCACCCGGCGAGAACAACAATTGCTTCAATCTGGACAGTGCCGGTAACGCGCTCGACCCGCG
>JAZBOT010000059.1:0-16634 GCA_036351295.1 Gammaproteobacteria bacterium | reverse complement strand
TGTCCAGCACCTGCAAATAGGGTGTGCGCGCCTGCAGCATCAGGTCGGCACGCTCATAGTGATGGGCAATCGGCAGCACGAAGTCGGAATTGTGCGCGGTGACAGCCATGTCCGGGCACAGCGTGACGATCATCTCCAGCTTGTCGAACGCCTCTTTTCTCCAGCGCGACCCCGACCCGCGCCAGTTGGCGCCGTTGTTGCCGGCAAAGATACCCATCTTCCAGCCTTTCTTGCTGTAGTCCGGGAAATAGTCTTTCTCGACGCTGTAGCGATACTTGGCGTCGTAATCATCAGCCAGCTCCTGCCCGTACATCTCGGCGTTGAGCTCTTTCATATTGCCGTGATCGTAATCCCACGTTGTCGATGAAATCATGCGGAAAGCAGGACCAATGTCGGCGAAGCCAAAACCTGAGATGCCGCGGGTCTTGGGCGCATTTGCAAACTGAATACCGCCGCCTTCCACGCCAATATTGCCGGTCAGCGACAGCATCAGCATCATCGCCCGCTGCAGCATGTCACCATGCAGCCACTTACAGGCTGCATAGCCGGTGTAAATCATGGCCGGCTTGGCGGCGCCAAATTTACGGCCCATTTGCCGGATGACGCTGGCATTTACGCCGGTGATGCCCGCCACGATCTCCGGCGAGTGCTCGGCAGCGCGCTGCTTGGTCAACTCGTATACCGTCGTGACTTCGACGTCGCCGGTGCGGGTTGCGACCGTCCACGAGCCTTCTAAAGCCGGCTTTATGGTGCCGAGCTCAAGCGTTTCGAAGCGCCTGCGGTCACGCGTCAACGGCGCTTCGGCCAGCCCGGTGCCGGGCGCCTGAACGATGTCGCCGGTGGCTTCATCCCACATATAGAAAACGTTGTCCTCGACCGCCAGCATCGAGACCAGCGACAGATCTTCTGCGCGCAGAAACTCCCCGGTGTCCTTGCGCACCAGCAGCGGCATGTCAGTCTGTTCTTTGATGTAGTCCGTGTCGACGAACCCTTCTTCGATAATGACATTGACGAATGCCATCGCCAGCGCAAGGTCGGTGCCCGGTTTCGGATTGAGCCACTTGCTCGAATGCATCGCGGTCGGCGTGAACTCGGGCGAGATGGCGACCACCTCAGTACCGTTGTATTTGGCTTCCCAGAAAAAGTGGGCGTCCGGAATACGTGTTACCGCAGGATTCGACATCCAGACAAAGCAACACTTTGACTTGAATACCGAAGCCATCACGTCACCCAGGTAAACCTGTCCCACGGTGGTGTAGACACCGGTGGGCAGATCGCCGACACCCGAATAAAATTCGGGCACCGTCATGCCGGTGATATTGCCGAAGCGGAACAGCGAGGAGAACGATGCCAGTTTGACCGACATCTGGGTACCGCTGCCGTAGGAGACACACTCGGGACCGAATTCTGTTGCGAGGTCCAGGAACTTGTCGGCGATCTCGTCACAGGCCTCTTCCCAGGTGACGCGCTGCCACTTGCCCTCACCGCGCTCACCGGCACGTTTCATGGGGTAAAGGACACGCTGCTTGCCATACATATACTTGTGATGGCGCAGGCCCTTGTTGCAGCCACGCGGGCCATAGTCCGGCGCATCGCCGCCGGACGGCTCGTAGATACCCTGCTGCTCTTCCCGCCAGACTACGCCGTTCTTGATATACACGTTAAACGCGCAGGTGCCGGCACAATTGGTACCGTGGGTACCGCGAGCGACGCGATCCCAGGTCCATTTGGCGCGGTAGACATCCTCAAACCGCCGGTAGGTCGGGGTTGACTCGGGAGCAGCCATCGCCGAGCTGTATTTAAGCGCCAGCGCGGTGCCGCCACCGGCAAGGCCCTGGAGAAATGTGCGTCTATTCGTTGTTACTGGCATAGTGACCCCAGATTAGAGACAGCCGCGCTCACCAGTATTGATTTTTGTCACTTTTTAGACCGGGTCGCAGCGGCATCACGATTGCCCGTAAAATACCACTAAACCCGCGGTCGTGCTGCTCCCGCGAGTGCCCGCGGCTGGCGGCGCGCGGCGCCGCGGAGAATCCCTGCAGTCAGCTAAGTTAATGCGCCAACCGACACCATTATGATCAGTTACCCCGACGCCCTGGCAACCGTACGCGAAGTAGCGACGCCATTGGCGCCCGTCACGGTAAACGTGCGCTATGCGGCCGGGCGGGTCAGCGCAGCGGTGACTGAAGGGCTGCATCCGGTGCCGCCGTTCGACAACTCGGCGATGGATGGCTTCGCCCTGCGCTCGGCCGACACCGCGGCGGCCAGCCCGGCCAACCCGGTGGTGCTGGCGGTAACCGACCTGCTCACCGCCGGCGAGAATGCCAGTCAGTTCAGCGTAACCGCCGGCGGCAGCTGCGAGATCATGACCGGCGCCCCGCTGCCACGCGGCGCTGATACTGTCGTTCCCGTGGAGCAGGTGGAGCTGCAGCGCGATGCGGCCGGCAAGCCAACCGCCATTGTGCTCCGGGCGCCGGCGGAACCCGACCGCAACCTGCGGCGGGCCGGCGAAGACTTTGCGGCCGCAGCGCCGCTGCTGCAGCCGGGCAACCTGCTCACTCCGGCCGATGTAATGGGTCTGGCCGCAACCGGAAGGGAAGAGATCCGCGTTTACCCGGCACCGCGAATCGCGGCCATCACCACAGGGAACGAACTCAGCGACAGCGCCGGACTGGAACCCGGCATGATTCACGATGCCAACGGCCCCTATCTGGCGGCAATGCTGCCGGCTTTCGGGGCAGACTTTGCCGGCCTGTTTCGCAGCGGTGATCGTGCCGGGCAGCTCATCGACCGCATCACCGCCTTGCCCGACGTCGATATGATAGTGACCACCGGCGGGGTGTCGGCCGGACGCCTCGATTTTGTGCCGGCGGTTCTCGAACAGATGGGGGCCGACATCCTGTTTCACAAAGTCGCGTTGCGCCCCGGCAAGCCGCTGCTGTTTGCGCGCCTGGCCGACGGGCGTCTCGTGTTCGCTCTGCCGGGTAACCCGATAGCCGTCGCCGTCGGCATGCGCTTCTTCGTACTGCCGGCGATGCGCGCCCTGCAGCACCAGCCGGCGGAAACATTCGCATCGGCGCAGCTTTCGGCAACCGTGGGCAAGAAGCCGGGCCTGACATTTTTCGCCAAGGCGCGTGCCGCTTTGGATGACGATGGCAGTTATAGGGTGACCGTATTGCCCGGTCAGGAGTCCTTCAAGATACGGCCGCTGATGGCCGCCAACTGCTGGGCCATACTGCCCGCCGCCGCCGCCGAGGTGCCCGCCGGCACCGCCGTGCAGATCGCACCGCTGGCGGGCCCGCACTGGTCGCTCTGACTTGCCGGTCTGCTGGCAGACCGTGCGCAATGCCTGCCTAGCCCAGCCGTCGCTCCGCGAGTTCATAGCCCAGCGCGATCATCTCGGCAGCCCGGTCAAATTCAAGCGTGCCGCACACATTGTTGGGCACGATCAGCTCGACGTCCGGCGGGTATGCCGCCAGCTGTTGACGGGCGATGGCGCCCTGCATGGCATCAAAGGTGCGGTCGGTGATCTCCAGCATACTGATGCTGCTCTCATCGCCGCTTTCCCGCTTGCTGAAGTCACGCAGGAACTCGGCGACCCTGCTGACAAGGTCGCTGTCCGCTTCAGCTTCGTTCACCAGCTGGGGCGCCGGAAAGTCCGGGTCGGGCTTGCCACCCAGGTTGACCGCAATGGTGATATCGGAATCGTCACTGAAGGTCGGCGCAATCGGCACCGGGTTGAGGATACCGCCATCGAGCAGCTGCACACCGTTGACCCGTGCGGGCTTGAAGAACAGCGGCAGCGATATCGAGGCGCGAATCGCATCAAATAATGAACCGGAACTCAGCCATACCTCTTTCTCTCTGACCACATCCGTTGCCACCGCCGTGAACGGTATGTCGCAGTCTTCGATCTGACACTCTCCGAGCAACTCCTGCAGAGCGGAAATGATCTTCTCCCCGCGCACGAGCCCGTCACGACCGAAAGAAAAATCAAGCAGCTTCAGAACATCGGCGGCCCGAATAGCGCGCACCCACCGCTCGAATTCATCCAGTTTGCCCGCGGCATACACGCCTCCCACCAGCGCCCCGATGGAACTGCCGGCGAGACCCACCACCTGATAACCGTGCTCTTCAAGCCAGCGGATTACCCCGATATGCGCCAGACCGCGCGCTCCGCCACTACCGAGGACCAGAGAGACGCGCTTGGCATCGTGGTTCGGTCGCATGGCTCAGGCCGGGGCTGCGGCAACGTGCGCCGCAGGAACCTTCACAAACCAGAAGTACACGCCACTCAGGATCATTGCCGCACCGCCCAGATACAGTGGCAGAAAAATGTTCTGCTGATAGAGAGCTGCTCCCAGCGCCGGGCCAAAAATCATGCCCAGAGTCGGCGCTGCCGTCAGCAGACCCGCCGCCGCACCCTGCTCGTGTGACTCGACGCTCAAGCTTGCCGCAGCACTGAGACTTGGCATTGCGAAACTGGCGGTCAGTCCCATCAGCGCATACGCTACGACAAGCCCTGCCACCGAGCTGACTGCCGCCAGCACCCATAAGGACAGCCCGAAGCAAATCAGTGAAATACGCAACAGGAGGCGCGGCTGCAGCTTAACTGTCTGCATAACGACGACCTGCACAATCACCGTCACCAGCGCCATGCTGACCAGCGCCAGGCTGGTTACGCGGATCACGGCCTGGCGACCGCTAATCCCGATCTGGTCGCTCACATAGAACGCCGTAATGACCTGAACAGCGGTAAACACAAGGAAGATAATGAACCACCCGTAGAGGTAGGGGAAAATGCGCGGATCGGTGAACTTCAGCCGCGGAACTTCCGGGTTCGACGCGTGCCGCGGGGGCTCCACCAAGCCCAGGCGTGCCCAGCCCGCCGCGAGCAGCGCAACTGCGGCCGCTGCATACATGGGGAACACCGGGCCGACTTCGGCCAGCACCCCGCCCACCGCCGGGCCTAAAATACTGCCAATACCCCCCGATGCTGCGACGAGCGCCATACCTTTGGCGCGAGAGGCCGAATCCGTCGTATCGGCAATGTACGCGGCGGCGGCGGGGTTCACGCCGCCGGCGAACACCCCATAAACGAGTCTGGCCACCAGCAGCACCAGAAACAGCGGCGTCGCCACCATCCACCCCCACAAGCCAACCTGGACACCCAGCGCAAGCCCGGCATAGCCCACAGCAAAACCGACGAGGCCCGTGACGAACACCGCGCGGCGGCCCAGTCTGTCGCTGGCGCGGCCCCAGCGTGGCGAAGAAAAAATCAGCGCGACATTCGAAGCCGAAATCAAGACGCCAAACTGCGTTTCGGTCAGGCCGATGTCGCGTGCGAGGGGCCCAAAGATGACATACAGCAGCGACTGGCCGATACCGTAGGTAATGAGCCCCGCCAACAGAATGGTTTTGTCGCGGCTGCCGCCGGCTTGCGCTGCTTCGCTCATCGATACGTCTACTGGTTACCCATTCCCGGCGGGGGATTCTGCCGCGCGGCCATTGTAACGTCAGCCGAGCGGTTTAGCGCGTCAACCGCGGTCCTGCGGAGCCCGCATGCTGAATATCTCCAGCGCCAGGCCAGCGGGACTCCGCAACCTGATGAGCTCGACACAGCCAAATAATAATTCGAACCTGCCACATGCGGTCACGGGAACGCCGAGCGCCACCGCTCGCTCCCGCAGGTTAAGCACGTTGTCGGTGCGAAACCGGCACCCTAGTATTCCCAGCGCCGGCGGACGCGCCCGAGGGTAAAGGTCGCGGCCCTTTATTTGCTCGTAGGCGATCAGTTCCAGCCGCCCATAGACCTCACCCGGATCCCCCAGCAAGCGCATGTGCAATGCCGCGCCTGCAGGCAGCCCAACCACCTCTTCAATGGCGGGCCCGGCAATGCGATGCTGCAACAACTCTTCAAGGCCGAGCAACGCGTGATAAAACCGGCCCTCGGCCGCGGTGTCGGGCACCGTGCTGACAAACGATGTCACCGCGCCGAAGTGTTGCGCCGAGAGCTGCACCGGCCAGTCAGCCACTTCAATCAGCACGACATTGATGTCGTCGTGCGCAGGCATTTGCACCTCGCACGCCTGCATGCCGGCGATTTCATAAGCACTGATGGCCGACCGAAAGCGATAGCCGGCAGCAGCGAGTTCCGCATGCCGGGCGGGCATATCGACGCAATTGACGTCGATATTCTTGGGGCACAAATCGGTGGGCTGCGCCGCGGCCCGGACAGGGGCAGCAGGGACCGCGAACTGCACAAAATGCAGCCAGCCGCTCGAGGCGCCGGGCGTGCGGAGCAGCAGCTGCGCGGCGATTGCGTCCGGCGGCAGTCCCCAGAGCCGGGCCAGCTCGGCATCGGGGCCTGTCAGCTCAGCGACCGTTTCCAGCCCGAAACGCTGCACCCACAGTTCGCGCACGGGGTTCATGTCAGCAACGCCGACAAACAAGTGGGCAATGGAGCGATGCTGAGCTGAGGAGGCGTCACTGGGCATAGGGTCTGTGTACCACAGACAGCAAAGCGGCGCCTGCAGTACGATACGGATTGGCAAAGGAGAGCAATTCCGTGATACCCGACAACCGCCGGGTTGTGCTGCGGCACCCCGTCGCAGGCGCACCCACAGCTGACGATTTTACGGTGACGACCGCGCCGGTCCGCGCGCCACAAATCGGCGAGTTCGTGGTCCGGCATCGCTACATCGCGCTCGACCCCTGGCAGCGCTCTGCCATTGCGGGGCGGCACTCCGCCGGGCAAGAACCGCTGGGGGCCGGCGCCATGCCGCCGGCGGAAGTCATCGGTGAAGTGATCGCGAGCCGGCACAATAGCTTTAGCGAAGGCATGCAGGTGCGGCTGGCGGGCGGCTGGCAGGAGTATTCACTGTCCGATGGCGCGGGGGTTACAGCGGTTGACGCCGCGGGTGTGCCCTTGTCCGCCTATCTGGGTGTGCTCGGTATGCCCGGATTGACCGCCTGGGCGAGCGTCATGCGGCTGGCCGACGTGCAGCCTGAGCAGGTGGTGCTGGTATCAGCAGCGCTCGGACCCGTTGGCTCGATGGTGGGACAACTCGCCCAATACCGCGGCGCCCGCGCAGTCGGGATTGCCGGCGGCGAGAGCAAGTGCGAGCGGGTGGTAACCGAGCTGGGTTTCAGCCAGTGCGTCGACTACCGGGCCAACGATTACCCGGCTGCATTGCGCGCGGCAGTGGGCACAGGTGCCGACGTTTACCACGATAATGTCGGCGGGCAGATGCTGATTGATGCCTGCGCTGTCCTCAAAGACTACGCCACCGTGGTCTTGTGCGGGCTCATCAGCCAGTACAATGACCCGGCTCAGGCGGTCAACCTGCCGGTCGCGATCCCGATCATGAAGCGGCTCGTAATGAAAGGACTCGTCGTTTACGACCACGCCGACGCGGAAGCTGAATTTCTGGCAACCGTGCGTCCACTGGTCCGGGACGGCAGCATCCGCTACCTGGAAGATCGCGCGATGGGCATCGAGGCGAGCGGTGCACATTTTGCACGCCTGATGGCGGGCCGTAATCTCGGCAAGACGCTGGTCGTGCTGTAGGCGCCCATACTGATCAGTTCACAGTGGTGCCGCATGCGCCAGCACGAAGTCGGCAATTGCTGCGACATCGTCCCGGCGCAGCACCGCAAGCCCGGTCTCCTGCAAATCAAAATCTGCCACGATCGCTTTAACGCTCGAGTCCGCTGGCGCCAGCCGCCGGGCCGGAACACCGTCCCGGCGCAGCTCGAGTTTGGGATGGGAACCGTGTTTGTAGCCTTCCACGAGCACCAGATCAACCGTGCCCAGTTGCGCGAGCAAATCACCGAGCTCCGGCTCACGCTGGCCATCGAGCTCGCGGATGTGCGCAAAACGCCGGGCCGAAGCTACAATGACCTCGCAGGCGCCCGCAGCGCGATGCTCGAAGCTGTCTTTGCCGGGGTGATCAATATCAAACGCGTGATGCGCATGCTTCACTGTCGCGACCCGCAAACCGCGGCGACCCAATTCCTGCAGCAGCTCGACCACCAGCGTCGTCTTGCCAGCGTTCTTAAAGCCGGCAATGCCAAAAACTCTCACTCGCTGCTCCCTTACCACGGCATATCCCGATGAACGTACAATGTCTGCGTAGCCGGCGCATATCAACGACACTGTGCTGCTGCCAAGCGCTGTGGGCTGCGCTGGTATTAGCCGTGAGGTGCTTTGCCTGTGTCGTCGCGGTTGCGGTCACAAAAAACCCGCTGCCAGTCACCTGACAGCGGGCTTGAAAGCGGCCAGACTAATGGCGCGCTGCGGGCCCTAGGCCTTCGGCACCCAGGAGATGCACCAGCCGTTGGCCGAGACCGACTTGCCGACAAACAGCTGACATGGGCGGTACTCGTCACCTTCGTTGCCCTGGATAAAGTTACAGTTGGAGCAATTCTGCCCCTCCTGATAATTATCGGCTGTCGAGGTGGAAGCCTCTGCTACGTACTGCAGACCCTGGGCCATCGGATCATCTGCCGACAAAATGGGCAAGTCCTGAGCCAACGCCGGGTCGATCATCAAAAGCGAGCCGGCAGGCGCTGCGATGGCTACGTTCCGCAGAAACCGCCTGCGGCTGAGGTGATGGTTATTCATGGTTATCACTTCCTTGCTGGTGACGACAGGCCATCAGAACCTGCCAGATAAATTGCCCGATAACGGGCACCAATCCTTACCTATTTTGCCATGGCTGGCAACTGCGGCCGGTTCCCCGGCAATCCGGACATTCCTCTCTCGCGCCCGAAACTTGTACACTGTTCAGCGTGATGCGTAGGCACAACTACTTATTCGCGCCACCGTGCACGCAGGGGACAATGAGCACGGTTGTTTAGAGGGCGGAATTGCGGCCGGAGTTCCCCACTGGCTGAGAAAAACTTAGGAATTCGGGATGGATAAATCACAGACATACAACGACGTGGTAGTGCGGCAATTCGCAATTATGACCGTTGTCTGGGCCATTGTCGGCATGCTGGTGGGGGTCATCATCGCTGCGCAGCTGCTGTGGCCGCAGCTCGGCTTTGACTTGCCCTGGCTCTCCTTCGGGCGACTCCGGCCGCTGCACACTAACGCGGTCATCTTCGCTTTCGGTGGCTGCGCCCTGTTTGCCACCTCTTATTATGTTGTGCAACGCACCTGCCATGTGCGGTTGTTCGGCGACGGACTGGCTGCCTTTACCTTCTGGGGCTGGCAGCTGGTGATCGTGCTCGCGGCCATTACCCTGCCACTGGGCATTACCTCCAGCAAGGAATACGCCGAACTGGAATGGCCCATCGACCTGCTCATCGCTGTGGTCTGGGTGTCATACGCGGTCGTATTCTTCGGCACCATTATGAAGCGCCGGGTAAAGCATATTTACGTGGCGAACTGGTTCTATGGCGCGTTTATTCTGGCGGTCGCCCTGTTGCACATCGTCAATTCACTCGCGCTGCCGGTCAGCGCCTTCAAGTCTTACTCGGTGTATGCCGGGGTCGTCGATGCGATGGTGCAGTGGTGGTACGGCCACAACGCCGTGGGATTTTTCCTCACCGCCGGGTTCCTTGGCATGATGTACTACTTTGTGCCAAAGCAGGCCGGCAGGCCGGTGTTCTCGTACCGGTTGTCGGTGGGGCACTTCTGGGCCCTGATCTCTATCTATATGTGGGCCGGCCCCCATCATCTGCACTACACCACTCTGCCCGACTGGGCGCAGTCTCTGGGCATGGTGTTCTCGCTGATACTGTTCGCGCCGTCCTGGGGTGGCATGATCAACGGCATCATGACGCTCTCCGGCGCCTGGCATAAGCTGCGCACGGACCCCATCCTCAAGTTCATGATCGTCAGCCTGTCGTTCTACGGCATGTCGACGTTTGAAGGTCCGATGATGTCGATCAAGACCGTGAATGCGCTGTCGCATTACACCGACTGGACCATCGGCCACGTGCATTCGGGTGCGCTGGGCTGGGTAGCGATGATCTCCATGGGCAGCATTTACGCGCTCCTGCCGCGTGTGCTGGGCCGTGAGTCCATGTACAGCATCAAGCTGATAGACATTCATTTCTGGACCTCAACCATCGGTACCGTGCTGTACATCGCGTCGATGTGGATGGCGGGAGTGATGCAGGGACTGATGTGGCGAGCCGTCAACGCCGACGGCACGCTGACCTACACGTTTGTGGAAAGCCTGAAAGCGACCTACCCGTTTTACGCGGTGCGACTGGCCGGGGGAACCCTGTTCCTGCTCGGTTCGCTGATCATGGCCTACAACGTGTGGAAGACGGTGGCAGGCGCGAAAGAGTCTGCCGTTGTCCTTGTCGCAGACCCGGCTTAAGGACGCAGACATGAAGCACGATATTATTGAAAAAAACGTTGGCCTGATGGGCATCCTGATCATTGTCGTGATCAGTCTCGGTGGCCTGGCGGAGATCGTCCCGTTGATGCTGTCGCGTACCGCGGCAGAGCCCGTCGAAGGCATGGTGCCCTACAACGCCCTGCAGCTTGAAGGCAGGGATATCTATGTGCGGGAAGGCTGCTACAACTGTCATTCCCAGATGGTTCGGCCATTTCGGGCCGAGCCCGAACGCTACGGCCACTATTCGCTGGCAGGCGAGACGGTATGGGACCATCCGTTCCAGTTCGGTTCGAAACGCACCGGCCCGGATCTGGCGCGGGTGGGCGGACGCTACTCCGACGAGTGGCATCGCGTGCACCTGATGAACCCGCGCGACCTCGTGCCGGAATCAAACATGCCGTCATACCCGTGGCTTGCTGAAGCCACCCTGGACGGCACACAAACGGGCAAGAAGATTGCAGCCATGCGTACGCTGGGCGTGCCCTACACGGACGAGGACATCAGTTCCGCGGCGGCACAGGTGAGTGGCAAAACAGAGCTGGATGCGCTGATCGCCTATCTGCAATACCTTGGCACCGCGGTTAAAAACCGCAGGCAGTAAGCAGCATGGACGCCGGACTACTCAGAGGTCTGTACACGCTCTTCATGTTCATTGCCTTCATCGGCATCGTCTGGTGGGCCTGGAGCAGCCGCCGCAAAGCGGATTTCGATGCGGCGGCATCCTTGCCGCTGGAGGACGATGATGGCCACCCACCTGCGACGAAGCAGCCCTAATTTCCCAGAGAGCAAGCAAGCGAGCAACTCATGAGCACTACCTGGAGTATTTTTGTCATCATTCTTGTGGTCGCCAATGTCGGCGGTTGCTTGTGGCTGATCCGCTGGTCGATGCACATGAAAAGCGATTCGCAGAAGCCGGGTGAAATTTCCACCGGACACACCTGGGACGGCGATCTGGAAGAGCTCAACAATCCGTTACCGCGCTGGTGGCTCAATACTTTCTACCTGTCCATCGCGTTTTCGGTGGTGTACCTGGTGCTGTATCCGGGCTTCGGTAATTTCAGCGGTGTGCTGAACTGGTCGCAAACCGGTCAGTACGATAGCGAAGTCGCAGCCAGCAACGCCAAATTCGGTGAGGTCTACGCGGCGTTTCGCGGTCGCGACGTCGAAGAACTGGCCGGCGATCCCGACGCAATCCGGCTCGGCCAGAATACCTACGTCAATGTTTGCGCAGCCTGCCACGGGGCCGACGCCCGCGGCGCCAAGGGCTTCCCCAATCTGACGGACGATGCCTGGCTGTATGGTGGTGACGGCGTGAATGTGCTTAACAGCATCAAGAACGGCAGGAATGGTGTAATGCCGGCGCTGGGCGCGGTTGTCGGGCAGGACGGAGCGGACCTGATCGCGACCTACCTGCTGAGTAATGAAGGCGAGACCTCGGCTGACATCGCGGCCGGTAGGCAGAAGTACATGACCTCGGGCTGCATCGGCTGCCACGGGATGAGCGCCGAGGGCAATACGCTGGTTGGCGGTCCGAACCTGCGCGACAGCGTGTGGCTGCATGGCGGCACGCGGGACGAAATTGTCAACATCATCATGAATGGCCGGGTTAACCAGATGCCCGCCCAGCTCCCCATCATTGGGGAGGATCGGGCACGGCTGGTAGCGGCATATGTGCTCAGCCTCAGCCGCTGACCGACGCACCAGGCAGCCCTAACAGATGGCCACAGGAATTGGTGAGAACGAGCAGGGGCTGCCCGAAGATGCGCCGCGTGCATGGCGTCGCTGGAGTCGCCGCGCGCAGAACATAGCAACGATTGGCTGGTCATCGTTCCTGGCGGCCTGCCTGGCGACGGGCCTGTTCTTTGCCCAGGTTGATCCGCGGGACATCCAGCTGGTCGTCACCTCAATGCGCGATATCTCAGCCGAGGCCGGCTACGCCATCGGCTTTTTCTTTTTCTGGTTTGTGTGTGGGGTGTCGAGCCTGCTGGCGGTATTTCTGATCCGCACCTCCAGGCGTCGCAACGGCCGGCCGCGCACATCAGACCACCGCACTGGCAATTGACAGAACACCCATGGATGACGCAGCCACTCTTTATGTATCGGCAGAGAAAATTCATCCGCGCGAAGTCGGCGGGCGTTTTGACCGGTTGCGCAGTGCTGCCACGGTTGTCCTGCTCGGCATTTACTACGTCACACCGTGGCTGCGCTGGGACGACCGGCAAGCCGTGCTGTTCGATCTGCCGGCGCGACGTTTCTATATTTTTGACCTGACGTTCTGGCCCCAGGACTTCTTCTTTATGGCGTGGCTCCTCATCATCGCCGGAGTCAGCCTGTTTTTTGTGACGGCGCTGGCGGGAAGAATGTGGTGTGGCTATGCGTGCCCGCAAACGGTGTGGACGAACGCCTTTGTCTGGATGGAGCGCATCGCCGAAGGCAACCGCAGCAAGCGCATCAAGCTGGACAAAGCCCCATGGACGCGCGAGAAGTTGCTGCGCAAAAGCGCCAAGCAGCTGATGTGGGTGAGTTTCGCGCTCTGGACCGGCTTTACTTTCGTCGGCTATTTCACCCCGATACTCGAGCTCGGCAGCAAAATTGTCACGCTGAGCATGGGTGGCTGGGAAGTTTTCTGGGTGCTGTTCTACAGTTTTGCGACCTACGGCAACGCGGGCATCATGCGTGAGCAGGTGTGCAAATACATGTGCCCGTACGCACGCTTTCAGAGCGCGATGTTTGATCGCGACAGCCTGATCGTCTCCTATGACGCAGGACGCGGCGAGCCGCGTGGCAGCCGCAAGCGTGGCGAGCCGCGCGAAGCGAGTCCGCTGGGCGATTGCATTGATTGCACGCTGTGCGTGCAGGTCTGCCCCACCGGGATCGATATCCGCGAAGGGCTGCAGTACGAATGTATCGCCTGTGCCGCCTGTATTGATGCCTGCGACGGGGTCATGGATAAAATGGGCTACCCCCGCGGTCTGGTGCGTTACACAACAGAGAACGCGCTGGAAGGTAAACCAACCCGCATACTGCGGCCGCGCACCGCAATTTACGGCGCGTTGCTGACCGTGCTCATCGCCGGGTTGTTTACCGCCCTGCTAAACCGCAGCGAACTGCGGCTCGACGTGCTGCGTGATCGCAATGCGCTGTACCGTGAACTCTCCTCAGGACAGATCGAGAATGTCTACACGCTGCGGGTCACCAACAAAACCGAGGCGGACGCGCAGGTAAGCCTTGAGGTGGAGGGTCTTCCCGGCCTGACGGTCGACTCCGGCGCCGCGAGCTTCACTGCCAAAGCGGGCGAGTTGACGACCGTTGCGGCACGGGTGCAAGCTGATGCTGACAGTGCAACGGGCGGCGGTCACGAAATCCGCTTTATCGTGCGCTCCACTGAAAACCCGGACGTGAGTGCGGAATCAGCCACACGTTTCTTCCTCCCGCTGGAATGACGCGGCAACGGGCACACCATGAGCGAACCTGAGACGGCAGGCCAGCAGTGGCATCAGCAACCCGCTATCTGGATAGTGCTCGGCGTGCTGGCCTTTACCGTGGTGTCCAGCTTTATTCTGCTGGTCCTTGCGCTGCAGAATCCGCCGCAGATGGTGGTAGAGGACTACACCACCATTGCAGAAACGTCAGCCCGCGAGCTCCAGCGCGACAAACGCGCGCAGCAACTCGGCCTGCAGGCGGCGGTTGAATTCGTCGCCAACCCCGGCGGCGGCTATCAGGCGAGCGCCCGGCTCGACTCTGCGGGGCTCCTGCCCGCACCGCAGCGCCTCCGCCTGCGGGTCAAGCACAGTACGCTGACAGCACTGGACAGTGACATACTGCTGGAGCGCACCACGGGGGCTTATGCCGGCACCGTCAACCTGCCGGACTCGCCGTTCGATTTATTCATCGAAGATGAAGCCGGAACTTGGCGGCTGAGCGGCCGCCTGCCAGGCCCGGTATCACGCGTGGAGATGGAGGCGCTGGGGCCGGCAGCACCATGAATACGCTGCAACGCGAACAGCACTGGGCAGCATTTGAACGGCCGCAAGTGATGCGTGAATTCGTGCATGCGGGGAGCGCGGGACACCCGGTTGCCGACCTGCTGATACAAGGCGTGCACTGCGCTGCCTGCACCTGGCGTATTGAGACAGCCCTCAAAAAGCAGCCGGGCGTGCGCTCCATTGAGGTCAATCCGCTGACTACCCGGGCGGAGCTCAGCTGGGACCCGGACCAGGTCGGGCTTGCGGCACTGCTGAAGCGCATCGCCGACCTCGGCTTCAACCCCGTGCCATTTACCGGCCGTGCAACACACGATGCGGCAGAGCAGGAACGCCGTTCCGCGATGCGCAGACTGCTGGTCGCGGGGCTCGGTATGATGCAGGTAACGAGCTACGCCATCGCGCTTTACGCGGGAGCCTTTCAGGGCATGGATCCCGAGATTGAGGCGTTCCTGCGGCTCATCAGCCTGCTGGTGGCCACACCGATCGTTGTCTACTCCGGCGCACCCTTCTTTAGAGGCGCGTGGCGCAACATCACGACGCGACATCCGGGGATGGATCTGCCGATTGCTTTAGCCATCGGCGGCGCGTGGGCGGCGAGCGTCTGGAACACTTTCAGCGGCTCCGGCGAGGTCTATTTCGACTCCGCAACAATGTTTGTCTTCTTTTTATCCGGCACCCGCTACCTTGAAGCGGCCGGCCGCTACAGGGCCCTTGATCTCACCAACTCACTTGCCCAGCAGCTGCCCTGCACCGCGATCCGGATACGCACCGGCAGTGACGCCGCGGCGTGCCAGGAGGAAGTCGGTGTGATGGAACTCGAGCACGGTGACACCGTACTGGTACCCATGGGCATCGCGTTCCCCGCGGACGGCACCTTGCTCAGCCCGAGCGCCGAGGTTGATGAAGCCATGCTGACCGGGGAGTCTCTGCCGGTAACCCGGCAGCTGGGCGACGCGGTGGTCGCAGGGACCGTGAATGCCGGCGAAGCTGTGCTGGTGCAAGTCAGCACCACCGGGGCTGACACGGTACTGGGGCAAATTGCCCGCCTGGTCACGCAAGCCGGCCGCGACCGTCCGCCGCTGGTCGAAATGACCGATCGCATCGCGTCGGTTTTCGTCATGGCCGTTATCGCACTGGCAACCCTGGCCGGCGCTGTCTGGTGGCAAATCGCCCCGGAGCGCACATTCGAAATCATGCTCAGTCTGCTGGTGGTCACCTGTCCGTGCGCGCTGGCGCTGGCCACACCGGCTGCCTTTACCGTGGCAACCAGCCGCCTCGCCCGCGACGGATTTCTGGTGCGGCGTGCAGGGGCGCTGCAGCGGCTGGCCGCTGCGACGCACGCGGTGTTTGACAAGACCGGCACGCTCACCGAGAACCGCCTGCGAATTGCCGCCGTGCATGCGGCCGACCCGTCAGCGCGCAGCAACGCGCTGCAAATTGCCGCGGCACTGGAAGCCGAATCGGCACACCCGATCGCACGGGCATTCCGCGCCATCACCACGCCGCATGCGGCGCTCAGGCTGCGCAGCAGCCCCGGCGGCGGGCTGGCGGGCGAGATTGCCGGACAGGCTTATCGTATCGGTACGCTTGACTTCGCCACGGGCGAGCATGGAGCTGCTCCGCCGGCCTGGCTCCCGGACGTCGCCAGCGCAGAACTGCGCAGCATCTACCTCGCCGGTCCTGACGGGCTGCTGGCGCGCTTCGACATTGCGGAAACGCTGCGCGAGGGTGCAGCAGCGGCCATCGCGGGGCTGGCTGATCTCGGTATTGCGACCACGATTGCGAGCGGCGATCAGCCGCGGCCGGTGGCGGCTCTCGCCGCCACTGTGGGTGTGTCAGACTGGCAGGCCGCGCTGCTGCCGGGCGACAAGCTGGCCCGCGTGCGCCAGCTCCAGTCTGCGGGCGCGACCGTCGTGGCGGTCGGTGATGGCGTCAATGATTCGCCGGTGCTGGCCGGTGCCGATGTATCCATTGCGATGGGCAGCGGTGCTTCGAGCGCGCAACATACCGCCGACTGCGTCTGGCTGGGCAACCAGCTGACCGGCTTTGACCGCCCGTTCGCGCTCGCGCGCAAGACCATGCGCATCATCAAACAGAATCTGGCCTGGGCGCTCGCCTATAACCTGTTGGCCATCCCGCTGGCCGCCGCCGGCTACCTGCAGCCGTGGATGGCAGCGCTCGGCATGTCGCTCAGCTCGCTGCTGGTCATGCTGAATGCCCTGCGCCTGAGCCGCGGCCGGCTGCCGGCAGGGGCCGTTGCGGCGGCTGCAGACACCGACACCCGGCGGCC
>JAZBOT010000058.1:0-49822 GCA_036351295.1 Gammaproteobacteria bacterium | reverse complement strand
GTTGTTACTGAAATACGCGAGGTTCAACCGCAGCCGGTTGTCGAGCAAGTCGGTCTTGACGCCCACCTCGTAACTGTTCTGCTCTTCCTGCTCGGTCGGCCCGGCTGGCACCACGTCAGGCCGGGCGTTGCGGAAGTTGAAGCCACCGGTGCGGAACCCCTTGGTCCAGAACGCGTAGCCCTGAATGTCGTCGGTGAACTGGTAGCGCACCCCGAGCTTCGGGGTCCAGTTGTCCCAGCGGCCACTTAAGTTGTCGAACTGACAATCAAATGCCGGCACGCTCGGACACAGTGGCAGCACGCCGCCCGCCGAACCCGAAATAATTTGCGCGTCCTTGGTTTCGCTCGAATAGCGCAAGCCTGCCGTAAGCGTCCAGTCTTCGGCGACGGTGAAGTCGTTATTGATGAAGGCACCGAACGTGTCTGACTGCATGTCCCCGCCAAGGCCAATACGCACAAAGTTAGGCGACGGGGTTGCGGTTGCCAGATTGAACTGAATGTAGCGACCCTCGCGGTACTCCAGGTCTTGTGTCAGGTAGTAGAGACCGGCAGTCATGTCCCAGAAGTCACCGTAGGTTTTGGCAAAGCGCAGTTCGTTGCTGAACTGATCATGATTCGTCGACCCCGCCGCCGTAAAAGCCGGCAAAAACGAGCCGTCAATATCACTGGCCGAAGACTGTTCGACGTCACGCCAGCCCGCGATATTGGTCAGCGTGCCGCCCCAGATGTCCCAGTTAATTTCGAGCGTGAGGTTTTGCCACTCGATATCGGAAAAGCCGTAGTCATTGATGGTGGTCGAGAATTCGGGAATAGAACCACTCGGACCGCCTTCAACCGCAGGCGGCAGGCCCGGCGGTGCGGGCGGCGACGGCAGCACTTTGTTGACGACCGTCCAGATACCTCCGTCGCCCTTGCTCTCGCCCAGCTCGCCGATCAGCGTGAGCTCCAGCTCGTCGGTCGGCGTCCAGACGAAGGTGGGCCGCACAATTTTGGTTTCCGCGCGACCGGCGTTGCGCTGCGCGGTGCCCGGTCCCCCGACGGTCGGATCAAAATTAACATACGGCTGCGTGGGGGTTGTGCCAAACGCTCCGCCCAGCGGATTGACGTTGTCAAAGTAGCCGTCGTCGTCTTCGTAGTAGGCCATCAGCTTCCCCGCCAGCTTGCCCTGCACCAGCGGGCTTTCAACAGCGGCGGCAATACCGTAACGATTCTGGTTGGTGACCTGCGCACGGGCCTTCAGCCCGAACTCGCCGTCAGTATCGGGCCGCGCCGTCTGCATCGTGACGGCACCGCCGGTCACGTTGCGGCCAAACAGCAAGCCCTGCGGGCCGCGCAGCACTTCGATGCTTTCGAGATCCCAGGTATCGAGGATGTTGCCGTAGGTCACGCCGAGGTAGACACCATTAACAAACACGCCCACCGTCGGGTCGACCGAGGGAATGGAGCTGTTGATGCCCTGCCCGCGTATGGAGAAGTTCTGCACGCCCGGAAAGGTGCCGACCTCCTCAAGTTGGACGTTGGGAATGTTGTAGCTGAGGTCGGTCAAGTCCTCAAAGATGAGCTGGTCCAGCTGGCTTTCCGTAAACGCGGTAATGGCCGCCGGCACTTCCTGAATATTTTCAGCGCGGCCTTTCTTCTGGGCGACGACAAAAATTTCTTCTACACCACGACGCTCAAAGCCGTCACTGTCCTGCGCACGGGCCGCTCGCGGCGCCGCAGAAATTAAGACGGCACTTACCGCCGCGAAGAGCACTGCGGCAAGCAGGCGGTGCATAACCGCGACGGGCACGACGGTACTGCTCGGTGTTGCAGATTTGTTACGCATGATCTCTCCCCTGGTGTCGAGCCATGTCGTTGATTGGACTACCATAGACCCAGTTGACCCAATCGCACAAGTCAAAAAAAACCCGCTGTCGCTTTTTTGCGACAGCGGGTATGCACGGGGCGGCCGTCGGCCCGGCCTAGCCGATGCGCTCGGCAAAGTACTGATTCAGCAGCCGGTCGGCCGGATCGAGGCGCTGGCGCATCGCGCGAAAACGCTCCAGGCGTTCGCCGTAGGCACGCCGCGCATCGCTGGCTTTGCAGCTCAGCGTTTGGTTAAACACCGGAATGCCGCGGAAATGCGCGGCAAACTCGGCGCACTCCAGCATGAAATTATCCCAGCCCGGGTGGCGCGTCGAACGGATGTTCAGCGCGAAAACGGTGCCGTCATGACTGGGCGACAGCAGGCTGTAGCGATCACGGTCGATACGCCAGAACTCCGCGGGCAGGTCACAGCGAAACCCCGTGGTGCGATAGTGACGTACGCAAAACTTTTGCCAGGTGCGCAGCGCGGGCACGAAGCGTGCGGCCGGGAACATCCACACACAGTTCACTACCTCGCTGTCGAGCACCAGGCGCTTGAAGCGTCCACTTTGTTCGGCCGCATTGCTGCCGGATTCCACAAACCGGTTGTTTACCAGCGCACTCGTCGCTTCAGTGACCCCGTCGATCAGCGGGTCGCGCAGCTGCCGCACCGGGACAGCCCGCGATACGGAGCGCGCCATGCGCGGCAAGGCGGAGTTATTGGCCCAGTCACGTAATTTCCACGAGAACAGGGCAGTGCGGCCGTCGCCGGCGGCGGGGTAGCGCTGCTCGAGGTAGACCCGGTCACGAAACGGCAGCAACGAGGCGCGCACGGCTGCCTCGGCGTCGAGCAGCGTCGGCAGCAAGTCGGTCAGTTCGGCAAACTCGTAGCGGCTCTTACGCACCGTATACGGACGAATCGGCCGGATGCGCAATGTCACCGCATACACCACGCCGAGGAGCCCGTAGCTCATGCGCACGAGGCGCAACAAGTCCGGCAACCGCTCGCTCACCTCGACGCGCCGACCTTTACTGTTAATAAGGGTCAGGCGCAGCACGCTCGAGGCCAGCTGGCCGCCGTCGCCGGGCAACGCGCCGGCGAGCGTGGCGCTGCTGATGGCACCCCCGACAGTGCGGTTGGGCGCCGCACAACCGCCGGCCAGTTCCATGCCGTCAGCGGCCAGGTGATCGGCGAGTTGATGGAACCGAACGCCGGCCTGCACCGTGACCGAATCGCGGGTCGTCCCGAGGATACGGTCCAGCGCCGTCATGTCCATCAGGGTGCCGGCAGCCGTCTGGTGCGCGCGGGTGGTTGAGCTGCCCGAGCCCACCGGCCGGACCGGCGAGGGATAGCGCCGCGTGTCCAGCAGTATTGCGGCAATGTCGTCCGCCGAGCGTGGCTGAATGGCGATGACGCTGGCGGGCGGCGGCGCCGCGGGCCGGCGGCGCGGGCGGCGAGTGACCTCCCGCCAGGCGTCTTGCGGGGCGGTGGCACTGGTGAAACTTGGCGTGCTCGGCATCTGCGGGTCTCCGGTGAGGTGAACACCGGTCACGCAGACGAACTGTCAGCCCGGGCCCCGCAGGCCCGTCCGCCGGCAGCCCCGCTGCCTTAGACCCTGTTGCAACAGGACCCGTAGACCGGTGGCTTTGTGTCCCCGGCTTTCGCCGGGTTTACCTTTGTCAACACGATGACTATTGAGGAAAAACCTGGCCAACGCAAAATTGGCGGCTTATAACCGCAGCTGTCCCCGCCGCCGGCGGCCGCGTTTCGTTAACTTGGCGACCACCCGATGCCCATGCCGACACGAAGTAGCGCGTTATGTCAGCTCTTCAGACCATCGGCAGCGCCGGCGGCAACCCCCGGCGGATGCGCAACTTTCATCAGGTCGAAGCGGCACCGCCGAGCGCCACGTGCGCCGAGCCGAGCGACAATCGCTCCAGCACCTGCGCGTCGGCGGGGCTGAGGTAATAGTGCGCCAGCGCAAACACCAGCGACTCGCGCGTCCGCAAGAGCTCGCGCGCGACGTTCAACAGGCTGGAGACCTGCCGCTCGCCGACAACACTGTCGCGCACGTCAGCATAAATCTCGGCGTTAAACGCTTCGTAGTCGGCGTAAACGGATTGCAGCACCGGCGCGAGCGACTCGATGCCCGGCACTGTCGCCGGCTCCGGACGCAGCGCAAACAAATCCGCTACAAAGCGTTGCATGGCCTGCCGGCACCGCTCTGTGTGCCGGCTAACCTGCGGGTCCGGCGAGGCCGCCATCTCCACGAGGTTATGGCGGATGTCTTTAATCGCTTTGGCCGCATGCAGCGAGCGGCGCACTGCTGAACGCAGCGCGTTGAGGCGCGCGGTCACGGCCGTTTCGGCGGTTTCTGCCTGCAGCCGGATGGTAAACTCCAGAATTTCGCCCTCCAGCACCTTGCTGGCTTCATAGAGCTTGGCGAAATCCTGCTTCGCGCGGGGTCCAGCGGGTTCGTCATCCGCTACCGGCGGCAACCCCGGCGGCGGCGGCAACGGCGGCTCGAAGGCCAGCATCTGGCAGCGCAGCGCCCGTGCAATGGCGCGCGCACTTTCTTTTTCCACGGCCTCCAGCGCCACGGCCGCGACCCCCGGGCGGACCTCGGTCAGGTAGCGCGTTTCGTGCATGTCGGCAGCCGGGAACTTTCGCGCCAGCCATGCGGCAAACGGATTCAGCAGCGGCACAAACAACAGCAGACCAAACAGGTTAAACAGGCTGTGAAAAGCGACCAGCGAGTAGAGGGGATCGGTAATACCCATCGCGGCAACCAGCGCCAGCAAGGGGGCCAGTGCCACGAACGCCAGCGCATCGGTGGTCAGGTTGAAAACGACGTGTCCCGCCGCAACCTGCCGCTTGTAAGCTGAACCCCGCGCAGCGCCGAGCACCACGGTAGTGGTGGTGCCAAGATCAGCGCCAATGGCAATGGCCGCAGCACCGGGGAGTGCAATGAGGTCGGCATTGAGCGCCGCGAGCGTGATCATCATCGTCGCCGAACTGGACTGAATGACGCCGGCCACGACGATGCCGAAGCACGCGTACTGCCACAGCGCCAGCCCGGCCAGGGTGCGCGTATCGATGATCTCGGTCAGCGCGCCGGTGCTGGACTTCATCAGGTCCAGTCCAAGCAGCAGCAGGCCCATCGCAAAACCCAGCTGACCGAGCGCCATCCAGCGCCCCCGGCCCCACAGCAGCAGCAGGGCGCCGCCGCCAATTAACGGCAGCGCAGCGGCATCAATGTCCACTTTGAACCCTACGGTCGCCACCGCCCAACCGGTCAGCGTGGTGCCCAGATTGGATCCGACGACCACGCCCAGCGCCGCGGGCAACGCGAGCAGGCCGGCGCCCACAAAGGCCAGCACCATCAGCGCCACAATGGAACTGCTCTGCAGCAGCGCGGTGGCCAGCAAGCCGGCACCCACCGCGCGGAAGCGGTTGCCGGTCGCGCGCCGCAGGAACCCCGCTAACGAGCGGCCCGCCAGCAGCTGCAGCGCCGCTTCCAGCTGCTGCATGGCAAACAGAAACAGGCCGATGCCGGCCAACAGTTCCCAGTAGTCGAATGGCCCCGACATGGTGCTACGTCCCCGCTCAACCTGATATAGGGCATGCCCGAGGCTGACCGGGCAGACCATAAAATGCTAGTGTAATCGTTTAGTTCACCAGCCCCACTGAAGATTCATCAGGAGTCCGCCCATGAGTTTTAAGACACTGTTGCCGTTTGCCTTGTTAGGTGCCCTGAGCGGGTGCGCCACACTCACAGGTGAGGCGCCGGCGCCGAATAACATTGAGCGCAGCGAACTGTTTCGGTTCAGCGCCGGCGATCGTCTCGAAGACTCCGACTTGCTGATCGTCACGGGCGGCGCCTTCGATCGCACCGAAGCCTTTGAAGTGGTGCGCCGACCCGACGGCGGCAGCGTGCTTACCGAGATCATCACGGGGGCCAATGACAGCTACAAGGTGGAGACGCGGGTGCGCTTCGACGCTGACGGCAACGGCATTAGCGGCCGCGGGCTGGGCAACTACGCAGGCGAACCGGTCGAAGTGATCATCACCAAAACTGACGATGTAGCCCGGATAACCGCACAGGGCGATACTTTCTTTGCGGAACACACGGCACCCTGCGACGAGTGCATGATGGACATGTCACCCAGTGCAATTCCGATGTTCATGATGACCCGGCGCTACGACGAAGCGCAGGGCGGCAAGCAGACCTTCAGGTGGGTGGCCCGCGCTCTGATCGGCGACCAGGTGCTGCTGGACGGTGCGGCTAAAATCCAGAAGCTGGGCGACTTCACCTTCGAAAAAGACGGCGAGCCGGTGGCGGTGAAGCAGTACGCCTTTGTCGAGAAGCTGAAGAACGAGCAGATGGGCGCCTACTTTTATGTGGCCTTCAACCTGTACACCACGGCGGATGGCAAGCCACTGGCCTTTGCCACCGGCGGCGCTACAGTAGGCCAGCGGCGCGGCTTTGAGGGCATTACCACGGCGCTGCCGGCGCAGATTCCGGCAACGGACGACTTTTTTTAAGTGGAAACGTCCATGTTGACTTCGGTCAGCGTTGGGGTAGTCTTGAAGCAACAAGTATTATAAAAGCCACACCTGTATCCGTTACCAGCCTTTTGGGGGCCACAAATGAAATACACCAGAGTGGGTCGCAAGACCCTGATGCTGAGCGCCGGGCTGGCGCTGACTCTGTCGGCAGAGTCCTTTGCAGCAACCGACGAAATCGTGGTGACCGCGCGTAAACGCGAGGAGAACCTGCAAGATATTCCGGTCGCCGTTGAAGTGTTCACGGTCGACCAGATCGAGAAGCTGAATATCAACTCGCTTGATGACATCACGCTGCGATCTTCCAGCATCATTCTGGACAACGGTTTCGCTCCGCAGGACACACGTATCGCTATTCGCGGTTTGTCGCCGGTGCGCGGTCGCCAGAACGTCGCGGTTTTGCAGGACGGTGTTGACCTGACGAGCGAGGCGATCGGCTCGGCCGGTGGCTCGCTGCTGATCAACCCGCGCCTGTTTGACATCGAACGTGTCGAGATTGTTAAGGGGCCGCAAAATGCCCTCTATGGTCGTTCTGCTTTTGCCGGCGCCATCAATTACATTACGCGCAAACCGACCAACGATCTGGCGATAAACGCCGGCCTCGACGTCGGTAACTTCGGCCGCCTCGAACTGCGCGGCGGCCTGAGCGGAGCGCTGGTTGAAGACACGCTGCTGGCCGGCATCAACGTGGCCTCCTGGAACCATGACGGGTACTACAAGAGTCCCTTTACCGGCCAGGATCAGGGCGGTGAAGAAGGCAAAGCAATTGCCGGCACCCTGGTCTGGAACGCCACCGACAAGCTGTCGTTCAAGCTGCGCGGCGAGTACACGGATGAAAACTTCGATGCCCCAGCGTACTTTGCCCTGCGGCCGAATCAGGCTCTGCCGCTGCCGGCGGACGCGCTGGGCAATGTGTTGCCGCCCTTTCTGACGTCGATCAACGGCATCAGGGGCCAAATACCCTCAGTCGGCACGGTGCTGGGCCCCAACGCTATTTCCGGTGGGGTGGTCGGCCCGACATCGTCGGAGAACCCGGCAACCGTCAGCGCCAGCAACCCGAACGGGATCGATTACCCCGGCACCGATCGCGAGACCTGGCGCGTTACACTGACGGCCGATTGGGAGACAGACTACTTCGACGTAATTTATCTCGGCCAACTAGGCAGCCAGGATTCGCTGCAGTGGACTGACGTTCAGCGCACCGGCAGCGTCACGCAGGAAGCCCTGTCGTTTAATGCTGAGCAGTTGTTTCACGAACAATCGGACCTGATCAGCCAGGAACTGCGCCTCCAGTCGAACGGCGACGGACCGTTCGCGTGGACAGTGGGCGCTCTGTACTGGAATCAAGAACAAGACGTGATTGATGGTGGTTTCAACTGCGTTGGCAACCCTATTGCCCCTATTCCGCCCTTTTTGCCGGTGGCAATTCCAGGGGCCGACTGCGCGGCTGCGACGGCCTTGCTCAGCCCCGACATTAATGACCCCAGCCGCGTTGCTGACTTTTACCGGCGGGACGTGGAACACTGGTCAACGTACTTTCTTGTGAGCTATGAGTTCCTGGACAACTTTGCAGTGATTGCGGAAGGCCGCTACACGAGCGAAGATCTGGAATTGACCGGGCCCGAGCGCACCGCTATCCGCGCGTTCGATCCGCGGGGCCTCCCGCCGCCGCTTAACGGGGGCTTTGGCACAGTTATTTCTCCCGCCATAGGCAGCCTTACTGGCACGGACAGCGATTCGTTCTTTACACCGAAGCTGACTTTGCAGTGGACTCCGAGCGATACCAGTCTGCTCTACCTGTCGTATGCCCAGGGCCGCAAACCGTCAGGCATCAGCACCCTCGTAGGTGGCGGCTTGTTCAATATCGACAACCAGCGCTTTGACCAGGAAAAAGTTGAGGTCTATGAACTGGGTGCAAAGAACACGTTCTTCGATAATCGGTTGACGATTAACGGCACGTTATTTTTCCAGGACTTCACCGACAAACAGGCCTCTGTGCAGGTCATTGTTGAGGATGAAATGGGGAACAGCCAGGTAGCATCCCGACCGATTAACGCCTCGGCCGCCGAAGTCTGGGGCCTGGAGCTGGATGTTGCGGCGCTGTTAACGGACTACCTGACGATGACGCTGTCATACACCTACCTGGACGCGGAGTACTCGGATTTCCTAACCAACAGCAGTAGCGCTGCGACGATTGCTGCGGCGGGTAACTGTCTCCCCCCGTTCGAACTTACTGACTCCATGGGTAATGTCTTGGACTTAGTGTGCAACCTGGACTATTCGGGCAACAGCCTGGAGTACGCGCCGGAGAATGCATTTGTCGGCGGGTTGTCATACCGGCGCCCGGTGGAGGAAGGCGTTGACCTGCTTCTGGAAGGCGACCTGATATATCAGGATGAGCGCTTCCAGGATGTCGCCAACACCATCAATCTGGCTGCCTATACTTTGGTGAACCTGCGCGCAGGGTTTACATCGGACAGCTGGGATGTCATTGCCTACGTCGACAACGTCTTTGAGAATGACGAGATTCGCACGGGTATTAACTCCCCGTTCACGGGCCCCGGCGGCGGCTTTTTCCCTGCAGGGCCGCTGTCCACTTTCGTGTTCGAAAATGGCTTCCTGGGCACCCTGCCCGACAAGCGTCAGGTGGGTCTGCGGGTGAACTACCGCTTCGGCGGCTAGCTCACCACCGGGCAACTTGAGTGCCGAAAAAAGGCCGGGCATTGCCCGGCCTTTTTTTTATCCGGTGGCGGCCCGCGACACTGCGGGCAACCCGCTAACGATCAAACACGTAGGCATCCCGCTCCAGCGCGGCCAGCGGGTCTTTGTAGATCTCCGGGTGCACTTCTTTGACCAGCTGCTGATAGCTGGCGGGCATGTCAGCGAAGGTGGCCACCTTGGCGCCGTTGCCGCGCGTCATCATAGTGCCGGGCCGCTCACCCATCCGCATGCGCTGCGTCCAGCTGCTGACATCCAGAAACGCCACCGTGGCGGGCGCGCTGGCGAGCCGCTGATTGCTCAGATCAGCCATTAAGCCCTGATAGGTTGGCAGATCACTGACAAACAGAGGCGGCCGCTCAGCCTGCCGTGAGGTCACGGTGGCATTGGTGGTCTCGGTAATCCAGACCCGCTCGCCGTCGGTGAAGCCGCTGCGGGTATCGTCCACATCAATATCCGACCCGGGCAGTGCGGCCACTTTCATGCCGCCGTCGACAAAATACTCCACCGTCACCGGGCCCACCGGCACGTCCTTGATAGGCAGCATTTCGCCGGTGTAAACACTTTTGAGCTGGTCGATGCGTTTGCCGGTCCGCGGGTCTGTCGTATAGACCATCTCGAGCGAGCGCATGGCAAAACTGCTGGCGGTGTCGGCCACCACCTGGAAGATGACGCCGATCTCCATGTTGTACAGCGGCGTGGCTTTACCGGCGACCACGCCGAATTTGGCCGCCCGCATCCACCAGAACACCGGGTCCTGGTTCAGCGACACCCGCAGTTTGCGGTAGGCCCGAAACAACTGCTCCGGGTCGCTCAGGTCAATGGCGCCGGCCTGCCCGGCATCACTATTGCCGCACGCACTACGGCGACTTGAAACTGGCAAGCCCGCTGGCCACGAAACGCTTCACCTCGTCGTTAAAACGGGCCTCACGCTCAATAAACGGCATGTGGCCGGTCTCGTCATAGAACGACACGGCGGCATCCGGCAGCTCCGGCGCCAGCGCGGTGATGCTCTCGAAGGTGGCGGACCGGTCCTGACTGCCCACCACAAACAGCACCGGCAACGTCAGCTTTGCTTTGAGGTCGGCGTTGTCGAGCGAGCGCCCCTGCATCGCTATGCGCACCCGCGGCGTCAGCAGCACCGCCGCCGCCACCTCACGGTGAATGATGTCGTGACTCAGGGGCTGCACCACCATGCCGGTGACAAAGCTGTGGGCGGCCTCAAAGCGGTCGCCCGAATTGGCTGACAGCGACAGCTGCGTCTGCCGCTTAAAACGCTTTGCGGTCTCGGGGTCCGGCGGCGGAAACGGCAACATGCCGGCGCTACTGCCGCTGAGCAACAGGCCCGCCAGCTTGGCGGTGCCGTATTTGCGGATGTAGTCCAGCGTCACATGGCCGCCGTACGACCAGGCCACTACCGTTGGCCGCTTGAGACCGGTGGCGGCAATCACCGCGGCCACATCGTCCGCCCACAGTTCCGTGTCGGCGTAGCCCGAAGCCTCCCACGGCTGCGCGGAGTTGCCGTGGCCACGCAGATCGAATGCCACCAGGCGGTAGTCGTCTGCCAGTGCCTCAAACTGCTGGGTCCAGCTGCTGGAACTCAGCGAAAAGCCGTGGATGAACAGAATCTCGGGCTTGCCGGGGTCACCGGCACTGATGACCTGCAGCGGCAGGCCGGCGCCGCCGACAACGGTCTCGCTTTCGATCTCGGCAGCAGACAAAGGCTGGGCGCAAACCAGCAACCACAGGACGAAACATTTCTTCATTCGGCAGACCCTCAGGATTGACTCGTTGCTGTGCCACGATGCACCGTCAGCAGCACCATTAACAGTGTCACAGCTTGATGCCCGGCACAAACCTGACCGCTGCATACGGCAGCTGACAACCCGCAAGTGCCGGGCATTGAGCGGCCCTGCGCTTGGTGCAACAATCCGGATGATGGTGCCACAGCAACACTTCGCCAAAGTCGGTCTGCCGCTCGCAATCAGCGCTGTCATTGCGGCCATGTTCGGCATGTTGCTGAGCGCTCCGGGCCGCGCACAGACAACGGCCGCCGAAGCGCGCCAGCTGCTGCAAACTTACGTAGAGGCGCACAACAGCCATGCCCTTGATGAAGTCATGCAGTTGTACAGCGACGACGCGGTTTTTTATCTCAACTCCGGGCGCGGGCCCGTGCGCGGTCGGCAACAGATCCGGGAACTTGAATTATTCGACACCGTCGCCGGCTCGACCATTTACCCCCAGGGCCTGACCTTTGCGGAGCAAGCCGACGGCTGGGCGGTGGCCATCAGTGGCGCGCTCGAGCACAGCGAGATTTTTGCCGCTTTTGGCGTTGCCATTGTGCTGGCGGAACCGATCAGGGAGGCCTTCTTTCTCGCCAACGGCCAGATTATCGAGGTGCATCAGCCGGAGCTTGCCCCGGCATGTCGTGAAGTTGTGCTGGCCGGCTTCGTGGGGCTGACGGACTGGCTGCGGCGCGCCGACCCGGAACGCGCCGCTGTGCTGACCCGTGCCGGCCGCATCCACCTTACACCGGCAACAATCCCGGACGTAATTGCGGCGATCGGTGACTGGCGCTCTGCGACAGGTTGGGCTCCTGCCCGGTCCGCTGTCTCCGCCTGCGCCGGGTTCACACTCGACGCGCCATAAGCCAAACCTCAGCGGCCGCCGCTTACTCGTTCACGCGGCGCACGAAGTCCCGCAAATACGCGTTGAATTCAGCGGCTGCATCGGTTGATACAGCGTGCCCGGCTGCGGGGAAAACCCGGTATTCGCCGGCCGGCAGAGCTTCGTCCGCGAGTGCCTCCAGCGCGGTGAAAGGCATCGACTTGTCGTTGCCGCCGACCACCAGCGCCACAGGCAGTTCGAGCGCCCCGAGCAAGTCCTTATTTTCGAGTGAACGGCCCTGACGGAGCCCGCGCGTCACGTAGACGGGTATCCGCATGAGTTGCGCCGTCCACTGCCGGAGCACGGTATCGGGCAGCTCCTGCGCCGTCATCAACTCGGCAAGGTATTCGTTGCCCTTAATATTGTCGAGTGTGCTGAGTGACTCGCGCTGCGCGGCCGCAGCCTGATAGGCCGCCGGTCCGCCGGGCAGATCGGCGCCCTGCGGATGCAGGCGCTCAGTCAGGCCCGCCGGCGAGGCCACCAGCATCAGGCCGGCAACTTCGGCCGTGCCGAAGTGCCGCACATAGTCCATCGCCACAAAGCCGCCGTACGACCAACCCACGACTACCGGCCGTTGCAACCCCGCCGCCGCGATCGCCGCCGCCACGTCTTCGGCCCACAGCCGCGTATCGACGAGCTCAGCAACCTTCCAGGGCTTTGCCGAAGCACCGTGGCCGCGCAGGTCCAGCGCCACGATGTGAAACGAGTCGAGCTCGGGCGACGCCATTTGCGGCAGCCAGAACTCGGAGGAAAAACCGAAGCCATGCAGCAAGACAATGCCGGGGCCGGAGCGGTTGCCCCACTCCACCATGGCCAGCGGTACCCCGCCTCCACCTTCGATCAGCCGGAATTCCGTCTCTGCCGCAAGGGCACCTTGCGCCAGGAGCAGTAGCGCCGTGCTCACGAGCGCGCCTCGCGCTCGCGCCGCGGCGGCCTTGAGCTGTGCAGCCGCGCGCGCCACTAAAAAAAACCTCCGTGATCAGCGCCAATCCGGTCCACAAGGTATTCGGGTAATTGCTCGACGGTGCACTTGGTACCCACCAGGCGTGAACTGATCATGCCGGGGGTCGTGCCCATACCCATCCAGTCTTTCCAACTGCCGAGCGTCTGGTAATTCATCTGACAATCGACAAAGCCACGCGGCGTATCCAGCAGCTGCCGACGATCCACGGTGAAAGTCGCCAGCGACGTCTGCACCCGGTAAGCGGGCTGCAGCGAATCTTTGGCGGCGGACGGGTTGGGCAGCCGCACGAACAAGTCTTCGCTGGACCAGGCAGTGTTGGCAAACGTCTGCAGCGGCGATATTGAACCGCGATACTCCAGACCAGGCGGGGTAACCTCCAGCTGCGGCGTAACCGAGAGGTCAGGCGCAAAGACATTGACCTGACCCGACAGGTAAGCCTGCGGCCGATACGACTTACCGGTAAACGGATTGACAACACGCTCGCGGAGCGTGTGGGTGGTGGGGTCGAGATAGTACCCGGCTTCGGTAAAACGGTAGCGATAGCGTCCGTCAGCCAGCGGTTCCAGCAGGCTGTAACTGATGCCTTCGACGCCCAGCATGGCTTGTGTCGACTGGCCAATTACGTTGCCGAACACAGTCCCCGTATAAAACCAGTAGGTCCGCTCGCGGCTGAGATCACAGCGCATACGAATGTGCGCTGTCAGCGAGTCGAGTTCAGTCTCACTGGTGCGCGCGAACAGTGCACCCGACCCTGAGCCTGTCAAAGCGGCGCCCAGCACCGCCCACCGCAGCAGCTCCCGACGACCAACGCTCACTTACTCACCTCGTCTCGCCGGCACAACCGGCATAGGCTCACGCTCACGCATAAACCGCGTCAGACTGGGCTCAGACCGGGTCAACTGGGCGGGCGGCGTCAAAAACGCCGGGAAGCGCGCCGATACCGGCTCCACAATGTCGGCAGGAATATCGTCCAGCGTGTCGGCACTCCCGGTAAAGCAATTGTACAGGCAATGCCCCGGGGCGGTCCCCATCAGCATCCACGGCTGCCACGGTCGCACATGCACCCAGCTGCCCCAGTTTTCCAGGGATGTCAGTTCCGGGTTGGCGACATCGGCACGCCGCACATTGAAGCTCATCATGTCGGATACCTGCAGCATGGGACCACTGCTCTCGCGTTTCCAGACCTCGGGGTCGAGCGGATTATTAGCCCAGAAGTGAACATGCTGCTCGACGAACAAGCGGTCACCCGCTTGCTGCCAGGGCAGGATGAACGGTCGCTCATTCGCTTTGGCTTGTTCCGGATCATCGTAGAACCCGCTGTCGCGAACCACCGGCTCGATGGTGCGGCCCACTGACGGATTGGCGATGTGCATGACATCCACGCGCTCGTTGATGTAAGGGTTCGTCCACTGGTCAAGCACAGCGCCGCTGGCGAGGTCATAAAACAAGCCGACTTCTTTCTGCAGCAGTGACCACCCGGGCCGGTCCTCAAGCGGCACCATGCGCTGGCTGGACATCCCCTTGATACCCAGCAGATCGCGCACCGCACCCCCCGGCGCCACACCCATAATGCGGCCGCGGTACCAACCATGCTTGGTTGCACGGGCATCGGTGTTCCCGGCAATGCGCGCCATCGTGGCGGCGTTGCCGGCTCCGGTCCGTAAATCGATCGCCCCCACCCGCAGTGATCGGTCGCCCGCGGTCGCAGTTGCCGCCGCGGCCAGCTGTGGCAGGCTCGCGAGCAACGCGCTGAACCCCAGACCGCCGGCCAGCAAGTCCCGGCGGCGCAGGCCCGCTGCCATGCCATGCTTTGCATTCACTGGTTGCAGTCTCGTCTGCGGGCGTGGGTTCAGAACCGCGCCTGCAGTGTCAGGCCAACCTGCCGTTGGCGAGGCAGCACCGCTTCATACGCCTGAGTAGCACAGGCAGCCGTCGTGGCACAATCGGCATTGCCGCGCAGCGATTCGAATGTGTCATCGTCAAACAGATTCTGCACAAACAGTACGGCTGAGTAACGCTCGTTTTGAAGCCCAAGGCGGACATTCATATCAAATGAGTCGCCTGTTTCAGCAATATTCAGCGTGCTCGCGTAACGCGACCCCACGTATACACCCTCCCCGCGCGCGAACCATTCCAGGCCAGAGCCACCTAACTGCGCGGTGTATTGCGCAATGGCCGTGGCCGACAACTCCGGGGTCTGGGGCAAGCGCTCGCCGTTCGGCGAAGTCTGCAGAAAAAAGCGCGCCTGCGTCGCATCACTCTCGCTGCCGGTCAGCTCGGTCTTGTTCAGCGCCGCAACCAAGCCCGCATACCAGTTCTCAGTAATCGCAAAGTTGGTTTCGATCTCAACGCCGTAGACATCGACATCCGGACCAGAAACGGTCACCAGTGTGCTGTCCGGCAGCCCGTCGTTATCCAGGTCGGTCAGCAAAGAACGCAGGTCCTGGCGATCCGTCCAATCGGAGTAGTAGACGTTGGCATTGAAAGTCAGCCGGCCATCGAGCGACCGCGTCTTGGCCCCGAGTTCATAGCTCCAGATCTCCTCTTCCGGCGCCAGCGTGCCAATATCAAGCTCGGGAAAGGCGGCGTCAATGAGTGCCTTTTCGGCATCGGTTCTGCCGGCATACTGGGAGTTAATGGTTGTGGGCCGGATACCTTTGGCGGCAAACAGGTAGAACAATACGTCGTCGGTAAATTGATACTCGGCCGTGAGTCGCGGCAGAAACGACTTGGTATCGCCGGAGAAACTTTGCCCGGTGCTGCGGTCGACCGTGTCTTCAAGGTCGTCAATCTGATAGCGCCCTTCGAATGTCAGGGTGAGCTGCTCCGTGACGTCGTAAGCAACGGAACCAAACACGGCCGTATTGACGATATCGCGGTCGACGATGACGCGCGGCCCGGCCTGGATAGCAACCTGGCCCGGCTGCAAGCCCGCAAACCCGAACACTCCGGGGCCAAAGATGGGTCCAGGGTCGCGCTCGTAGAGCTCCTGCTCCAGGTAATACAACCCCGCCAGCCAGCGGAACCGGTTTTCCGACGGCGAAGTCAGCCGCAGCTCGTGCGAGCTGGAAGTGGAATCGGTGCGCCGGGACAGAAAATAATTTTCTTCGGCGGACAGCTCAAAGTCCTGCGTCCGGGCGGCCTCCTCGTCGGAGAAGCCTCCGAGATACGACAACTCGTAGCCGTTGCCCAGATCGAAGGTGGCATCCAGCGACACAAACCAGTAGTCGCGCTCGCGACCCGTTTCGCGAAAATTAAGGCGCCCCGAGTTGGGCAGGCTGTCGAACGGCACCAGACCCGGCGGAACAAAGGTAAACAGGTCACTGCTGCTGGAAGGGAACGCATTCTGCGCAATCGGCCCTTCGAGCGGCACGGTGCCACTCACAAAGGTGACGCCGCTGGGGGACGTAAAGTTGTGAACGGGCACCTTGCCGGTCAGGGTAGACGAAGGCGGACCGTCTTCCTGCGTCTGGTAGGTGGCGGTCAGCTTGCCTCTAAACCAGTCGGTAGGTGTGAAGTAGAGCTGCCCCGTAACCGACTGATCTTCTTCCTCGCCCAACGGGGCACCGTTGAAGCTGTTGGTATACTGGCCGCCAAATTCGCGGTAGCGTGCCGAGACCCTGCCGGCCAGCTTATCCTCCACCAGCGGTCCTTCAACGTAGCCGGTGACCCGGTACTCGCTGTCTGTGGCAGCCAGAATACCGACATTGGCCGCAAAATCGTTGCCCGGCGTCCTGCTGACAAAGTTGAGTGCGCCGGAAAAGGTCGAGCGGCCCAGCAATGCAGCCTGCGGACCCTTTATCACCTCAATGCGCTCGACATTGTCGGTGTTGATGCCACTGACGCCACCCGTGTAATAGATGCCGTCGATAAACACCGACGCCAGCTCGCGGGTGGTATCACCCACCGGGGGAGTGTTTTGCATGCCGCGTATAAAGATCTGCCCGTAACCACGATCGACGTTTTCGAACAGTGCCAGGCCCGGCGCAAAATTGGCAAGGTCGGCAATGTCATTGATATTCGCCGTGTCGATTTCTTCGGCGGTAAGCGCCTGAATCGAGATTGGCACGTCCTGCACCGTTTCGTCACGTTTGCGCGCGCTGACCGTTATCTCCTCCAACGGCGCAGCAAATGCCGCCACAGGCAGCCAGAGCAAGCCTGAACTTGCGAGAAGCGCGACTGATCCGCGCACGAATCGATTGGAAATGATCATTTTGATTAACCCCCGGCGAACATTAAACCGCCACGCTCAGCGTCGCAGCAGCGTGACTTGCAGGCCCACCATTGGCCGCCGCGCGCCGGTGTGCAAGGGCCTTTTCACGGTTCCCACCGAGTCGCCGTGACGGTGGCCTGAGCGGCCGCTGACTTGCGCGAATCCCGTTCATACTGCATAAATGGGTCAGACAAAAATCAGCCCCGCGCATGTAAGCGCTGCACAGGGCGGATAATTCGCCGCCAAACTCACGGCTGGAAATGACTACAGCAACGCCAAAATCCGCGAACCTGACCGCTGACAACCGTCTGTTTAAAAAGAACTTTCTGCTGCTGGCCGGCTTCTACGTCGGAATCCCGACCGGGCTTGCGCTGTTGTTCGGTGCCGCAGAGAGCGGCAGCTTCACCTTTGTCGAGAAACGGTATTTCTTCTACTACTTTCTAGCGACCAACCTGCCGGCATGGTGGGCGGCCGATATTTGCACGCGGCTGGTAAAAGCGGTGCTGAAGCCCTGGCAGCCGCCGCTGCTGCTGGTGCTCATTGCCGGCGGCATTCTGGGCTTGAACCTGCAGGGGCTGTGGGCGCCGCTGCGGCACTCCCTGTTCGAGCCCTACCTGGCCGAGGGTTCCGCCTTTTTTCAAGTTTTCCCATGGCGCTATGGCGACGCGGACTACTTTATTGAGGCCGTTATCGCATGGCTGTCGGTCAGCCTGATTTGGGTAGCCGCCAACCTGCTTTACATCTATTTGCTGGGCTATCCACGATTCGGCTACGGACCCCGCTCGCCGGCTATGCCGTCAGCAGCCAGTACCGCTGCAGAGCCGCCGGATGAACCGGCAGGGCATGACCTGCTGCTGAAAAAGCTGCCGCCGGAGATTGGCACTGACATCGCGGCTTTGAAAGCTGAGGAGCATTACACCCGGGTTTACACCACCGCAGGCAGCGCGCTCATCCTCATGCGTTTCAGCGATGCCATCGGCATGCTGACCCAGCTTGGCGGCATCCAGACGCACCGCTCATATTGGGTTAATCCGGCGTACATTGTCGAGCTGGTTCGGGAAGGCCGCAGCACACAGGTCCGGTTGCAGACGGGGCTCACGGTACCCGTGAGCCGCAGTTACCGTGTGAAGGTGCAGGAAAGCCTTGCTAACCGGGGCACGCAGCCGACGTGAGGGCAATTGAATTGGTAGTGATGGGTGGGCTCGAACCACCGACCTCGGCATTATGAGTGCCGCGCTCTAACCAGCTGAGCTACATCACCACGGTTTGCATACAGCGACCGGCAGAATCGGTCGCGGGGCGAGAATTTTGCGATTCGGCTGGCCCCATGTCAAATGCGGGGTCGAGGTTTTTACTCTGACCCCGGCGATTGCCGGCCACCGGGTTAGCCGTTGAGGGCGGCGTCCTCGGCCGCAATGCGCTTGGCCAGCCGGTTAATGGCCGCTTCCAGCTTCTTTTTTTCCAGCAGCACCGGGCGGCGTGCAGCCTCATCGGCGGGATCCACCTCTTTGAGTGCCTGCTCAAGCTCCAGCAGACGCTGACTCATCTCGGTGTACTGCGCCTTGTGCAGCTCCAGCTCTTCGGCCTGGCGAGCCTTGTCAAACACAATCTCGTCCGGGTCGGAACCCTCATCCGGGTCCTCCTCCACCTCGCCCACCGGGGTCTGCAGCGGCAGCACGGCGTGACCGGGCGTCAGCGAGCGGGTCATCATATAAGTAGGCGACACGATTTCGATGCCGGCGTCGTGCAGCGCGTCCACCGTGTTCGCGCGCAGCTTGCGGCGGGTTGAAATGAGCTTGTCGATATCCGTCAGCAAGCCTGACACCTGATAGGAAATCGAAAAGTCGCCCAGATCACGGATCTGCACATAGGGCCGCTCGAGCAGATCGGTCTTGTTGGCCGCCGCCAGCAAGGCCGCCTCCGCCTTCTTGCGCGGCACGTCGTAACCCAGCGAAACCACCACATGCAGGATGGTGCCGGAGCTCCGGATCACCGTAACGGGGTGGCTGACCAGAAACAGGTTGGGCAGCGTGGTCAGGTCGCGGTCTTCGGTCTGCACCTCGACATGCAGCAGGTCCATGTTGGAGATGCGGCCAAAATATTCGCCCACCCGGATGTAGTCGCCAATGCGGAAATTGCGCAGCGACTTGAGCATCAACCCGGCCATGGCGTTGCCGACCAGCGTGGTGCTCGACAACGCGATGGTGGCGCTGAGTAAAATACCGAGAAAGCCGAGCAGCTGGCCTCGCATCGCGTCGCCTACCGGCATCAGCAAGACAGCCAGAATGATGGCCGCCAGCCAGCTGAGCGCCATCAGTATCTGCCGCGTATGCTGCTCGCCCGGTTTGGCCCCATACATCCCCAGCAGGCGCTGGTTGACGAACCAGACCACGCCGATTATCGACAGCAGCACGCCCGTCGACACACCGAACAGCGCGAGCTTGTCGAACACCTCGGTCACCGCAAGACCTCAGACATTAAAGCGAAAGTGCATCACATCGCCCTCGTTGACGATGTACTCCTTGCCCTCCAGCCGCAGCCGCCCGGCCTCCTTGGCCCCCTGCTCGCCGCCGTGCGCGATGAAGTCATCGTAGGCCACCACCTCGGCACGAATAAAGCCCTTTTCAAAGTCGGTGTGGATCACCCCCGCCGCCTGCGGGGCCGTCGAGCCGGCGCGTACCGTCCAGGCACGCACCTCTTTCTCACCGGCCGTAAAGTAGGTTTGCAACCCGAGCAAGGCGTAGGCGGCTCGCACCACCCGGTCCAGCCCGGGTTCGGCGAGGCCGAGATCGTCCAGAAACGCCTGCTTGTCGGCATCGTCCAGCTCCGCAATCTCGGACTCCAGCGCCGCACAGACAACCACCACGCTGGCGCCCTCGCGCGCGGCGAAGGCCTGCACGCTGGCGACGTGGTCGTTGCCGCCGATACCGCTTTCATCCACGTTGGCAATGTACATCACCGGCTTGAGGGTCAGCAGGTGCAGCTCGCGCAGGCTGAGCCGCTGCTCGGCCGTCAGCTCGAACGACCGCGCCGGGTTGCCGGCGTCCAGGTGGGCCTGCAGGCGCTCCAGCAAGTCGCGCAGGGCCACGGCTGACTTGTCACCCGTCTTGGCGTTCTTGACCGCCCGCTGATGACTTTTGGTGACGGTCTCAAGGTCGGCCAGCATCAGCTCGGTGTTGATGATTTCGATATCGCTGACGGGATCGATACGTGCAGCCACGTGCGTCACGTCATCGTTTTCGAAGCAGCGCACCACGTGCGCAATCGCATGGGTTTCGCGGATATTGGCCAGAAACTTGTTGCCGAGCCCCTCACCCTTCGACGCACCCGCTACGAGGCCCGCGATATCCACGAACTCAACGGTGGCCGGCAGGGTCTTCTGCGGCTTGACGATCGCGCTGAGCGCGGCGAGGCGCGGGTCCGGCACGGTGACCACGCCCACGTTAGGGTCAATGGTGCAAAACGGGTAGTTTTCGGCTGCGATGCCCGCCGCCGTTAGTGCATTAAACAGCGTGGACTTGCCCACATTGGGCAGACCGACGATTCCACATTGAATGGCCATGAGCTCACCGGGTTCCTGAAAGACGGGCCGCGAAACAGGCGGGCATACTAGCCCAAATCGGCCCGTTATAGAGACAGCGCCGGCCAAAAATGCTGTACTCGCCTCCGCGCCCGTCCGCAACGGCGGCGCTGATGACAGCCAGCACGGGGGAACGCGATTGGCACGGACAGCGACTCAGGAGCAGCGCCGGTGACAGGGCGGTTTACCGCACGGTCGCTCGGCCCGGAACTGCGCGCCAATTTCCCGGGCGTCGCGATCGCTTTCGTGACCGCACTCTCGGCCATGTACCTGGCCGACCGCTACGGGGCGCCGGTGATGCTGTTCGCGCTGCTGCTCGGCATGGCGATGAACTTTCTGGCCGAGCAGGAACGCTGCTGCACCGGCATCAACTTCACCACCAAAGCCATACTGCGCACCGGCGTGGCGCTGCTGGGCCTGCGCATCACACTGGGGCAGGTGCAGTCGATCGGGCTGACGAACCTGCTGGTAATCACCGGCGCAGTGGGCCTGACCATTGCGGCCGGGATGCTGCTGGCCGGGCGCGTTGGCCGGTCGCGAGACTTCGGGCTGCTGACGGGCGGGTCGGTCGGGATTTGCGGCGCGTCGGCGGCCATGGCGATTGCGGCGGTTTTGCCACCGCACCCGGATCGCGAAAAACAGGTGGTATTTACGGTGCTGACCGTCACGGCGCTCAGCACCATCGCGATGGTGGTGTATCCGCTCATAGCCACACAGCTGGGCCTTGATGCACGCGCCAGCGGCGTTTTCCTGGGCGGCACCATCCATGATGTTGCCCAGGTCGTCGGCGCCGGCTACAGCGTGTCAATCGAGGCCGGGGACTTCGCCACCATTACCAAGCTGTTTCGGGTGCTGCTGCTGATCCCCGTGTTCCTCGGGCTGGCGTTTGTATTTCGGGATGCCAAGGGCACGCCCGGCAAGTTGCCCCTGCCCTTTTTCATACTGGGGTTTGTCGCCTGCATGCTGCTGGCAACATTCGAGGTGCTGCCCGCGGCCGTCACCACCGGCGGGCTGGCGCTGTCACAGCTGTTCCTGGTCATGGCCATCGCCGCGCTGGGGATGAAATCGAACCCGCGCATCCTGCTCAAGGGCAGCCTGCCGGCGCTGGGGCTGATGGTGGGCGAGACGCTGTTGCTCGGCGTGCTGATCCTCGGCTGGCTGCTGCTGGGCGGGCCTCCGACGGCTGCATGATGGCGCAACCGGCGGCACGGACTACCCAAGTGCCCCCTCATCGCATAGTCTTGGCGCTCAGAAACCCGCCGCAAACTCAACTGGAGTAACCATGTTTCCGACAACCATAGCGGGCAGCCTGCCCCGACCCGACTGGCTCGCCGAACCCGAAAAACTCAAGGGCGGCTGGAAGCTGTCCGGCGCGGAGCTGAAGGCGGGTCAGCGCCGTGCGTGCAAAGAATGGATTGAGCACCAGGAGGCCGCCGGCATCGACACACTGACCGATGGCGAGGTGTACCGCACGCACTTCGTGCACAGCTTCCTGGAAGGCATCGAAGGCATCGACCAGAACCGCAAAACCCTGATGGGCATTCGGGACAACCGCTACAACCTCGAGGTACCGACAGTCACCGGCAAATTAGCACGACCGGCCCCGGTGTTTCTGGAGGACTTCAAGTACACCCGCACGCTGACTGATAAAAAACTGAAAATCACCCTCCCCGGCCCGATGACTATTTGTGACACGATCGCCGATGATTTTTACGGCAAACGTGCCGATATGGCGATGGCCTTTGCCGAAATACTGAATGCCGAGGCACGTGAGCTGGAAGCCGCCGGGGCCGACGTGGTGCAGTTCGACGAACCGGCGTTTAACGTGTTAATGGACGATGTCAACGAGTGGGGCATTGCCACGCTGAACCGGGCGCTGGAAGGCCTCAGCTGCACCAAGGCCGTGCATATTTGCTACGGCTACGGCATCGAGGAAAACAACCGCTGGAAAGAGACGCTAGGCGACGAATGGCGCCAGTACGATGCGATATTTCCGGGGCTGAACAAGAGCGCGGTGGATCAGGTATCACTGGAATGCGCCAGCTCGCATGTACCGCTGTCGGTCATGCGGCACCTGTCTGATAAGCTACTGATGGTGGGCGCGGTCGCCGTCACCCCGGATCATGTCGAAACACCCGAGGAAGTAGCAGCCACCATCAAGGAAGCCATGAAGTATGTCGATCCGGAGCGCATCCTGCCCTGCACCAACTGTGGCATGACGCCCATTCCTTACGCTATAGCACTCGCCAAGATTCAGGCGTTGGGTGAAGGTGCGCGCCTGGCCGCCAGCCGCCTATAATGCGCGCTCTGCCCGTTGCTGCGGGTCCAACCTGGGAAGACTGATTATGTTCCGTACCGTTCTGTTACTGCTCGCGCTTACAACGACGTCACTCGCTCAGGCTCAGGTGAACCCTGCGGTGGCGGACTACACCAATGATATCGAGGCAGCCCGCACTCTCGCGCAAACTGAACGCAAAGTGCTGATCATGAGCCAGATGGTAATGACAGCCGATGAGGCAGAAGCCTTCTGGCCGTTGTACGACGAGTACACGGCGGCCCGCAAGAAGGTCGGAAACCTGCGCGTTAAGGTCATCACTGATTATGCGGCGCGGTTCGAATCCATGGACGAAGCCACGGCCCGGCAGCTGCTGGATGACGCCCTCCGGTATGAGCAGCAAATGCTGAAGCTGAAGCAGAAATATGTGAAGAAGTTTCGCAAAATTTTGCCCGACGTGAAGGTGACCCGGTATTTCCAGCTGGAAAACAAGCTGGATGCGCTCGTCGACTTCGACATGGCCGGCGAAATTCCGCTGATCGAATAAGCGAGCTCCCACTAAGTCATTGTAAATAATGGGTTTTGCTTTAGCTTCGGGCGGAACTCGACTGCTCCGCAGTTGTCGAACATTGCACAGGCCGCGCGCGGCCTGAGGGTCTGCGATTCACTTATCGGCCTGCTGGCGGCGGCGCGTCAGCCGGTCTATGCTTTAAGCCTTACAGCAGCTATTGGAGCTCCCGGTATGCACATTGCAACGCCCATTCGTTCGACTCTCGCCCGAGCGGCAGCTGCAGCGGCGCTCGCGTTGCTGGTCGGGTGCTCGTCACCGGCCAAGATTTTCATCAACGAAAACCCGGGCGCCAACATCGCGGCCTACAAGACTTACAACTACCAGTCGCAACTGGGTACCGATGAGCGGGAAGGCTACCGGTCGATCCTGAGCAACTATTTAATTGCCGCGACCGACAAGGCACTGCAGGCGCGTGGCTATACGCGGGCTGCAGACCCGGACATGATCGTGAATTTTTACGTCAACACCGAAGAAAAAATCCGCACTACCTCGACACCGTCAGCGCCGATGCCTATGGGCTATTACGGGTATCGTGGCGGCTACTACGGGGCATACGGTGGCTACAACACTTACGAAACGCGCGTCACGCAATACACCGAGGGCACGCTCAACATCGATCTGGTCGATGCTGACAAGAAAGAACTGGCCTGGGAAGGTGTAACTGTCGGGCGTATCACCGACGAGGTCCGGGAAAACCTGGAACTCGCGGTCAACACAGCAGTGGCGGATATCCTGGCCAAGTTCAACTATACGGCGCCCGGTTACGTGCCGCTGACAGCAGGAGGCAATGATGGCTAAGCCCTTAAATTCTATTTTGCGCTGGACAGCGCTGGCAGCGGTTGCGCTGCTGGCCGCGGCATGCTCAACCTACCCGAAGACGTACAGCAACGAGAGTCCGGTTGCTCAGTTCGGGCAATATAAGACCTTCAATTTCGCCAGCAAACTGGGCACCGACGGCGACCGTGAGGTGCGCTCACTGCTGACGCAATACCTGGTCGCTGAAATCAGCGCGCAAATGCAGGCGCGGGGCTATGTTTACGCGGCCGACAACGCCGACGTCAGCTTCAATTTTGACCTGGTGACACAAGAGAAAATCCGCTCCACGCCCTCGGCCGGCGGCGCGGGCTTTTACGGCTGGGGTGGCTATCCGGGTTTCTGGTATCCGGGCTTTGGTCCCGGTTTCGGCTACGGCCCCGGGTTTTACGGGCCCGGTGTCGGCTGGGGCGGCGCCTGGGGCGGCGGCTGGGGCGGCGGTGAGCGCATTATCCAGTACACCGAGGGGTCGCTGTACGTGACTATTATCGACAACAGCACCCGGGGCGTGGTCTGGGAAGGCCTGAGCGTGTCCAAGATCACCGATGAAGTGCTGGGCAACCTCGGGCTCAGCGTCAAGAATGCGGTGCAGGGTATGTTCGAGCAGTTCCCCTACACGGCGGCCGGCCGGGCACAACCCGCCAGCCTTGAGCCGGCGCCGGTCGGCAACGTGGGCTAGCTGTGCAAAAAATGCATGGCTTTTTCGCGACCGTCACAAAGCAGTAGCTCGATCGCGCGCTCGGCATCAGGCAAGGCGGCTTCGATGAGCTGTCGTTCCGCTGCGGCGGGTTCATGCAGCACAAACCCGGTGACGCGGGAGCGGTCGCCGGGATGGCCGATGCCGATGCGCAGTCGCATAAACTGATCCGAGCAGTGCGCGATGATGTCGCGCAGGCCGTTGTGGCCGCCGTGCCCGCCGCCCGACTTCAGGCGCACCGTGCCGGGCGGCAGATCCAGCTCATCGTGCATAACCAGAAGTTCCGCCGGGGCAAGCTTGTAGTAGTCCAGTAGCCGGCGCACCGCCTGGCCGCTTTCGTTCATGTAGGTGGCCGGGCGGAACAACCGGACCGGTGTATCGGCCAACACCACTTGCGCGACATCACCGAGCACCTTCTTTTCCGTGACCAGGGTCCCGCCGGCACTCTGAACGAGACGCTCAAGCAGCCAACACCCGGCATTGTGGCGGGTGTTGGCGTACTTGGCGCCCGGGTTACCGAGCCCGATGATGGCCGCTACCGGCATGCGGACCCGCAGATACCGACGACCCGCTTATTCGCCGGCGTCCGGCTCAGCCGCATCATCCGACTCATCGGCTTCAGCTTCATCGTCAGCCGAGGCCGAGGCGGCCCGCAGAATATGCACGGAAGCGATGGCCTCATCACTCGGCGGTTCCGTCTGCAGCGCGGTCAGCTCCACGCCCTCGGGCAGCTGGATGTCCGAGAGATGCAGCATGTCGTCAAGCTGCATTGCGCCGACGTCCACGGCAATAAACTCAGGCAGGTAGCGCGGCAGACAGACCACCTCGACCTCGGTAATGGTCTTTGACAGGGTACCGCCGGACTGCTTGACGCCCGGAGCCTTCTCTTCATTAAGGTAATGCAACGGCACGGTCATGCGAATTTCTTCGTCTTCGACGATGCGCTGCAGGTCCAGATGCAGTATCTGCCGCTTGGCCGGATGCACCTGCACGTCCTTGAGGATAGCCCGGCGCACATTCTCACCGACCTGCACATTGAGCACGCTCGAAAAGAACGCTTCGCTCTCGGTTGCCCGCAGCAACGCGTTGTGGTCAAAAGTCAGTTTGCGCGGCTCACGGTCCGCACCGTAAATAATAGCTGGTACTTTGCCGGCACGACGCAGGCGGCGGCTCGAACCTTTCCCTGTGTCCTCGCGAAACTCGGCAACCAGATCGAGTGAATCTGACATGTTGTTTCTCCTGATAATTGCTGTCGTACAGCGCTGTGAACCGACATTCGACCATGCGGCTCGCTTAATGCCCCCAATGAGGGCGGGCGATCATAGCAGATAAACGCCTGCCGGGGCGCATTGGCGCGGCCCCCCGGCGACTCGCTGCATCGCAACAAACGGGCGGCCGGCGGGTTAGTCGAGGTACAGCGAGCTGACCGACTCGTTCTGGGACATGCGCCGCATCGTCTCGGCCAGCAGTTCGGCCACCCCCAGCTGGCGGATTTTGGGGCTTTCGAGGGCCTCGGGTCGCAGCGGGATGGTGTCGGTCACCACGAGCTCGTCGAGCTGGGAGGCATTGATTCGGTCGATGGCCGGACCCGACAGCACCGCGTGGGTGATGTAGGCCACCACCCGCAGAGCGCCCTCGTTCTTGACAAAATCGGCCGCTTTGCACAGCGTGCCCGCGGTATCGATCATGTCATCAATCATGATGCAGTTTTTGCCGGCAACATCGCCGATGATGTTCATGATCTGGCTCTCGTTCGCGCGCGGCCGCCGCTTGTCGATGATGGCGAGGTCCGCGTCGTCCAGCCGCTTGGCGAGCGCCCGGGCGCGCACCACGCCGCCAATATCGGGCGACACCACCACCATGTCGGTGTGATCCTGCTTCCACGCGTCGCCGAGCAGCACCGGCGACGCATAGACATTGTCGACCGGAATCGGGAAAAAACCCTGAATCTGATCCGCATGCAGGTCAATGGTGAGGACCCGATCAATACCGGCCTCGCCGATCATGCTGGCAACGAGCTGCGCGGTGATCGGGACGCGCGCGGCACGCGGGCGGCGATCCTGCCGGGCATAGCCAAAATACGGCACTACCGCGGTGATGCTGGCAACCGAGGCACGCCGGCAGGCGTCCGCCATGATGAGCAACTCCATCAGGTTGTCGTTCACCGGCGGACACGTGGACTGGATGATAAAGACATCGCGGCCGCGCACGTTCTCCAGAATTTCGACATTGATCTCGCCGTCACTGAACCGACCGACCTGGGCTTTACCAATCGGCACATTCAGGGCACGGGCGATGCGGCGGCTGAGTTCCGGGTTGGAATTACCTGACAATATCGACAGGTTGGCGAGCGCGTCCTGAGTTTGCCTAGTCACAGTCAATAACCCCTGATCAAAAAACCTTGTGCTAACTCAGCTGGTGCGAAAATTGGCTGGGGCGGCAGGGATCGAACCTGCGAATCACGGGATCAAAACCCGTTGCCTTACCGCTTGGCTACGCCCCAGTATTGATTGCGTCCGGCAACACACCGTTGCCACCTCTGCGTGACCGCTGGCCGCTGCCGCTGTCCGTCAGCGCGCCGCTATTGTCCTTAGCGGTGCGAGGGGTGTCAAACCGCACGCGGCGGCGCTGCGGATGCCCTAGTTGGCACCGCGATCGAAGCGCCAGTCGGTAACCACCACGCGCAAACGACCGTGCTCACCCGACATGGTGAGCTTGACCGGCAACTCGAGGCCGGAAAATTCCGCGAAGCGCTCATACTCGACCCGCCAACCATATTGCGTCAGCGTCGCCGGCTCACCCGCGGCGGTAAACTCCTGCACCGCCGGGGCCGCCGGGTCGGCGATGCCCAGCATCCAGAAGCGCGCCGCCGCGGCCGGAAATGACCAGCCCAGCTGCGCGCGCAGCAAGGTCTCCAGTGCATCCGGGCCCAGATACTGCAGTTCGCGCTCGCCCTGCGCGTCGCTGACCGTGACCTGCCCGGGTTCCACGGTCATGGCGACGGCGCCGGCGCCAAACGGGCCGGCCAGGCGCAGCCGACTCACCGCGTCAGCCTGGTCCCAGCGCAAACTTGCCTGCCCGCCACCGCCATCCGGGTCTTTGTAGGCCACCCGGCCGCGCAACTGCCAGTGGCTCAGCGCCTGCAGCCGGGCATCACGGTCGGCCGACGTCGGCTCAGGTGCCGGAGCCTGCAGCGAGGTACAGGCCGCGGTCAGCACCGCGAGGCCGGCCAGCCCCGCCAGCCGTCGGGCAATCAATTGCCGAGGCGCTCGCGCACTTCGGCGAGCACCGCGTTGTCCGGAAATTCAGCCGCGGCTGCCGTCCAGACGGCCTCGGCCTCCGCGCGCCTGCCCAGCTCCCAGAGCACTTCACCGAGATGCGCCGCCACTTCCGGGTCAGGCAGGCTGTCATGCGCCCGCTGCAGCCATGGCAACGCCTCCTTGGGCTTGCCCTGCTTGAACAGCACCCAGCCCATGCTGTCCATGATGGCCGGATTCTCAGGCTCGAGCGCCAGCGCCTGCTCAATGTAGCGCCGCGCCTCCGCATATTTGCGGGTCGCAATCGTCAGCGTGTAGCCATAAGCGTTGAGCGTGGTGGGATCATCCGGCGCCAGTTTGCAGGCGGTCTTGAAAGCGTCAACGGCGGCGTCCATGCGACCGGTTTCCTCGAACAGACCACCCCGAAACAGCCAGACGGCGGTATTCCACGGCTGGTACTCCAAGGCCGCATCGGTTGCCGCAAGCGCCTCGTCAAAGCGGCCCGCCGCGGCCAGAATCTGCGCCTGCGGCTGCTGCATGGCGGCGGCGCGCTGCGGGTAAAATTCGGCAAAATCGCGCAGCACCTGCAGGGCTGCGTCGGGATTCTCCAGCTGCAGATAGGCCTGACTGGACGCCACCGTTGCGGCTTCCAGGCGTTCTCCCGAACTGACCTGACCAAACAGGCCGATGGCACCTTCGTAGTCACTGCGGGAAAACGCGATGATGCCGAGATTCCACAAGCTTTCGTTGCGGTAGATACCGCGCGCCAATAGCGCCAGATAAATCGCTTCGGCCGCCTCGGTCTCACCTGCTTGCTCGTACAACCCGGCCTGTACCAGCGGTATGCTGGCTTCGCCGGGGAACCGCGCCGTGAGCCGCTCCAGCCGTTCCTGCGCCGACTGCAACTCGCCGGCAGCGGCCAGCAACCGGACAAACTCCAGCTCGCGCTCCAGCCCCGGGTTCATCTCGACCGCGAAGGCCATTTGCTCGAAGGCGCTCTCCTTCTCGCCCGTTGCCAGCAGCAACCGCGCCAGCCACATGCGCGTGTCATCCCAATCCGGGCGCAGCGCCACCGTCTGGCGCACCGCGGTGACGGCCCGATCGAAATCACCGGCCTGGGCAGCGAGCTCTCCCAACGACCGGGTGATGCCCGGGTTATCGGGGTAAGTGGCATTGAAACGCTCGAACAGAGCCAGTCCCTGGCGCGCGGCACCGCTGGTAGCGAGGTCGTTGGCGAGCAGCGCATAGTCCTGATCGAGGCGCTCGGCGCTCGGCCCGAGCGCCAGCTCGAGACTGGTCCAGGCCCGATCGAGCTGGCCACGCTGCGTCAGCAGCCGCCCGAGATAGGCGTGCGCTTCTGCATCGTCCGGGGCCAGGCGCACCCACCGCTCAGCTGCGGCAAGCGCGTAACCGTCATAACCGTATTCGGTCGCCAGCTCAGTCGCACGGCGCGCGTACTCCGGGTCCTTTACCTGCTGCGCAACTTTCAGGTACTCCTGCACGGCGGCGCGGTAGTCACCGCGTTCGAGGGCAATTTCGGCCACCAACTGGCTCTCAATCGGGTTGACCCGCGCCACACCGAGGCCGCTGCTGCTGCAGGCAGCCAGCCAGAGTGCGGCACCTATCGACAGCAAATTGACGTGAGTTAATGAGCGCATCGGCCGATCATACCGCTGTTCGGGCCCCGGCTGGGGTTCCGCCGTGACCAACCTGTCGGGCATCTACCGTGCGGCCGCTTGCTGCTATAGTCTGGCGCCATTCGCCACCGTCAAACTGAGCGCCGAACGCCCGCGATGAAAGAATCTCTGCTTAACAATTTGCAGCAACTGGTTGGCCGCTTCGAGGAGCTGAGCGGACTGCTGTCCGACCCCGAAATCATCGCCGATCAGGGGCGGTTCCGTGAGCTGTCGCAGGAATACGCGCGGCTGGAGCCGGTGGCGCAGCTGTTTGCGCGCTACGAAGCCGCAGCGGCCAACACGACGGCAGCCGAGGAAATGCTGGCTGATGCCGACCCCGAGCTGCGCGAGCTGGGACGCGAGGAAGCACAGGCGGCCGCTGCCGAGTGCGAGGCGCTGGAGGCCCAGCTGCGCAAGCAGCTGGTGCCGCGCGACCCCCGGGACGATGCCAACATCTTTCTGGAAATTCGCGCCGGCACGGGCGGTGACGAGGCCGCGCTGTTTGCCGGCGACCTGTTTCGGATGTACCAGCGGTTTGCAGAAAGTCAGGGCTGGAGCCTCGAGATCCTCAGCGAGCGCGAAGGCGAACACGGTGGCTTCAAGGAGATCATCAGCCGGATTGAGGGCCGCGGGGCCTTTTCCCGCCTCAAGTTCGAATCGGGCGCGCACCGCGTCCAGCGGGTGCCGGAGACAGAATCACAGGGGCGCATTCATACGTCCGCCTGCACCGTCGCCATTCTGCCGGAGGCGGCTGAGCTTGAAAATATTGAGATCAACCCGGCGGACCTGCGGGTGGATACCTATCGCGCGTCCGGCGCGGGCGGGCAGCACGTCAACAAAACCGACTCGGCGGTGCGCCTGACGCATCTGCCAAGCGGCATTGTCGTTGAATGCCAGGACGAGCGTTCGCAGCACAAGAATCGCGCGCGCGCGATGTCGCTGCTCAAGGCGCGGCTGCTCGATGAGCAGGAACAGAAGCAGGCGCGCGAGCAGGCGGCCGAGCGCAAAATCCTCGTGGGTAGCGGGGACCGCTCAGAACGCATCCGCACGTATAATTTCCCGCAGGGTCGGGTCACCGACCACCGCATAAACCTCACGCTGTACAAGCTCGACGACATTCTTGCCGGCAACCTGAGCAGCGTGATCGAGCCGCTGGTGGCCGAACATCAGGCGCACCAGCTGGCCGCTATCGAAGAGAAATAGCCGTTCAGGATCCACCGCTCTTATGACTCAAACGCACTACACCCCGCTGACGGAATGCATTGGCAACACGCCGCTGATTCGGCTGAATCACCTGTCTGACGCCACCGGCTGCGAAATCCTCGGCAAGGCCGAGTTTATGAACCCCGGCGGTTCAGTGAAGGATCGCGCCGCGCTGGGCATTGTCCGCGACGCCGAAGCCACCGGGCTGCTGCGCCCCGGCGGGACCATTGTCGAAGGCACGGCCGGCAACACCGGCATCGGCCTCACCGTCGTGGGCAATGCGCTGGGTTACCCCACGATCATCGTCATGCCTGACAACCAAAGCCAGGACAAGGTCGATACGCTGCGCGCCTACGGGGCTGATGTCCGTCTCGTGCCGGCGTGCCCGTTTAAAGATCCGGGGCATTTCGTGCACCAGTCCCGGCGCATTGCCGAAGAACTGAACGCCGCCGATCCGGGCAGTGCCCTGTGGGCCAACCAGTTCGATAATGTCGCCAACCGCGAGTTTCACCGCGCCACCACCGCCGCAGAAATCTGGGCGCAGACCAACGGCGAGGTGGACGCCTTTATCTGCGCGGTCGGCACCGGCGGCACGCTGGCCGGCACGGCTCGCGGCCTCAGGGCACACAAACCCGAGGTAAGCATCGGCCTCGCCGACCCGACCGGCTCGGCCCTGTACAACTATTTCACCACGGGCGAACTGAAAGCCGAGGGAGGTTCGATCAGCGAGGGTATCGGCACCAGTCGGATTACCGCGAACTTTGCGGACACGCCGATCGACGCGCCGTTTCAGATTCCGGACAGCGAATCGATACCGCTCGTGTACGACCTGATTCGCCAGGAGGGCCTGTGCCTCGGCGGCTCCAGTGGCGTCAATGTCGCGGGCGCGGTGCGCATGGCGCGCGAACTCGGTCGCGGCCACGTCATCACGACGATCCTGTGTGATTCGGGGCTGCGCTACCGCGCGCGCCTGTTTAACCGCGAATTTCTGGCGAGCAAAGGCCTGACCCTGCCCGACTGGCTCGCGCTCTAGGCGGCCAGCGCCTGCTGCAGGTCGGCGATCAGGTCGTCGATGTGCTCAATGCCCACGGACAGGCGCACCAGGTTTTCGGTGAGGCCGAGCTCGGCCTTGCGAGCTTCGGGCACGCGCGAATGGCTCATGGTGCGCGGATGGCCAACCAGGCTCTCGACTCCGCCCAGGCCTTCGGCAATGGCAAAGATCTGCAGCCGGTTCATGAAGGCCGCGACGGCCGCCTGATCGCCGTCAAGCTCAAAGCTGACCACAGCACCATAGCCCGTCTGCATCTGCTGCCGCGCCAGCGCGTGCTGCGGATGCGCCGGTAACCCGGGATAAATGACGCGCTGCACCCGTGGCTGCTGTTCCAGCCACAGCGCAATTGCCAGCGCATTCGCCTGATGGCGCTCCATGCGCAGCGCCAGCGTTTTGATACCCCGCAACGCAAGATAGGCGTCGAAGGGCCCGGCGATGCCGCCGGTTATCGCGGCAACACCAGCCAGCCGGTCAGCCAGCGCCGCCTCCCGCACCACGGCAACGCCACCGATCACATCGGAATGGCCACCAATGTACTTGGTCGTGGAGTGCATCACGATATCGCAACCCAGCTGCAGCGGCTGCTGATTGAGGGGTGTGGCAAAGGTGTTGTCGACCGCGGCAAGCGCTCCGTGCTCGTGCGCAACCTTCGCAATGGCGGCGATATCGAGGACGCTCAGCAGCGGGTTGGTCGGCGACTCAAACCAGACGAGCGCGGTTTCCGGGCGACACGCCGCCGCCACGTTGGCCGGGTCGCGAAAGTCGACAAACGATGTGGTGATCCCCGCTGAACGAGCGCGAATATCGTCCAGCAGGCGAAACGTGCCCCCGTAGACTTCATTGGGCACAATGACATGACTGTTGGCGGGCAGCAGGTCAAGCACCGCTGCCACCGCCGCCATGCCCGATGCAAAGGCGAAGCCCCGCAGGCCACCTTCGAGCTCCGCAACCGTGCGTTCCAGCGCCGCACGCGTCGGATTACCACCGCGGGAATACACGTACTCGCGGGGGTCACCGAAGGCGTTGTTTTCGAACGTCGAGCTCGTGTAAATGGCCGGCATGACCGCACCCGTGACCGGATCTACGGTAGCGCCCGCATGTATACACTGGGTTTCGGCTTTGTCGCTGTGACGGCTCATCGTGGCTGTGATCCGGCTAGTGTCCGGCAGCTACTATAGAATCTGCCGGCCCATTAAACAAAGACCACTATTGAGCGCTCACCCTTGCCGACCTCCTCTGCCAGTCTTGCTACCGTGCGCGCCGCGCTCGCCGCGGGTTGCGCCGCCCTGACGCCGAGCAGCGCCAGCCCGCGGCTCGACGCCGAGCTCCTGCTCGGTCACGCGCTCGGCCGCGCCCGCAGCTGGCTCTATGCCAACCCCGATGCCGTCTGCGGCCCGGATACCCAGACCGTGTACCGGGCGCTGCTGACCCGGCGCGTCGCCGGCCAGCCACTGGCGCAGCTGGTTGGTCACAAGGAATTCTGGTCGCTGACGTTCGCGGTCAGCGAGTTTACGCTCACGCCGCGTCCGGAGACCGAAGGTTTGGTGGAACAGGCGCTCTGCCGGCTCGCAGACCCCGACGACCGGTCCCGCGTGCTCGAACTCGGCACCGGTACCGGCGCCATTGCGGTGGCGCTGGCCACCGAGCGGCAGGCATTGCAGCTGGTCGCCACCGACATCAGCGCAGAGGCGCTTGAGGTGGCGCGGCAGAACGCCTCCCGCCACGCACCCGGGCGCATTGAGTTCCGTGCCGGCGACTGGTTCGGGGCACTGGCCAATGCGGCACCGTTTGACATGATCATCAGCAACCCGCCGTACATCGGTGCAGCGGACACGGGGCTGACCGATCCGGAACTGCAGTTTGAACCCGCGCAGGCACTGTACAGCGGCAAAGACGGGCTGCGGGCAATCCGGCATATTATTGCGCAAGCGCCCCGCTGGCTGCAGCCGCGCGGCTGGCTGCTGCTGGAACATGGCTTCGACCAGGCGCCGGCGGTTAGCGAACTCCTGCGCGCCGCGGGATTTACGGAGCTCAGTCACCATGCCGACCTGGCCGGCCACCCGCGCATCAGCTGCGCCCGGCGCGGGGCTTAAGAGGAGAACAAGCAATGAAGCCCACCGACGACAACCTGCGCTACAGCCGGCAAATCAGCCTGGGCGCGGTAGGCGCTGCCGGACAGGCACGCCTGCGAACCGCACGTGCGCTGTTGCTCGGCGCCGGCGGGCTCGGCACGCCGGCGGCGCACTACCTGTCCAGCGCCGGTTTGGGCCACCTGCAGATTATCGATTTCGATACCGTCGATATCACCAACCTGCCGCGGCAAAACTTGTTCCGCGACGCCGACGCCGGCATGCCCAAGGCGGAAGTTTTGGCGCTCCGCCTGCGGGAAATCAGTCCGTCGGTGAGCGTCACGGGTATCAGCCGGCGACTCGACGACGCGATGCTCGCGGCTGCGGTCGCCGCAGCCGACGTCGTGCTCGACTGCACCGATAATTTTGCAACGCGCTGGCAACTGAACGCGGCATGCGCCGCCCAGGGTGTACCGCTGGTCAGCGGCGCCGCCATCCGCTTTGAGGGCCAGGTCGCGGTGTTTAGGTTCGACCGGCAACCCAGCCCCTGCTACCGCTGTTTGTACGACGAGGCAGACGAAAACCTGCTCGACTGCGCCGGTCAGGGCATTCTTGCGCCGGTGGCCGGCACGGTCGGCTGCATGCTGGCAACCGAAGCGATCAAAGTCGTGCTGGACTTGCCCAGTGACCTGCAGGGCGCGGTCTGGCTGTATGACGGGCTCGCGGGCAACAGCCGGCGCATTGCGATACCGGCACGGCCGGCTTGCCCGGTGTGCGGTGCAGCCGCTCAGGCGGCGCGCGGATCGTAGCCGAGGATCGGCGCCAGCCAGCGCTCGACGGTCGGAACACTCATGCCTTTCCGGGCGGCATAGTCGGCCACCTGGTCGCGACCGATTTTGCCCACCGCAAAATAGCTCGCCGCCGGGTGCGCCAGGTAGAAGCCGCTCACGGCCGCCGTGGGCAGCATCGCAAACGATTCGGTCAGGGTAATGCCCGCGTTGTTGTCCACGTCGAGCAGTTGCCACAGCGTGGCTTTCTCGGTGTGGTCCGGGCAGGCGGGGTAGCCGGGCGCCGGCCGGATACCCGTATAGGCTTCGGCAATGAGTTCCTGCTGGCTGAGCGCTTCGTCTGCGGCATAGCCCCAGTCGGCTACCCGCACGCGTCGGTGCAACCACTCCGCACCGGCCTCGGCAAAGCGGTCGGCCAGCGCTTTCAGGAGAATGGCGTTGTAGTCATCATGCGCCGCCTCGAACTCGCGCACCTTCGCATCAATACCGATCCCGGCCGTCACAGCAAACGCGCCGACGTGGTCCGCCAGACCGGTGGCGACGGGGGCAACAAAATCGGCCAGGCAGCGGTTGGGCTTGCCGGCCGGCATCACCCGCTGCTGGCGCAGGTGATGCAGGGTCGCCGCCACGGTGGTGCGGCCCTCATCCGTATACACGCAGATATCGTCGCCGTCGCTGTTGGCCGGAAATATCCCGGTGACAGCGCGGGCGCTCAGCCAGCCCTCGGCAACAATTGATTTGAGCATTGCCCGGGCATCCGCATACAGCGCCCGCGCCGCCTCGCCGACGACCGCGTCGTCAAGAATATCGGGGAACTTGCCGTGGAACTCCCAGGCATTAAAAAACGGCATCCAGTCAATGTAGTCCACCAGCTCAGCGAGCGGGATTTCGGTATACACCCGGAGACCGGGCCGGACGGGTTGCGGGGGCTGCCAGTTGCCCCAGTCGATCACCGTCCGGTTTTCCCGGGCAGCAGCCAGGTCCACGGAGGCCGATGCATCGGTGCGGCCCGCGTGGCGCTCGCGGCGCAGCCGGCAGTCTTCCTTGATGCCGGCGACGAACGCGGTGCTGTCCGCGCCACCAATCAGTTTCTGCGCTACGCCGACGGACCGCGAGGCATCTTTGACATAGACCACAGCGCCCGCATACTCCGGGTCAATCTTGACCGCCGTGTGCGCCGGGGACGTGGTTGCGCCGCCGATTAATAGCGGCAGCTTGAAACCCTGACGGGTCATTTCGCGGGCCACGTGCACCATCTCGTCGAGAGACGGCGTGATCAGGCCGGACAGACCGATCAGGTCGGCGTTCTCGTCGCGCGCGGCCTGCAGGATTTTCTCGGCCGGCACCATGACGCCCAGATCAACCACATCAAAGTTGTTGCACTGGAGCACGACGCCCACGATGTTTTTGCCAATATCGTGCACATCGCCTTTGACCGTCGCCATGATGATCTTGCCGGCTTTGCGCGCTTCGCCCTCCTGCGCCGCCTCGATGTACGGGACCAGGTGAGCCACGGCTTTTTTCATCACCCGGGCGGACTTGACCACCTGCGGCAGGAACATCTTGCCTTCACCAAACAGGTCGCCCACGACATTCATGCCGTCCATCAGTGGCCCTTCGATGACGTCGAGCGGCTGCGCCGCAGCCAGTCGGGCCGCCTCGGTATCGGCCACGATGAACTCGTCGATACCCTTCACCAGCGAGTGGCTCAGCCGCTCATTGACCGGCAGCTCGCGCCACTCGGCCACCTTGTCCTCCGCCACCGGACCACCCTGCGACTGGTAGCGCGCGGCCATGGCCAGCAGGTTTTCAGTAGCCGCCGGGCTGCGGTTGAGGATGACATCCTCCACGGCCGTGCGCAGCTCGGCAGGAATATCGTCGTACAGGGCGAGCTGCCCGGCGTTGACGATGCCCATGTCCATCCCGGCGCGAATGGCGTGGTACAGGAACACCGAGTGCATCGCCTCGCGTACCGGGTCGTTGCCGCGAAACGAGAATGATACGTTGCTCACTCCGCCGCTGACGAGCGCATGTGGAAGTTCCGCCTTGATGCGCCGCGTGGCTTCGATAAACGCCACGGCGTAATCGTTGTGCTCGGGTATGCCGGTGGCCACGGCGAAGATATTGGGGTCAAAAATAATATCTTGCGGCGGGATTCCGACGGTTTGCGTCAGGAGTTCATAGGCCCGGCTGCAGATGGCCACGCGGTGCTCGGCTGTCTCTGCCTGGCCCTGTTCATCGAAGGCCATGACCACCACCGCGGCACCGTAGCGGCGCAGCAGTCGGGCCTGCCTGAGGAACGCGGCTTCGCCTTCCTTCAGGCTGATGGAATTGACAACGGACTTGCCCTGAATACACCGCAGTCCCGCCTCGATCACTTCCCACTTGGACGAGTCGACCATGATCGGAACGCGGGCAATGTCCGGCTCGGCGGCGATCAGCGTCAGAAAGCGCTGCATGGCTGCCACGGAGTCCAGCATGCCCTCGTCCATATTGATGTCGATGATCTGCGCGCCGTTCTCCACCTGCTGCAAAGCGACCGACAGAGCCGCCGGATAGTCGCCCTCCTTAATGAGGCGCTTGAAGCGGGCGGAGCCCGTGACGTTGGTGCGCTCACCGACGTTCACGAACAGCGAGTCGGGGCCGTATTCGAAGGGTTCCAGACCGCTCAGTCGTAATGCGGGCGCGATGTCCGGCACGGCTCGCGGGGGGTGCGCGTGCACGGCTTCGGCGATGGCGCGAATATGCTCCGGCGTCGTGCCGCAGCAGCCACCGACGATGTTCAGCAGACCGTCGGCCGCAAATTCGCCGAGCACGCCGGCCATGTAGTCGGGGGTGTCATCGTAGCCGCCAAACTCGTTGGGCAAACCCGCGTTCGGGTGCACGCTGACGTGAGTGCCGGCAATCCGCGCGAGCTCCGCGACGTAAGGGCGCAGGTCCGCCGCGCCGAGGGCGCAGTTCAGCCCCACCGCAATGGGCCGGGCATGCGCCACCGAATTCCAGAAGGCTGCGGTTGTCTGCCCGGACAGCGTGCGACCGGAGGCATCGGTAATCGTGCCGGAAATCATCACCGGGATATCGTTGCCGGTGGACTCGCGGAACTCTTCCAGCGCAAAAATCGCGGCTTTGGCGTTGAGCGTGTCAAAGACGGTTTCAATCAGGATGAAATCGGCGCCGCCGGCGACCAGCGCCGCAATGGCGTCCGCGTAAGTTGCGCGCAATTCCTCGAAAGTGACGTTGCGAAAGCCGGGGTCGTTGACATCCGGCGACAGCGAGGCCGTGCGGCTGGACGGCCCGAGCACCCCGGCGACAAAACGTGGCGTGCCGGTGGCGGTGGCCACTGCATCGGCTACCGCGCGGGCGAGTCGTGCGGCGGCCTCGTTGAGTTCGGCAACATGCGCCTGCAAACCATAGTCAGCGAGCGACATGGCGTTGGCGTTAAACGTGTTGGTTTCGATGATATCGGCACCGGCTTCCAGAAACTCCCGGTGGATCTGCGAAATGATGTCGGGGCGGGTCAGCGTCAGCAGGTCATGGTTGCCCCGCAGTTCGCCCGCCTGGTCAGCGAACCGTTCGCCCCGGTAGTCAGACTCCTGCAGCCGGTGCGCCTGGACCATCGTGCCCATGGCGCCGTCCAGCACCGCAATGCGCTGCCCGAGCAGCGCGTGCAGCTGCTCGCGACGCCGGATGGCATCAGCCACGGGCGCCGCCACCGGCGGTCGGCCGCAAGCCCAGTGAATGACAAATGGCGTACGTCAGTTCAGCGCGGTTCAGCGTGTAAAAATGAAACTCGGTGACGCCATGCTGCTGGAGCTTCTCAACCAGCTCGATTGCCAGGTTGGCGGCGATCATCTGGCGGGTTTCCGCGTCGTCCTCGAGTCCAGCGAAGCGCTCATGCAGCCATTGCGGCACGCTGGCACCGCAGCGCCGCGCAAAACCCACGGTCGAGGCAAAATTAGAAATCGGCAGGATGCCGGGCACGATGGGTGCCGTGATGCCGGCCGCTGTAGCTAAGTCACGGAACCGCAAAAAAGCGGCCGGATCAAAAAAGAACTGCGTAATCGCGCGGGTGGCGCCGGCATCAAGCTTGCGCTTCAGGTTATCCAGATCACTGATCGGGCTGCGCGCTTCCGGATGGGTTTCCGGATAGGCCGCCACCGAGATGTCGAAATCGCCCACTTTGCGCAGGCCGGCCACCAGGTCAGCGGCGTAGCTGTAGCCGCCGGCGCAGGGGGTGTAGTGCTGCTGGCCCTGCGGCGGGTCGCCGCGCAGTGCGACGATATGCCGCACGCCCTCGTCCCAGTAATCTTTGGCGATGGCGTTGACGTCCTCCACCGTGGCGTCCACGCAGGTCAGGTGCGGCGCGCCGGTCAGGCCGGTTTCGCGGTTGATACGGCTGATGATGCGATGCGTGCGATCACGGGTGGAACCGTCAGCACCGTAGGTGACCGAGACAAACCGCGGCGCCAGCGGCGCCAGACGCTCGACAGTGCGCCACAGCAACGCTTCGCTCTCCGGTGTCTTGGGTGGAAAAAATTCGAAGGAGACCAGTGGTGCCGTGGCAACGCTCATGCCAGTGACCTCGGACTGCCGGCGGCCGTTGCGCCCGCTGAACGTGGCACGACCGCGCCAAATTCCAGCGCCGGCGTAGCCAGCAGCAGAGCAAATCCGGGCAAACGACCCGCCAGGTCACGCCGGATGCCGGCGCGATACCCGACCTCGGCCAGCATCACGGCCAGCTGGTTCTCGGCCAGCCCGCCGAGGGTGGCAGGCCGGCCCAGCCGCGAGCGCACCGGGCCAAAGCGGTCCAGCACCAGCAGCCTGCCGTCCGGACGCAGCACGCGGGCTGCCTCGCGCAGCGCCTGCCGCGGCGTGGCGCTCAAGGTCAGCACCTGGTCCAGCAGCACGGTGTCGAAACAGGCATCCGCAAACGGCAGCGCATGCATGTCACCCTTGCGCACGGTGCAATGCGTCAGTCCGGCCGAGCGCACCCGCGTGCGGGCGACGACCCGCATCGACGCCGAGATATCGACGCCGGTTGCGGCCTGCGCCCGCGGCGCCAGATAACACAGCGTGGCACCTGTGCCGACACCGATGTCGAGAAAATGGCCAAAATCGCCACTAATTTCGTCGAAAGCGCGGGCTAAATCATTGTCCGCCGCAAGGCCGGGTATCATCGCCCGGCCGGATGCCAGCAGCACTTCTTTGTCAGACCAGGCTGCACTGGCCCGCTGGTTGCGAACATGCTCCATACGGCGCCGATCAGCGGTTAACGTGCGCTCATCCGAAGCAAGTTGGGCCAGCAGGGCCGAGACCAGGCTGCGAACGGCGACATCGTCCGGCAGCCGGTAATAGATGCTGTGGCCATCGCGGAATTTTTCCGCCAGCTGGCCTTCGACCAGGATGCGCAGGTGGCGGGAGACGCGCGGCTGGCTTTGCTCCAGTACCGCCTGCAGCTCGCCCACAGTCGCTTCGCCGGCCGCCAGCAGCGCTAGGAGCCGCAGCCGCGTGGAGTCAGCGGCGGCTTTAAGGGTGTTGACTGCGGCTCCCAGTTCCATGGGAGCTGTAATATAAACTTTTCTTTATGTTTGTAAAGAGCCGGCGAACGGCGGCTAATGCACGGCAGAACCGCTGGCGCCGCTCAGTTCAGCCACCAGCGTCATGATGCGGCTGGCCGACACCCGGTACGCGGCATTGCAAAACTCGCAGCGAATCTCAACCGGGTCCTGGTTGGCGATCAGGTCAACCAGCTCATTCGGGCCGAGAATGCGCAGCATGTTTTCAATCCGCTCCAGCGAACAGTCACAGTGGAAGCTCACCGGCTCGGGCTCGAACAGCCGGATGTCATCGTCCGGGAACAGCGCACCCAGCAGGACGGCATCTTCAAGGCGGCTCATCCGCAACGCGTCCAGCCCCGCCAGCTCCTGCACCAGCCGCTGCCAGCGACCACTGCCGGCCTTGCGCTCCGGCATCGCCTGCAGCATCAGCCCGGTGGCCCGACCGGCATCCGCTGCCAGCAACATCACTGTCGGCAGCTGCACCGACTGCCGGTAATAGTGTTCGAGGCATTGCGCCAGGCATGGCTCATTGAGCGGGACAATACTCTGATAGCGCTCCGCTTTGGCACCCGACTCTACGGTTACACACAGCGCGCCGCCGGCGACGAGCGCTGCGAATTCATTCGGCACAGAATCGCCGAAGCGCGCGAGTCCGCGCACCCGCAGCTGGTTATCGGCCTGCATGACCAGCAGCCTGACATGCTCGCCGCCCTGCACCTGCAGCGTGAGACGGCCGTCAAACTTGAGGTTGCGCCCCAGCAGCGCCGTGGCGGCCAGCGCTTCGCCGAGCACGCCTTCAATGCCGGGCGGGTACGTATCGGCCGCGCGCAGCTCTTGCCAGGTATCGTCCAGCCGAACGATGCTGCCGCGAATTTCCTCATGCTCGAACACGAAGCGCCGCAGTGTGTCGCGGGCATCAGTCATCCGGGTTACCGCAGCGCACAGGAGTCACCATCAGTCCGCCTGCAGGCGCGCGCGCAGCAGTTCGTTAACCTGCCCCGGGTTGGCCTTGCCCTGCGTGGCCTTCATGACCTGCCCGACCAGGTAGCCCAGCACTTTTTCTTTGCCGGCACGAAACTGCTCGACCTGCGCCGGACTGTCCGCCAGTACCTGGGCAACCAGCGCCTCCAGCTCACCGCTGTCGGTAATTTGCCGCAAGCCCTGCGTCTCGATAATCGCGTCGGCCGTGGCGCCGGACTCCCACATCAGCGCCAGCACGTCCTTGGCGATCTTGCCCGAGATCGTGTTATCCGCGATGCGGGCCAGCAGCCCGGCCAGCGCCTGCGGGCCTACCGGCACCGCGTCAATCTCCAGCCCCTCCCGGTTAAGCGCCGCGCTGAGCTCGCCGCAGACCCAGTTGGCCGCCAGCCTGGCGTCGGCGCCCGCTGCAACAACGGCCTCAAAATAGTCGGCAAACGGACGCGACGCTGTCAGCACCGCGGCGTCGTCGGCTTTCAGCGCATAGTCGCGCTGCAGGCGTTCGGCCCGCGCACGCGGCAGTTCAGGCATGTCGGCGCGCACGGCCTGCAGGAACGCCGCATCGATCACCACGGGCAGCAGGTCCGGGTCCGGGAAATAGCGGTAGTCGTTCGCCTCTTCCTTGCTGCGCATCGGGCGCGTCTCGTCACGGTCAGAATCGTACAGGCGGGTTTCCTGCACCACCGCCCCGCCCTCTTCGAGGATGTCGATCTGGCGCTGCACCTCGAAGTTGATCGCCTTCTCGATAAAGCGAAATGAATTCAGGTTCTTCAACTCGGCGCGTGTGCCGAATTCCTGCTGGCCGCGCGGCCGCACCGAGACATTGGCATCACAGCGGAACGATCCTTCCTGCATGTTGCCGTCACAGATATCAAGGTAGCGCACGAGCTGGTGAATGCGGCGCAGGTAGTTGACGGCTTCGGCCGCGGACCGCAGATCGGGCTCCGAGACAATTTCCAGCAGCGGCGTGCCCGCACGGTTGAGGTCGATACCGGTCTTACCGGCGAGGTTCTCATGCAGCGACTTGCCGGCATCTTCCTCGAGGTGCGCCCGCGTAATGCCGATGCGCTTCAGCTCACCGTTGTCCAGCTCAATGTCGATATAACCGCTGTGGACAATCGGCAGCTCGTACTGACTGATCTGGTAGCCCTTCGGCAAATCCGGATAAAAGTAATTTTTGCGGGCAAACACCGAACGCTCGGCCACGGTCGCGTTGACCGCCAGCCCAAAGCGCGCCGCCATGACCACGACTTCGGCGTTCAGTACCGGCAGCACGCCCGGGTAACCGAGCGACACGAGGTCAGCCTGCGTATTGGGTGCCGCCCCATAGGCCGTGCTGGCGCCGGAAAAGATCTTGCTGCGCGTCGCCAGCTGCGCGTGCACTTCGAGGCCGATGACCGTCTCCCACTCCATCTCAGGCAGCGCCTCCCGGTGCCTGCAGATGCCACTCGGTGGCCTGCTGATAGACATGGGCAAAATTCAGTACGGTCGCATCGGCCATGTGCGGACCGATCAGCTGCAGGCCCGCCGGCAGCCCGCCGACGAGGCCACACGGCAGCGAAATGGCGGGCAACCCGGCGAGATTGGCCGACACGGTGTAGGTGTCGTTAAGGTACATCTGCACCGGGTCGCTGGTTTTGGCGCCCAGCTCGAAGGCGGGCGTCGGCGTCGTGGGCCCGGCAATAATGTCCACATCCTCAAAGCAGCGCTGCAGGTCATCGCTGATCAACTGGCGCACGCGCTGCGCCTTGAGATAGTAGGCGTCATAGTAGCCGGCCGAAAGGACGTAGGTGCCGGTCATGATGCGCCGCTGCACCTCCTCGCCAAAACCTTCGGAACGCGAGCGCTTGTAGAGGCTTTCGATGTCGTCCGCAGCCGCGCGATGACCAAACCGCACCCCGTCGAAGCGCGCCAGGTTACTCGATGCCTCGGCGGGACACACGACGTAGTAGGCCGGGACCGCCAGCGCCAGGTTGGGCAGGGAAACCGGCTTAATGGTCGCCCCCAGCTCGCGATAGATATCGAGCGCAGCGTTTACCGCGGCCGCATAGTCGGGGTCCAGGCCTGCGTCGAAATACTCGCCCGGAACGCCGATGGTCTTGCCGGTGACGGCCGTTTCGAGCGCGGCGGCATAGTCCGGTACCGGCGTATCCGCACAGGTCGAATCGCGCTCGTCGGCGCCCGCAATAACTTGCAGAAACGCCGCAATATCAGCGGCGGTCAGCGCCATCAGCCCAGCCTGATCGAGGCTCGACGCAAATGCAATCATGCCGTAGCGCGACACGCGCCCGTAAGACGGTTTAAAACCCGTAATGCCGCAGAGCGCGGCCGGCTGTCGCACCGAGCCACCGGTGTCCGTTCCAGTCGCCAGCGGCACCAGGCCCGCGGCGACCGCTGCGGCGGAACCGCCGGACGAGCCGCCGGGCGAGCGGGCATGATCCCAGGGGTTCAGCACGGGGCCGAAGTAACTCGTTTCGTTGGAGGAACCCATCGCAAACTCGTCCATGTTGGTCTTGCCGACACAGACCACTCCGGCGGCCGCCAGCCGCGCCACCACCGTTGCGTCGTAGGGCGGCACAAAACCTTCGAGCATGCGCGATGCGCACGTCGTGGCCACCCCGGCGGTGCAAAAAATATCTTTGTGCGCCATGGGGATACCGGTCAGCGGACCCGCATCGCCGGCGCGGCGCCGGGCATCGGCTGCATCGGCCGCCGCCAGCGCCTCGGCCTCACTGACCGCAATAAAGGCGTTGAGCGCGGGGTTTTGCGCCTGAATCCGGCTGAGACAGTCCGCGGTGAGCTCGCGGCTGCTGACCTCGCCCGCTTGCAGGCGGCGCGCCATCTCCATGACCGTGAGACGAGAATCGCTCATCAGCGGCCGCTACTCGACAACCCGCGGGACGATATACAGGCCGTCGGCCGTCTCCGGTGCGTTGCGCTGGTATTCATCCCGGCGGTCGGTCTCGGTCACCTGATCGGGACGCAGCCGCTGGGCCATTTCCTGCGGGTGCGCCATCGGCTGCAAACTGTCCGTATCGGCTTGCTCCAGCGTATCGATGAAATCCATGATGCGGCCCAGCTTGCTGACATATCCGTCGAGCTCGGCCGGGTCGATCTCGAGCCGGGCCAGGTGAGCGACGTATTCGATGTCTGTGCGTGTAATCGTCACGACGGGTTCCGCGCCACGTGGGCTGCAAGCATTGGAAGGCGCGTCATCATACACCTGCAGTTGCCCAAAATCCCCCCCGTTGCTAGAGTACGCGCACTTTACATACTCTGAGCCCGCCTCATGCTCAAGAACCTCCTGGGTTATTTCTCTAACGACCTGTCGATCGACCTCGGCACCGCCAACACACTTATATATTTGCGTGGGCACGGCATCGTGCTCGACGAGCCGTCAGTCGTGGCCATCCGGGAGGAAGCGGGCGGCGGGCGCAAAAGCGTGGCGGCCGTCGGTGCCGAGGCCAAGGAAATGCTGGGCCGCACGCCCGGCAACATTACCGCCATCCGGCCGCTTAAAGACGGGGTGATCGCTGATTTCACGGTCACCGAGAAGATGCTGCAGCACTTCATCCGCAAAGCGCATGGCAACCGGTTCTTTCGCCCGAGCCCCCGCGTCGCGGTATGTGTGCCCTACGGCTCCACGCAGGTCGAGCGTCGGGCCATCAAGGAATCCGCCGAGGGTGCGGGAGCCCGCAAGGTGTTTCTGATCGACGAGCCGATGGCGGCCGCCATCGGTGCCGGCATGCCGGTGCATGAGGCCCGCGGCTCCATGGTGCTGGACATCGGCGGCGGCACCTCCGAGGTGGCGGTGATTTCGCTGAACGGCATCGTCTATGCCGCATCGGTGCGCATCGGCGGGGACCGCTTCGACGACGCCATTATCAACTACGTGCGGCGTAATTACGGCATCCTCATCGGTGAAGCGACGGCCGAGCGGATCAAACACGAAATCGGCTCCGCCTACCCTGGCGATGAGGTGCAGGAAATCTCGGTGCGCGGCCGCAACTTGTCGGAAGGCGTGCCGCGCAGCTTCAGCCTCAACAGCAACGAGATACTCGAGGCGCTGCAGGAGCCGCTGCAGGGTATCGTGGGCGCGGTCAAGGGCGCTCTCGAGCAGACCCCGCCGGAACTGGGCTCGGACGTTGCCGACCGCGGCATTGTGCTGACCGGCGGCGGCGCCCTGCTGCGCGACCTCGACAAGCTGCTGATGGAAGAAACGGGGCTGCCGGTCGTGATCGCCGACGATCCGCTGACCTGCGTAGCCCGCGGCGGCGGCCGCATCCTCGAGCTTATTGACGAGCAGGGGCCCGGCGTATTCGCCCAGGAGTGAGGCCGGGCGCCGCGCGGCCGTTGCTCGCCCGGGCTATCTGGCCCATCATCCATGCATTGTTGTTGTCGGGTATGCTCAGGTTATGGCACTGACTACCGTGGACCGGGAGCCGGGCCGCTTTCGCAACGCGAGCCCGGGCCCGCAGCTTTTCATCCTGTGCATCATCGCCATGACCCTGATGGTGCTCGATCACCGTAACGAGTACCTGACGGGCGTGCGCAAGACCCTGTCGGTGCTGCTCTACCCGGTGGAGCTGCTGGTCAGCGCGCCGGCCAACCTGCGGCGTTCGGTCAACGAGACCTTCATGAGCCGCAGCGAACTGCTGGCAGAGAATCAGCGGCTGAAGGCCGAAGCTTTGGCGCGCAGTGCCCGGCTGCAGAAACTGACGGCGCTGCAGGCTGAGAACGCTCGCCTGCGGGCGCTGCTGGACTCCACCTCGCGAGTCGCCGAGGACCTGCTGATTGCCGAAATCGTGGCTATCGATCTGAACCCGTTCCGCAACATGATCGTCATTAATAAAGGCAGCCATGACGGCATCTTTGTCGGCCAGCCGCTGATCGACGCCGACGAGGTGGTCGGGCAGATTACCCGCGACCGGGTGTTTTCCGCGGAAGCGATGCTAGTGACGGATGTCGACCACGCGCTGCCGGTGGAAATCGCCCGCAACCGGCTGCGGACCATTGCCGTGGGTACCGGCGAACTGGACCGGTTGTCATTGCCGTATTTGCCTCGCAACGCCGACGTCAGCGAGGGCGACCTGCTGGTGACCTCCGGGCTCGGCGGCAAGTTTCCCAGCGGGTACCCGGTAGGGGTTGTCCGCACCGTGCAGAGCACTACCGGCCAGCCGTTCCTCGAGGTGGCGGCGCAGCCGGCGGCGGCGCTGAACCGGATTCGGGAGGTGCTGCTGATCAAGCCACGCGAGGCGGCTGTCCCGGCAGCGCCCGCGGTACCCGCGGCCGCCGGCGACGAGCAACCGTAGATGGCGCGAGCCGTGCGCATCTGGCCCGCCGTTGTCGCGCTGCTGGTGGCGGTCGCGCTGGAGGTCGCCCCGTTGCCCGCAGTACTGCAGCCGCTGCGACCGCCGCTGCCCGCGATGGTGCTGGTCTACTGGACCATGATGTGGCCGGAGCGTTTCGGCCTGCTCACCGCATTTGTGGTCGGCCTGAGCCTGGATATTCTGCACGGACAGCTGCTGGGCGAGAACGCTTTCGCGCTCTGTGTTGTCACATACATGACCCTGCGGTTTCATTTGCAGATTCGCATCTTCCCGCTGTGGCAGCTGACGATGACGGTGTTTGCACTGCTGACCCTGAACGCTTTCCTGCAGGTACTCGTAGAGGGGGTTGCCGGGCTGGGTACACTGGGGTTGCGGCAATGGCCGCGGGTGATCAGTGGCACACTGGTGTGGCCGGTCCTGATGGGCATGCTCGACCGAGTGCGGGTACAGAACGAAAGCAGCCGGGGCAGCTACTAGGCGAACGGCTTGAAAGGCAATGATGCACAGCGCAACTCAAATTAAGGATCACTGGCGCGAGAAACGGATGTTCACCGTGCGGGTGGTCATTTGCGCGGCGATCGCACTGCTGCTGACCGGATTGGTGGCGGCGCGCCTTGCGGTGCTGCAGCTCATTGACGGTGACTACTACGCGGCGCAGTCGCAGGGCAACCGGATTCGCGTGCAGCCGCTGCCGCCGACGCGCGGCCTGATTTACGACCGCAACAACCGGGTGCTGGCGGAGAACACGCCGAGCTACCAGCTCGAGATTACGCCTGAACAAGTACCGGATATGGCCGCCACGCTGAGCGCTCTGGTGAGCAACGGAATCCTCAATGAAGATGATGCTGAGCGCGTGCGTGAGCTCGTCAGGCGCAAGCGTCGCTTTGACAGCATACCCATACGCCAGCGGCTGAGCGACGCCGAGGTGGCGCAGTTCGCCGTTCTGCGACCCTACTTTCCGGGCGTGGAGATTCGCGCCCGCCTCGCGCGCGCCTACCCTTACGGCACCGTGGCCGCCCATGCGCTGGGCTACGTCGGCAGTATCAGCCCCGCGGATCAGGAACGGCTCGACGCGGCCGCCTATTCAGGCACCTCATACATCGGCAAGGTTTCAGTCGAACGGGCATACGAAGCGGAGCTGCACGGCACCGTGGGGCATGCTGACGTGCTGGTCAACGTGCATGGCAGGGTCATGCAGAACCTCGATACCGAGCTGTCGGTTCCCGGCAAGGACCTGGTGCTGAGCCTCGATATGCCCACGCAGATCGCAGCCGAAGAGGCCCTCGGTGAACAGCGTGGCGCGGTCGTGGCCATCGATCCGCGCAACGGCGAAATTCTGGTGCTGGCCAGCACCCCCAGCTACGACCCCAATGCGTTTATATCCGGGCTGAGCCGCGAGGATTTTCGTGCCCTGCAGACCGATGCCGATCAGCCCCTGTTCAACCGGGCCCTGCGCGGCAAGTATCCGCCCGGTTCGACCATCAAGCCGATCATCGCGCTGGCCGGCCTGCAGCAGGAGACCATCACGGCCAGCGAGCGGAAGTACTGCGTCGGTCATTTCAGCCTGCCGGGCAGCTCGCACCGCTACCGTGACTGGAAACCGGAAGGACATGGCATGGTGGACATGCACGACGCCATCGCGCAGTCCTGCGACACCTATTTCTATGACCTTGCCAATGAGCTCGGGATTGACAGCATGGCGCAGACCCTCGCGAGTTTCGGGTTTGGCGCCAGCACCGGTATCGATATCAGCCCTGAAAGCGAAGGCCTGGTGCCCAGCCGGGAGTGGAAGCGCCGCAATTTTGCCGACCGCGAAAATCAGGTCTGGTACCCCGGCGAGACCGTCATCACCGGCATCGGGCAAGGCTACCTGTTGGCCACACCGCTGCAGCTGGCTCATGCGACCGCAACCATTGCCATGCGCGGCCAGCGCTTTCAGCCGTCCATCGTCCGCGGGGTTACGGACCCGGTGACCGGTGAACTGACGATCCGTGAGCCGGTTGTGCTGCCGCCGGTGCCCGTCGCAGTGCCGGAGTATTGGGATGAGGTCATCGATGCAATGCGCGGTGTGGTCTACGACGCCCGCGGCACCGCCCGCGCGCTGGGCCGGAACTCGCCCTGGTCGATGGCCGGCAAGAGCGGTACCGCCCAGGTGTTCACCGTCGCGCAGGATGAAGAATACGATGAGACCGAACTGGCAGAGCGGATGCGGGATCATGCTCTGTTTGTCGCCTTCGGGCCGATTGAAGATCCGCGTATTGCGGTAGCGGTCATTGTCGAAAACGGCGGCAGCGGCAGCGGTGTCGCGGGGCCGGTGGCCCGCCGGGTGATTGACGCGTATCTGCAGCAAACGCTGCCGCAGCAGGCCAGGCGATGATGGCCACCAGCACAGCCGGCCCGGGCCGCAACGGCCTGTTCACGCGCTTCCTCTACCGCGTCCACATCGACCCGCCGCTGCTGCTCGGTGTCTGCACCGTGCTGGCGATTGGCGCCGTTGTGCTCTACAGCGCCTCGGGCAACAACGTGGATGCGGTGCTGCGTCAGGGCGCCCGGATCGGTTTTGCGGCGCTGGTGATGCTGGCGCTGGCGCAGGTCAACACCGCCTGGATGCGGCGCGCGGCGCCGTGGCTGTTCGCCGCAGGCCTGGCGATGCTGGCGCTGGTGCTGGTGCGCGGCGAAATGGGTGGCGGCGCCCAGCGCTGGCTCGACATCGGCATTCGCTTCCAGCCCTCAGAACTGATGAAGCTGGCCGTGCCCGCCATGCTGGCCTGGTTGCTGCACGAGCGGGCGCTGCCGCCCAGCCTGCTGCTCATTGCGGGGATGCTGATACTGGTCGCGGTGCCGGTCGGCATGATTGCACTCCAACCCGACCTCGGCACGGCCATACTGATTGCGCTGACCGGCATCACCGTGATCTTCCTGGCGGGGCTGAGTCTGCGCTTTGTCACCATCGCCGGGGTTCTGACCATCGCGGCGCTGCCGGTGCTGTGGTTCTTCATGCGG